>DATEVL010000087.1:0-2717 GCA_035281845.1 Anaerolineales bacterium | reverse complement strand
CGATCGCGCCCGGTCGGCTCGGTCAGGAAGGCGATCGCCTCTTCGCTTTCGCCATTCATCAGCACCTGCATGACTTGACCCCCGGTCGATGACGGAAGATCGATCACGCGCAGGACGTCGGCCAGGTGGGCGAACGCCGGCAGCAGGTCCGCCAGGCGATTGGGTTGAGAAAGCAGGAAGGCCTCGTTGAAGGCCACGCCCTCCTCGCCGGGGTAGAGCGGGAGATAGCGAACGGCCGCCTCGACCAGGTCCTGGAAGAAGTGCGTGCCGAAGGACGGCTCGGGGAGAGAGCCCTTCTGCTTGCGGGCGATCTCGATCAGCATGGCGGCATTGTTGATATCGGAGTAGGTCACGCGCACGCCGAACCGGACGTCGCCCCGACTCCCCCAGCGGCCCGGCCCCATCAGCACGAAGCGGCGGCGCGGCAGGACCTGGTTGAGGGCGCCGACGGCGCGCCCAACGGCGGTCAGGTCGTCCAGGTTCGCCAGCTCGGCGTAGCGCAGCGGATCGACATAGACGATGTGCGTCAGATCGACCAGGCTGGCGTTCGAGATGTAGCGGTTGGCGGTGAACAGAATCTTCTCCGCCGGCACCTGGCGGGGGATCACCGGCGGCTGGCTTTCCCCGCTATGGCTCTGAGGGCGGCACTGCAGCAAGTACAGGTGCTCGCCGTCGTGGGCGAACTCGATATCGACCGGATAACCCAGAGCCTGCTCGAGCACCTGCAGCATCAAATGGATCTGCCGCAGGAAAGGCGTCTGGTGAATCAGGCCATCGAACGTGACGACCAGGTTGTCGGAACGGAAATCCACCGCCGCCCCCGGCCTGCGGATCATCTCGGGCTCGAAGACCGAAACCAACTGTCGGCCAAGCGGGAACTCGTCCCCGTGCGCTCTCAGGAAGGGCAGCAGGTCGATCGTTTCGAAGGTGCGCGAGTCGAGGTTGATGACGTCGGCTTTCTTCGGCGAATAGTGGACGACTTCATCCGGGGTGGCGTTGACCTGCAGGCCCGGCTGGCCGGGCGCCACCAGCACTGGGTAGTCGTCGCTCAGGCGGTCCACCGCCCGCGTCCCGAGCCCCGGCACCAGCCGCACCAGGCCGTCGTCGCGCTTGAGCCGGCTCGACCAGGGGAACTCGTTGTGACTGAAAGCGACGCCAGCGAAGGTCGGCAGGTAGTACGGGCCGATGCGCCGCCCGACGACCTGTTGGATCAGGATGCCCATCTCTTCGTGGTGATCGATCAGGCCGTGCTCCAGACGGTATTCCACCGGATCGGGGCCGAACATCGAGGCGAAGACTTCGGTGATGGCATCACCCAGAGCGGCCAGCCGCTCTTCCTTCGTGCCGCGGTTGGCGATGAACAGGCTCTTGTACTTGCCGGCGAACGTAGCCGAGGTCTGATCCTCCAGGCGGCTCGATGAGCGGACGATCAGCGGCACGTCCCCGAAATCATCGATCGCCAGCGACAGCCCCTTGACGATCTCCGGCGGCAGCGGTGAGTTCTTGAAAACGTGCATGATGTAGGGGTATTCCTGGCGGACCTGGCTCGGCTCCCGGTATTTCTGCTCGACGACGTCCTCCAGATCGTTGGCGCTCATGAAATGGAAGATGGCATCGGAGGTCAGGTACCAGGTCTTCGGCGTGCGGATGTCCCCCAGCCATTCGTTGGTCGACGCCGAGCGCCGCAGGATCTGGGCCGCCAGGTAGAGGCCCGAGCCCTTGCCCCCGAGATGGCCGTGGCTGGCGGCGGGGTGGATGACCCGGCGCATCAAATCGGCGAATTCGTCGATCTCGATGTAGCGGCGGGCCGTGTCGATGAAACCCGGCTCTTCGCTGATGATGCGGCGGATCAAAGCGATGCGAAACCAGCGCTGGCGCGGCTCCGTCAGATCGAGCCCCTGCCCGGCCAGCAACCGGTAGCGACCGAGGGCGGCGCCGATCTCGGCCAGCGTCGAACCCGGGTTGACCAGGACGTCGACCAGAAAACGGACGCGGTCCTCCCGACTCCACTTCTCGATCATGTCGAGGATCGCCTGGCGCGAGAGATGGCGGCTGGCGATGTCGAAAACCTCGTCGCACAGTTCGAGCAGCCCGGCGCCGGGTCGGAACTGGGCGGGGCGGTTTTCGTCGAGCGCGGATTCCATCGATGCCGCCGGGCTGGTGCGGGCGAGCACGCTGTTGATTTCCGCGATCCCGCTCCAGCCGAGATAGTTGACCATCTTGCGCGTGATCCGCGTCAGCATTTCGGGATCGGTGCGCTTCAGCAGGTCGAGGATCACCGCCCACTCGGCGCGGTGGCTGCCTTCGGCCTCGAGCCTCTCGTGGAAGACCTGTTTGAGCTGGTCGTGCAAGATGTAGAAGCCGAGCTGTTCGGCAATCGTATCGATCAGTCGACGCTCTTCCTTGAGGAACGGGCCCTCGTCGGAAGGCGGCCGCTCTTCGACGTAGAAGACGGTCACCCGGCCGACCGGCTGATCCTGGACGATGATCGGCGCGCTCTGCAGCCAGGGCGACTCGCGGAATCCCGGCGAGCGATAGGCCTGCCCGTTATGGACGATTTCCGCCTGACAGATGTCGGGATACTGCCAGCCGGGCGGCAACGCCTGGATCACGCGACGGCAGATTTCCTCGATGGTGATCCCCGGCGCGCCCAAGATCTCTTGCACCTCGTACAGGCAGTTCAGCTCCTTGGCCCGCTCGCGCAGATCGTGGAGCAG
>DATEVL010000086.1:0-6736 GCA_035281845.1 Anaerolineales bacterium | reverse complement strand
GGCCTCGTAGATCGCCCGCGAGGCGCGCGCCGCCTCGGCCGAAGCGACGTAGGTCAACAAGGCCGCTCCGGCTAGAATCATCGCCATCGGGTTGGCGAGGTTCTTGCCTTCCAGGGCCGGGGCTGTTCCGTGAGGCGCCTCGGCGACGGCGGCGTGCACCGTCAGGCTGTTCGAGTCGAAGGCCAGGATCATCGACTCGGCGCCAGCGATCGAGCCGTACATCTGCATCACCAGATCGGAGAGGCAGTCGCCGTCGCGGTTGAGGGCCGGGATGACCATCGCCTCGCCGCTGCTGCGCAGCAGCAACGCATAGGTGGCGTCGATCAACTGCGGCTCATAACGGACCGCCGGATGACGGGCGCCGGCCGCGTCGAGTTCTTCCTTGAACAGGCCTTCGTAGACCGGGCTGACGGTGAACTTCGGACCGCCGAAGACTTTGGCCCCGGTCTTCTCGGCGTGCTGGAAAGCGAATTCGGCGACGGCGCGGCACGAGGAGCGCGTGATGCGCTCGGTCCGCTGGGCGACCTCGTCTCCGTCGGCCGTCGGCTCGCGCCACTCGCGCGCGCCGTAAGCGTCGCCGACGGCCATGCGTACGACGGAAATCGGCGCGTGGACGCCGCCGACGGGGCGGATGTTCGGCAGACGACGGCCGGTGCGAAGGATGACCGTGCCGCCGATGGCCTCCCGCAAGAGAGCGTTGGGGCTGCCGACGTCGTCCGAGTCGGGGTGCCCCGATCCACCGACCTTGCTCGTTCTTTCGATGGCGGACGTCGGGGTAACCTCGACAGCCCCCATTCCCGATTTCATGGAAGCTGTCGGGGAGGCCCCGGCACCCACTGAGCTTCCTACAGAAAAAGGTGCTGGGGAGGCCCCGGCACCTTCTGATCTTCCTACAGAAGGAGGTGCCGGGGTAATCGTCGCCGCCTTGATCCCCAGCCCGGTGCGAAGGACCGCTTGGGCCGCCTGATGAATGATGGCGTTCTGGGTGCGCCGGCGGTTGGCCAGGCTCAAGTCGTAACGCTCGAAAGCGAGGGGGACCCGGATGACGGAAGGATCGAGCACACGCAGCGCCTGCTCGAGCAACTCCTGCCCGGTCTGATCTCCCTCCAGAACGACGACTGTGTTCACAGAGTCGGGGGACACGGTTGGCTCGGCGAGGTTCAACCGGTGACCACGCCGCGAACCGCAGCGAAGGCCAGGAAGAGGCAAAGAGCACCGTAGACCCAGGAGGCGGTCCGGTCGTCGCGCCCACGGCTGATGAAGTAGTAGGCCGGAAGGGTCAGGACCGCCGTCAGACCGTAGAGCAGATGGACGGTGCGGGCAGGACGGTCGCCGCCGAGGTAAAGGGCCAGGCCAACCGCCCCCTGGGCCAGCGCCAGCAACTCGCCGATCGCCAGTATCCCCCATGTGCTGGAGGTAACCCCGTGCCGGCGAGCGGCACAGATCAGGTTCCAGATCGCGGCAATCGCCATGAACAGGAGCAGGCTGGTGGCGAGGCGCGCGTGGATCGTGGCGAGGTCCATGGTGCGGAGTGTACCTGATGTAGGGGCGCAGCGCCGCTGCGCCCCTACCCCTTACAGCGCCGCTGCGCCCCTACCCTTACAGGCCATAGATCTCGCCGTACTTGGTCTCCAGGTACTTCAGGTAGGGCGCCGCGCTCAGGCCGCTTCCGACGGCGCGCTGGAGCAGTTCGGTCGCTTCGAACTTCGACCCGTGGCGATGGATGTTGAGTCGAAGCCACTCGAGAAGCTCGCCGAACTGTGCTCGCTCGATCTGCTCCGTCAAACGCGGGATGTCGCTGGTGATCTTCGCCCACAATTGCGAGGCGACAAGGTTGCCCAGCGCATAGGTCGGGAAGTAGCCGAGGATTCCGCCGGACCAGTGCACGTCTTGCATGACGCCCTGCGCGTCATCGGGCGGAGTCAGCCCCAGATACTCTCGCATCTTCTCGTTCCAGGCGGCGGGCAGGTCGGCGACGGCCAGGCGCTTCTCGGACAAGGCGGTTTCCAGCTCGAACCGCAGCATGATGTGCAGGTTGTAGGTCGCCTCGTCGGCTTCGACGCGGATCAGGGACGGTTCGACCTTGTTGATGGCGCGGTGGAAGGTGACCAGATCGACGTCCGACAACGGCTCCGGGAAAAGAGCCTTCAGGCGAGGGAAGAAGCCTTTCCAGAACGCCAGGCTGCGGCCGACCAGGTTCTCCCACAGCCGCGACTGGGACTCGTGGATGGCGAGCGATGATCCGCCAAGCAGCGGCGTGCGGTCCAGCTCGGGGGCCGACCCCTGATCGTAGAGGGCGTGGCCGGTCTCGTGCATTGTGCTGAAGATCGACGACGATAACAGGTTGGGGTAGAGGCGGGTGGTGATGCGGACGTCGCCCAGGCCGAAAGTCGTTGTGAACGGATGGGCGGACTTATCCTGGCGGCCGCGGTCGAGGTCGTAGCCGATGGCGCGGGCCACCTCCAAGCCGAAGTCCCACTGCTTCCGAACGTCGTACTCACGATGCAGCAGGCTGTTGTCGACGGGCTTGCCCCGCTCGGTGATGGCGCGCACCAGCGCTACTTGGCGCGGGCGGAGCTCGTCGAAGACCGCCCTCACCTGAGGCGTCTTCAGGCCCTGCTCGAAATCGTCGAGCATCGGATCGTAGGGGTGGTCATATGGTGCGAAGAACTCGGAGTAGGCCCGGCGCAGGTCAAAGACCTCTTCCAGATGGGGCCGGAACGAACGGAAATCGTTGGCCGGCCGGGCCTTGAGCCAGGCGTCATGGGCCATCGATGTGGCCCGGCTGTTTTCGGCCACATAAGATGCCGGGACTCGGCGGGCTTTGCTGTAATCGTGGATGACTTTGCGGACCAGGCAGGCGTCGTCCGAGTCGGGATCGAGGCCGGCGGCCTCGGCGGTGGCGGTTTCGAGAGCGGCGCCGATTTCGTCGGCGATGAACCTTTCGTGGGCCAGACGGCTCAACAAGCTCAGCTGCATCGCGCGACCGGGCGCCCCACCGGAGGGCATGTTGACCTGCTGATCCCATTCCAAGACGGCGGCGGATGCGCGCAGGTCGAAGACTTCCTCCAGCAAAGTTCGCAACCTGTCGATCTGAGTTCCCATGACGCCTCCTTCGTTTTCAGCTCCCCCGAGCTCGAAGCTCGCGGGGAGCTTGCGGTTTACACCACGCGCCAGCGCAGCGGCGCGCCGCGCAACGCGGCCAGAACCTCCTCGGCAATGTCGACGGCGACGCGGGTTTGTGCTTCGGCCGTCTGGCCCCCGATGTGCGGCGTGGCGACCAGGTGCGGATGGCGTAGCAGGGGGTTGTCCTCCGGCGGCTCGTGCTCGAAGACGTCCAGTGCCGCGCCTGCCAGCCGCCCTTCGTCGAGCGCCGCTTGCAGGGCGCGCTCGTCGATCAACCCGCCGCGGGCGGCGCACACCAGCCGCGCTCCCGGTTTCATCCGCGAAATTGCCCGGGCGCTGAAGAAACCGCGCGTTTCACCGGTCAAGGGGAGGTGGAGGCTGACGAAGTCGGATGCGGCCAGCAGCGTGTCCATTTCGGCCGGTGCCGCTCCTGTTGCTTGGATCGCCTCGGGCGTCAGGTACGGATCATGGGCAATGACGGCCATGCCGAGCGCAGCCGCGCGCTGGCCGACGGCACGCCCGATGCGGCCCAGGCCGATCAGGCCAAGCGTCTTCCCGTGGAGCTCGCTGCCTTCGAGGCGGCCCTTAGGCCACTCGCCGCGGCGCAGGGCTGCATCGCCGGCAGGGATATGGCGCGCCAGGGCCAGCATCAGCGCCAGGGTGTGCTCGGCCACGGCGATCGTGGTTGCTTCGGGTGCGGTCACGACAATGACCTTTTCGCGCCGGGCGGTGTCGAGGTCGATATTGTCCACCCCGACTCCGGCTCTTCCCAGGACGCGCAATCGAGGAGCTGCGGAGGCGAGCGCCGCCGCGTCCACAAGGGTCCGGCTGCGAACGATCCACCCGTCGACCGAGCCCAGCGAGGCGAGGTCGTCGAGAACCACTTCGGCTTCCTGCTGCAGCCGCGCGACCCCGATTTGGGCGAGGCCGTCCGAGACCAAGACTCGCCAGGGGCCGACCATTTCTTCCCTCGGGTTTGGCAAGGAAAAGGCGCGCCCAAAGCCTGCCGATATCGTGGCCCCTGGGCGCGGCAGGTATTGTACCTGAGAGCTCCCCGCCAGTGCGCGTAGGGGCGCAGCGGCGCTGCGCCCCTACGAAGACCTCGGCGTGAACAACGCCAAGACCAGCGGACCCAGGGCGAGCAGCATCATCCCTCCGATCAGGCCTGCTCGCCCGGCGGCCACGCCAACGGCCACGGCCATCAGCCCGCCCAGCGATCCGATGAAGGAGGTCAGCGCGGCGACCGTCGCCGGCCTGCCGGGGAGGTTGGCATAGGCCTGGCCTTGCAAGACCGGATACCAGGGCGAGGCCAGAAGACCCAGGGCAGGCAGCAGGCCGAGCCGCAACGGCAATCCGCTCGCCGAGAGCCAGAGTGCGAAGACGGGCAAGGTGGCCGCCGCCGAAAGGCGGACCAGCGTTCGCCCGCCTTGCCTGGGCAGGAGGCTAACTAGAAGAATCTGGCCGGCCAAGAATCCCAGAATCCAAAGAAGCGCGGACATCGCCGCTGTGGCCGGGGACATTCCGGCAACGTCTACCAGGAAAACGGCGACGTAACCAAAGAAGACATCGAGCATCAGGTCCGAGAACGGAAGAAGAATCAGCCAACCCCACAGGCCCCGCACGCGCATCGCCCCGCGTAGGTTCTCGTGAAGCTCGCCGAGGATCGACTTCACCGACAGACGCCCAGCCAGCGGGGGGAACTCGAGACGGGCGCGCAGCAACCACGCCAGCGCCACTCCGGCTGCGGCGAGCACCACGAAACTCGCCCTCCACGAGGCGCCCAGCGCCACGACGGCGGCCAACGCGGCCGGGCCCAACAGGTCGCCGACCGTCCCGGCCGCCGTCCAGCGCGCCATCATTTCATTCTCGCGCGCCGGATGCGAGCCGATCATCCCGGCCTGGCTCAGGCTGACGAACGCGCCGCTGGCGGAGGCGGCCAGGGTCATGGCGGCGATGATCATGGCGAAGGACTCGGCGCCCCCCGCCAGGGCGAACGCCCCTCCCACGACGAAGCCACCTCCGACCATCACCCGCGAGCGGAGCGGCGTGTCGCCGAGAAGCAGGACGACAGGTTCGATCACGGAGGAAACGAGTAGCGGCCATCCGAGCAGAAGCCCGACCTGAGCGTACGTCAGGCCCAGATCGTCTCGGATGAAAGGAACGGCGACGGTGGCCAGAGTCCAGGCCAACTCATCGTAGAACTCGATCAGCAGGAACGTCAGCACGCCGGCGGAAAGCCCGCCGGACAGACTGCGTGCGAATCGTCGAAGGGCGTGTGTCATGGAGCCTGTCCTCCCAGGCAGGTTGAAATCGCCAAGACCTGGGAGGCAGGCGGGCGGAGGGCGCGCTAGCAGCTGCGGTGAGAGTTAACGAGGAGGTGGGACGAAGGGCTTCATGAGCGTGATTATAGCCGCAGGGGACGCCGCCTGGCTACGGCCGCGGCTGCCCCTCGCCTACGAAAACCACCCAGACGGCCAGATCGTCGCTGAATGATTCGAAGCGATGCTCGACTCCGGCCGGGACGAACATCAAGTCGCCGGGTGCGAAGGAATGAGTCCGGTCGCCGTTGCGGAACATTCCTGTGCCCGAGATCACGACGTAGACCTCGTCGCGCGTGTGAGGGCCCTGCGGATCCAGGCCGCGCGGCGCGTAGATCTTGACTTGCAGTCCCGGTCGCTCGAGGACCGAGGCGGATCGTTCACCGGCCTCGCTGGGCAGCAAGCTGACGGCTTGTTGCGGTCGAATCCAGGTCTCGTTTCCGAAAGGCATGGCGAGCCTCCAAGAGCAGTGGTCCGTGGTCAGTGGTCGGTGGTCAGTTAGGAAACCATGGGGCCGACCGGTTTCGGCCGACCCTACGCCCTCCAAGGCTCATCGATGGAAGGAGCGCTGGTGAGTCGTGATGCATTCGGGTTCTCGAGATCCCGCTTCCATTGCAGCGGGTTGTCGACAATGTAGCGCCTGATTCGCTCAAGCTGATCTTCGCCGCGAATGACGTGTTCGTAGTAGTTGCGCTGCCAGACGGGAAGGCCCGGAGTCTTTCGTTCGAAGTTTATGCGACGTGTTGTGACGGCCTTGAACGAACGCGCGATGGTTGGGAGGGAGCCAGCGACCGGGTCGCTAAACCGTTCCGCGGTAGGGGCACGGCGCCGCCGTGCCCCTACATCATCCTCAATGATCCAGATGATGCCATGAACGTGATTCGGCATGACGACGAATCCGTCACCCTCCAATCGAAGGTAGGGCCGAACCTGCGCTGACTTGAACCATTCCTCTCTCACAATCTCCCCCCACCTGCTCAATCCCACCTCGCCATCCGTGACTTCTCCGAAAAGGCTCTGCCGCCCTCGGGCGATAACCGTGACGAAATAGGCGCCCGCTTGTGCGTAGTCGTAGTCCTTCAGCCGGATGGATTTGCGCCTGTGGATCTTGCCCATTCCCTGACCACTGACCACTGACCACTCCTGCGGGCGCCTACCTAGGCGTCAAGTGATTTGGGTCTCAACGGTCACTGATGTCGGCCACAACAGCCCGGTGATCCGACACAGCGCTGTCGATCACCTCCGCGTGAGTCGCTTGCAGATCGGGGCTGAGCCAGATCCAGTCGATACGC
>DATEVL010000085.1:0-2471 GCA_035281845.1 Anaerolineales bacterium | reverse complement strand
TTGTGCTCATGTCTCTGAGACGGGACACTAGCGCGGGCGCTCCGCCGGCGGAAACCGTCCAATCAGTGGATAGAGCTGCAGGGCCAGTTCGATCTCCAGGCGCTGCTGAGGGTTCTCCGAGAAATCGCCAAGGATCTCTTTGGCCCGGTCAATGCGGTAGCGAAGGGTGTTGTAGTGGACAAAGAGAAGCTTGGCTGTCTTGGCCGAATTCTGATTGTGTTCGAGGAAGGAGCGAAGGGTGACCGCCAGGTTGGCGTCATTCTCCCGGTCGTAAGCGAGCAGCGGCCCGATGGCATCCAGGCAGAAGCGTTCGACACCCGCCGGATTCTCCGCCACGGAGACGACCCGGAACAATCCCAAGTCCTCGTAGTGCGTAACTCGGCCGGTTCCGCCGGCCTCCTGCGCCGAACCGATCTGGAGGCTCTGTCGCGCACACTCATAGGCGCTGCGGAAGTCGTCCAAGTCGAACACCCCCGGGCTGACGCCCATCGAAACGGTATAGGGGGCATTCTCGGCCCGGATGCGGTCGCAGACCGTTTGCAGTTCCTGAACCAGTCGCGCCCGACTTTCGGCGCGGGCAGGCCGCGGCAGCGGAAGGAAGACGACCAGGCGCGGGCCCTGATACCAGAACGAGGCCGCCGGCTGCAAGATGCGGATGTATCTCTCCGAAAGGTGAAGGCTGGAGTCGAGGTTGCGCTTCTCGATGCTCTCGACTTTCGTCAGGGTCGTGCCCCGCAGCCGGTCCGGCCCGACGAGAACCACGGCGTACGGCGGGGCGAGGCGATTTCCCAGATCGTTGGACTGCTGGATGGCGCGCCCGCGCTCGTCCGGGCTCGATGAAAGCAGCCCCTCCAGAATCTCGTTACGGAAGCGCTCCTCCGCCTCGGCGATCGACCGGGCCTCCATCATCTTCAGGGCGGCCACCGTGGTGCCATGTTGAACGACGATCAGGTCCATCGACGAAGGGGGGTCGGCCCACGGCCCCCAGACGATGATCTCTCCCAGCGTCATCGGGCCCACCAGCACTGGACAGGCGACGTGCTCGACCGAACCGGCCGGGCCCTCGACCACGCGCAGGACGGCTTCGCTGCCCTCCATCGGCGCCAGCGCCCGCGGACGGTACAGGTCGTTCAGGTAGCGGTCTCCACCGGCCTCGTCCCGCAGGAAGGGCTTGTGGGCCGATGTTTCGCCCATGAGGAAGCCTTCGCCAAGAACCCGTCGAAAGCGATCGACGATCGTCACCGGCCGATGGACGCGCTGGGCGATCCCCTGGGCGATATCTCGGTAGGTCCCTCCGCTCAACACCAGGTCGATGAACTGGCGGTGGATCTCGACCGACTGGATCAGCTCGCGCGCTTGCAGGCGGAGGATCTCGCTCGTGATGGGCTGGATGATGTCGATGAAGGAGACTCTCTGCGGAAGCTCGATCAGCGGAAACGACCGCTCGTTGGCCGCCCGGACCATCGCCGGAGGAAATTCGTCCATGTAGCCGGACGGGGTCACCGCCAACCCGGCCAACCCCTTGTCCGCCAGACGGGGAACGAGCGCTTCAATCGCCGCCGCGTCGTCGCGCAGCGGGTACATCGTCGTGACCAGCAGCTCGCCCGGATGGACCCACTCGAGAATGTCGGGGACCTCCATCACGTTGACCGACTGCACCACGTTGTCCAGGCCGCCCTCGCCGCCGACCACGCGCGACAGCCGGAGGGGCTCGACCAGGGTCATCGCTTCACGAAGGGTCAGAGGCATGAGAACCCACCTGCGCCCGTGCGAGGAGGCCGGCCGGGCCGACGCTAGGAATCTGCAGTCGAAGGAGCGCGCCAGTGGAGCATCGCCGAGACGCCGATCATGCCCCCGCCTCGCGTTTCGCCCCCGCCGCCGACCTGTCGTCGATGGCGAAGGCGGTGATCGGCTCCTGCCGCCCCATCAGCTGCAACGGCGGCTGGCGGCGGGCGCGCACCCCCTTCACCAGGCGGTAGGTGGCCTCGCTCAATAGGATCTGCCCACCGTCGGCCAGTTCCTGCAGCCGCTTGGCGACGTTGACCGTGTCGCCGACGACGGTGTAGTCCATCACCCGCTCCGAGCCAATGTTGCCGACGATGGCTTCACCCGAGTGCAGCCCGACGCCCAAGCCGAGGCCCCTCAGATCCAGCCCGCCCTGTTGGCCCAGGCTGCGGAAGACGCGCATCATCTCCCGCGCCGTGTCGACCGCCCGCTGGGGATCGTCGGCCGCCGCCACCGGCGCGCCGTAGAAGGCCATCAGCGCGTCGCCGATGTATTTGTCGAACGTGCCGCGGAAGTTGAAGACCACCTGACTCAGCGCCGGGAAAATCCGGTTGAGCGTCTCGACCACTTGAGGGGCGGTGTGCTGCTCGGTGAAACGCGTGAAACCGCGGATGTCGGCGAACAGCACCGTCACCGCGCGCGCCTCGCCCCCCAGCTTGAGGTAGCGCTCGGGATCGGTCAGGATG
>DATEVL010000084.1:0-5675 GCA_035281845.1 Anaerolineales bacterium | reverse complement strand
GCCAGTCGTCGTGGCGGCGCGTCGAGCGCGGTGAACGCCTCCTGGGCGACCACCGCCAGGATCTCCCCGGCGAAGCCTCCAGTGATCGTGTCCTCGTGAACCACCAGGCACCGCCCTGTCTTGCGGACGGAAGCCAGCACTGCGGCGCGGTCCCACGGGCTGATCGTGCGCAGGTCGAGCACTTCGACCCGATGCGGGTGGCGCGCGGCCGCTTCCAGCACCGGATAGACCATGGCGCCCCAGGTGACGACCGTAAGAGCATCGCCTTCTGTCAGCGCGGCCGCCTGCCCGAACGGAATCACATGATCGGATCCCGGATCGGGACGCCGCGCGTGGGGCGCGTCCAGCAGGGAGCGGTGTTCGAAGAAGAAGACCGGGTCCTGGCCATGAAGCGCGCTGCGCAGCAGACCGGCGGCGTCGGCGGCGTTGGACGGAAAGGCCAGCCGCCAGCCCAGGGTATGCGCGAAGATCGCCTCGCCGGTGACCGAGTGCCAGGGGTCGCCGATCTTCTTGCCGTGACCGACCGGGATGCGCACGACCATCGGTGCGGCGAACTTCCCGGCCGTTCTCCAACGCAGCGTGCCGCAATCGTTGATCGACTCCATCGCCGGATCGGCATACTTGCGAAATTGGATTTCGGGAATGGGAAGCAGGCCGGCCAAGGCCATGCCGACGGCGCGGCCGAGGATGCCCTCCTCGGAGAGCGATGTGTCGAAGACGCGGCCCGCCCCGAATTTCGTCTGCAGGCCGGCCGTGGCTCCGTGAACACCGCCCTTCACCCCGACATCCTCGCCGAAGACCACGCAGCGGGGGTTGGCCGTGAGTTCTTCGTCCAGCACCGCGCGCACGGCTTCGATCAGATTCAGCCGCTTGCCGGCTTCGCCAGGCATGCCCAGGGAGTCGACGGGGCGGACAGCCTGGCGGCGCCCAAGCCGCTTCGGTGAAACCCCCCCGACCAGTTGCAGCCGACCTTCGAAGAAGAGATGGCGAGGTCCATCGCCGAACGGCGGCGGAAACCCTCGCGCCTCCAACAGCGACGCCCGGACCTCGGCGGCGGCCTCGGCGCGCAGGCCCTCCCACATCCCGTCGGCGATCCGTCCCGCCAGCAGGGGCAGAGGATCGCGCCTGGCCTCGTCTTCCCGTTCGGCGGCTGACTTGTAAGCCTGGTTGTCGATGAAGGTATGCCCGGAGAGGCGGGGCATCGTCAGCCGGAGAAGGCACGGGCCGGCGCCGCTGCGGACGTGGTCGACGGCGCGGACGATCAGATCGGGCGTCGAATCCGGCGCCGTGCCCGAGCCGTTGAGGACGAGGATCCCATCGAACGATTCGAGGTTCCGGGCGATGTCGCCGCCGGGCGTTTGGAGCGAACTCGGCACGGAGAGCCCGTAGCCGTTGTCTTCGATGAAGAACAACATCGGCAGGCGCAAGGTGGTGGCGATGGTCAACGCCGACCAGAAACCGTTGGTCGCCACCGAGCCGTCGCCTCCCAAGGCGACGGCGATGGCGCCCGACCAGTCGCTCTCGCCCAGGACGTCTCGCCGATAAACGATCGCCTGAGCCCAACCTGAGGCCGGCGTGTACTGCGCGCCGACATCGCCGGAGGCCGGCAACACCGACGGGCCGCCGCGCGCAGGCATGGAGAAGACCACACCGACGTCACGGCCCTCGGACGGGCTCCCGGTCCGTCCCATATCGGCGGCCAAGGCTTCGGCCACGGTCAGGCCGCAAGCCAGCATGAAAGGGCGGGAACGGTAGTAGACGGTGGCGGCGTCGTGCGGATGGGTCAAATGCTGGGCGAGCAGCACCTGGGCCAGCTCATGGCCCCGCGCGGAGAACTGGTAGGGGACTTCGCCGGTGGGGGCGAGCTCGGCCTCTTCCAGCTCGTCCAGCAAGCGCGAGCGGAGGACGCCACGCGCCACACGCTCCCAATCGACGCGCGTTTGGAGGTCCGTCTTGCGCTGCGTCTCCATCCTCACCGCAAGTCGAGGATTATAGCCGGAGCGGGAGAATGCTTCGATACCATCCCGAGCGAAGCTAGGGACTTCTGTCCCCTGGAGAAACGACGATGCGCCGCGCGAGCATCGAAGGGTCGATCTTGGGGGCCTAGGGGCGGGGGCTTACAGCCCCCTCCCCTTTGGCCCCCATACCCCCTCACCCCTCCCTTGAAAGCGGCGCTGGAAGGAGTCGTGTGTTCGCAACTACGATGCGCCGCGCGAGTGCCGAGACTCAGCACGCGGCCAAGGCACGGCTGGCGCATAGATTGCTCAAAAAAAAGGACGAGCTGAGGGGGACCTAGTCTTAAGCGGCGGTTCGCAGAGACGGACGCAAGGCTCCTCCGCCCGCCGCTTGCGAGGGTGGGGGGATGGGGGTGAGGGGGCTGGGGGGAGGGGAAAGCGTTTCCCCTTCCCCCGGCCCCCTCAGATCGTCGGAGCGGTCACCAGACGCGGGCGACAAGTGCCGATGGTGGCCGAAGCCGTTATTGGAGGGTAACTCCGCTCAGCGAGGAGGTCTGGCCGGAGGGTGACTTTGAGTGAGGGAGGGCCGGCGGTTCCACACTCCCCGCAAGACCGGCGACGCCGAACAATGGGGTTGTCGTCTGGCGCGGACCTACCCACTACGCAAGCTTCCCGGAAGCTAGGCCCCGCGGCCTTCCATGGAAGGTCCAGTTGGAGGCCGCGGGGTGAGGCTTCAGGAAAGCTCATGGGAGTCGACATGCGCGATCTTTCACCCGAACTCCTTGAACTCATCCGCCTGACTTCGACGGAGCTGCCCCCCGACGTCGAGGCCGCCCTGCACGATGCCCGCGCCCGCGAGCAGCCGGGCTCGGCGGCCCTCGGCGCCCTCGACTCCATCCTCGAGAACATTGGGCTTGCGCGTCAGAAGTCCAGCCCGATCTGCCAGGACACCGGGACGCCCCTGTTCTTCGTGCGCCACCCGGGCGACTGGAGTACACGGGCCTTGCGGGATCAGATTCGAGGGGCGGTAGCCGAGGCGACCAAGAAGTCCTACCTGCGACCTAATGCGGTCGATTCGATCAGCGGCAAGAACAGCGGGAACAACCTGGGCGACGGCGCCTTCCCCACGATCCACTTCGAGGAGATCGAAGGGGACGAGCTGACGGTCGAACTGATCCTCAAGGGAGGCGGCTGCGAGAACGTCGGCGCTCAATACTCGCTGCCCGACGGCTGGCTGGGTGCGGGCCGCGACCTGGAAGGCGTGCGGCGGGTCGTTCTCGACGCGGTTCATCAGGCTCAGGGCCAGGGTTGCGCCCCGGGAGTCTTGGGGGTCGCCATCGGCGGGGACCGCGGTTCCTCCTTCGCCGCCTCGAAAGAAGTGCTGCTCCGGCCGATGAACGAGCCGAACCCCGATCGACAGCTGGCGGCCCTTGAAACGCGTCTCCTCGAGGAGGGCAATCGGCTCGGGATCGGCCCGATGGGTTTCGGCGGCAACACGACCCTGTTGGGAGTCAAAGCCACCAGTCTCCACCGACTGCCGGCCAGCTACTTCGTGTCCGTGTCGTACATGTGCTGGGCCTACCGTCGCCGCCGCATGATCGTGCACGGCGAAGACGTTCGATACCCATGAGGAGGCCGCTGTGCAGACGCTGACCCTGCCTCTCTCCCCCGACGCCATCCGGCGGCTCAAGGTCGGCGATGCGGTGCGATTGAGCGGGATTCTCCTCACCGGGCGCGACACGGCCCACAAATGGCTGGTCGAGACCTTCATCCGGAAGACTCGTCTGCCGGCGGGCGACGACCTGGACGTCGAGCGCGCCATTCGTCCGTTGCTCGAAGGCGGCGCCATCTACCATTGCGGCCCGGTCGTGGGCGGCCTCGAGACGAAGGACTACCGCTTCGTCGCCGCCGGCCCGACAACCAGCACGCGCGAGGAACCCTACCAGGGCGATGTGATGCGCCATTTCCAAGTGCGGGCCGTGATCGGGAAGGGCGGGATGGGGCTCAGAACTCTGGAGGCCTGCGGCGAAGTGCCCGGCGTCTACCTGCATGCCATCGGAGGCGCGGCGACGCTCATCGCCCAAACCGTCACCCGAGTGATCGCCGTCCACAAGCTCGACTTCGGCGTGCCGGAGGCGATGTGGGTCATCGAGGTGAGGGACTTTCCCGCCGTCGTCACAATGGACGCCCATGGTAAGAGCTTGCACGCCGAGGTCGAGGCGCGGTCCGCCGAACGGCTGGCGTCCCTGCTCGGCGCGTAAATCCAGCGAGGATAAGATGGCCAAAGACTTCCGCAAAGAGATCGGAGCGTTCTATTCCGCTCGCCGAGATCCGGCGCTCGTCCGCCTTCCAGCCATCAAGTACTTGATGATCCTCGGACGCGGGCACCCGGCGAAAGGCACCGAGTACCGGGAAGCGATCCAGGCGCTGTACACGCTGGTCTATACCTTGAAGTTCAGCGGGAAGAAGGGAACGCGCCAGCGGGAGATGCCGGTGCTGCCGCTCGACTCGCTGTGGTGGCAAGCCGGGCGGAAAGGCTTCGACTCGCGCGCCCCGGGCTCGGCCTGGCGCTGGCAGGCGATGCTGGCGGTGCCGGGATTCGTGACGCAGGCCATGCTCGACAAGGTTCGCAAGGAAGCGATGGCCAAGAAGCCGCTCCCGGCCTTGCGCAAAGTTCGGCTGAAGACCTGGAAGGAGGGATTGTCCGCGCAGGTGCTGCATATCGGCCCTTATGCCGCGGAGCCTCCCACGATCAAGCGACTGCATGAATTCATCAAGGAGCAGGGTCACCGCCCGCGGGGCCGGCATCACGAGATCTACTTGAGCGATCCAAGCCGCACTTCGCCCAAGAAGCTGAAAACCATCCTTCGGCAACCGGTGAGCTAGCCACTGGGTAGGGGCACGGCGCGCGGTGCCCCTACGATTGCTTACGGGCGGCCTCGCGCAACCGCTCGATCGCCTCCAGGTCCAATACCCCCTGCGCCCCCCAACCGCGCTTGCCTTTCTCCACCTTCGGGCGGAAGCGCTCGTACAGCCCATACGCCTCCGTCTCCAAACGATCGACCGGAAACGAACGCGCCAGGGCGCGCATCGCCTCGGTCGCGCTGTCGAGGTTTTCGCCGAACTTGCTCTTCAGGTAGCGGCGGACGCTCTCCGGGTCGGACGGCTGCCCCTTCTCGGCAGCGCGAATCCCGACCGGCGTCATCAGGGCGGGGAGAGACCTCCCCATGAGGTTCACGAAGACGAGGTCGGGTTCCACAGGGCGCGGCTCGGAGGCACTCCGTTCCTTCTCCTCGTAAATGCCCAGCCACTGTCCTTTGGCCTGCGCCGTGTAACCGGCCATCGCCTTGCCCAGGGTCAATGCCTCTTCTTGGTCGAAACCAAGCCTCTCGGCGACGACGGCCGCCCACAGGGTCAGCACAGGCGCCCGGTTTATCTTAACGACGTTCTTTCCCACGAGTCCTCCGAAGCCATCACGCAAGTTGCCAGTGGCCAGTGGTCAGTGGGGTAGCCGCAGCCTTTAGGCTGCGGGCGTACGCAGGCTACACCCACTCACCGCCGACCACCGGCTAGCCCCACTGGAACTCCGCCAACGGGGCGAGCTGGGCCGGTGTGGCCTGATCGAGGCACCACACACCAACGCCGACGCAGGCCGGGAGCTCCCTCGCCTTCTGGAAGAACAGCTTAAGCTGGGCCGGGGTCGCCCGCCAGCCGCGGTCC
>DATEVL010000083.1:0-40256 GCA_035281845.1 Anaerolineales bacterium | reverse complement strand
GGGTGCGCCTTCCCGGTAACGCCCCGGAAATCGACTCCCTGGAGCCAGTCTACCCGGCCGCCAACTGGCACGAGCGGGAGGTGTACGACATGTTTGGAGTGACCTTCCGCGGCCACTCCGACCTGCGCCGGATTCTCATGCCGTTCGACTGGGTCGGCTATCCGTTGCGCAAGGATCATCCGCTCGGCTACGAAGAAGTGCAATTTTCGTTCAACTTCGACGAGATCGACAAGCGCAAGCCTTACGCGCACGAGTGAGATGACTGCTTCTGTACGCTCCCGACGCTCTTCCCTCCGTCCCCGCGTAGGGGCACGGCACACCTGCCCTGGCGGGCGGTGCCAGGGTGCCGTGCCCCTACGTCCTGACTTCAAGCGCTAACCGTGGCCACCTCCACCCTCGAAATCACGGTCGACGAACTGAAGCACTTGGTCTCCGATCGCGCCTTGCAGGGCGAGACGATGCTGCTCAACATGGGTCCGCAGCATCCGAGCACGCACGGCGTGCTGCGTTTGCTGCTCGAGCTCGACGGCGAGCGGATCGTCAACTGCATCCCCGATATCGGCTTCCTGCATACCGGCATCGAGAAGAACATGGAAGCCAAGACGTACTCCCAGGCCAGCGTGATGACCGACCGGATGGACTACCTCAACACGATGGGCAACATCCTGGTCTATGTCCTGGCGATCGAGAAGCTGGTCGGGCTCGACGTCCCGCCGCGGGCCCAGGCCGTGCGGGTCATCCTGACCGAGTTGCAGCGCATCGCCTCGCATCTGGTGTGGCTGGCCACGCATGCCCTCGACCTGGCGGCGATGTCGGTCTTCCTGTACTGCTTCCGCGAACGGGAATTGATTCTCGACGTGCTCGAGATGTGCTCCGGCCAGCGTATGATGACCTCCTATTTCCGCCCGGGTGGCTTGTGGCGCGACGTGCCGGCGGATTTCGTTCCGGCGGTGCGAACCATCCTCGAGACCTTCCCGGCGCGCATCCGCCAATACGAGGGCCTGCTCACCGGCAACCCGCTCTGGATCGACCGCACCCGCGGAATCGGCGTGGCTTCGGCGGACGACGCCCTGCGCCTGGGGTTGACCGGGCCGTCGCTGCGCGGTTCGGGCCCGAACCTGGATATGCGCAAGGTTCAGCCGTACAGCGGTTATGAGCAGTACGAATTCGATGTGCCCACCGGGTCGCACGGCGACGTCTACGATCGCTACTTGTGTCGCATGGAGGAAATGCGCCAGTCGCTTCGAATCGTCGAGCAGGCCCTGGCCCGCCTGCCCGAAGGACCCGTGATCTCGGACAACCGCAAGTTCGTGCCTCCACCGCGCTCCGAGCTGGGGGTCAGCATGGAGGCCCTCATCCATCATTTCAAACTATGGACCGAGGGATTCTCCGCGCCGCCGGGCGGCGTGTTTGTGCCGGTCGAATCGCCGCGCGGGCTGCTCGCCTGCTACCTGGAAGGCGATGGGGGCCCGAAGCCGCACCGGGTTCACTTCCGGACGCCGAGCTTCGCCAACATGCAGGCCCTGCCCGTGCTCTCCCGCGGCTGCCTGGTGGCCGATCTGGTTGGCATCATCGGCAGTCTCGACATCGTTCTGGGAGATGTCGACCGATGACCGCGCCCGACGTACGCCTGGGCGCGCTGCGGGAGAAGTACGCCACCGAGATCGACGCCATCCTGGCTCGGTACCCGGAGGACCAGAGACGTTCGGCGGTCATGCCGCTTCTCTACCTGGCTCAGCATCAGTATGGCTACCTGAGCCCGGCCGCTTTGCAGGAAGTCGCGACGATCCTCGGCCTGAGCTCTACTCAGGTCGGTTCGCTCGTCGGCTTCTACACCCTGTACCACGACCGCCCGGCCGGCCAGGTGCGCATGCAGATTTGCACCGATCTGCCGTGCGCGCTGCGCGGCGCCGAGGCCTTCGCCCAATCCGTCTGCCAGAATCTGGGGATTCGCCTCGGCGAAACCACCGCGGACGGCCTGATCACCGTGGAAGAAGTGACTTGCCTGGCGGGCTGCGACCGGGCGCCGATGTTCCAGGTGCAAGACAGCACCGGAATCCACTATCGCGAGAGCCAGACGGTCGAGAGCGCCATGGCCTGGACGGAGGAAGTTCGGCGGACCTATGGCCGCAGCTGAACACATCCTCCTCCGCCATCGCGACATCCCCGATTTCGACCGCCTCGACACCTACCTGGCGCATGGCGGCTTCGAAGCGCTAAAGACGACCGTCACCAGCAAGTCGCCCCCGGACGTGATCGAGATCGTCAAGGCTTCCGGCTTGCGCGGACGGGGTGGGGCGGGCTTCCCCACAGGCGTGAAGTGGAGCTTTCTCACGCCCGACGTCTTCCCGCGCTACGTCGTCGTCAACGCCGACGAGTCGGAGCCGGGAACCTTCAAAGATCGGGAGATCATGGAGCACAACCCCTTCCAGCTGCTGGAAGGGGTGGCCCTGTGCGCCTTCGCCGCGCGAGCCTCGACCGCCTACATCTACTGCCGGGGGGAATTCTGGGACTTGGCGGCGGCGCTCGGGGCGCACATCGCCGAGCTTCGGGGCCGAGGCTTCCTCGGGCGGAAGCTGTTCGGCACCGACTTCTCGTTGGAGATCTTCGTCCACCTGGGCGCCGGAGCCTACATTTGCGGGGAAGAGACGGCGCTGCTCGAATCGCTCGAAGGCAAGCTCGGCCAGCCGCGCCTGCGCCCTCCCTTTCCGGCGGCCAAGGGGCTGTACGGCCAACCGACGGTGGTCAACAACGTCGAGACTCTGGCCAACCTTCCGCCGATTCTGGCGCGCGGCGCCGACTGGTACCGCTCGATCGGCACCAAAGACAGCCCCGGGACGAAAGTCTTCTCGCTTTCGGGCAACGTGGCGCGCCCTGGTAACTACGAGCTCCCGTTGGGGACTCCGTTTCGGACGCTGATCTTCGACCACGGGGGCGGCGTCCCCGGTGGGAGGAAGATCAAGGCGATTCTTCCGGCCGGCGCCTCGGCACCGATCCTGGTGGCGACGGAAGAAGTGCTCGACACCCCGATGGATTATGAGTCCCTTCCCAAGGTCGGCTCGATGCTCGGTTCGGCTTCGATCATCGTCATCGACGACTCGGTCGACATCTTCTGGGTGGCGCTGAAGACGACCCGCTTCTTCAAGCACGAGTCCTGCGGCAAGTGCACGCCGTGCCGCGAGGGAACCTACTGGATGCTGCACCTGCTCGAACGACTGCACGACGGCACGCCGGCGGACGCCGGCCAAGTGGACCTGCTGCAGGCGGTGGCGCGCGGCATCGAGGGCAAGTGCTTGTGTCCCCTGGGCGAGTTTTCCATCATGCCCGTGACCTCGGGGATCGAGCGGTTCCGGGCCGACTTCGCCGCGCACGAGGCTAGCGGACAATGAGCGACGGGGAAGTGCGCCTGACCATCGATGGTCGCCCGGTGAGCGTGCCGGGCGGGACGCTGATCGTCGACGCCGCCAAGCGCGCCGGAATCGACATCCCGGTCTTCTGCTATCACCCGAAGATGGCGCCGGTGGGGATGTGCCGGATGTGTCTGGTCGAGATCGGCCGCCCGGCCCGCGACCGGGTAACGGGCGAGGTGCCGCTCGACAGCGACGGTAAGCCGGTGCTGTTCTACAACGTCAAACTCGAAACGGCCTGCACCACTCCCGTCGGTGAGGGCTGGAACGTCCGCGTCGCGAGCGAGAAAGCGCTCGCCGGGCGCAAGGAAGTGGTCGAGTTCTTGCTCACCTCCCACCCGCTGGACTGCCCGATCTGCGACAAAGGCGGCGAGTGCCCACTGCAGAACCTGACGATGGGCCACGGCCCTGGTAAGAGCCGCTTCGTCTACGATGACAAGTTCCACCTCGACAAGCGCGTTCCCCTGGGTGACCTGATCGTCCTGGACCGCGAACGCTGCATTCAATGCGCCCGCTGCGTCCGTTTCCAGGAGGAGATCGCCGGCGACGCGGTGATCGGCTTCTACGAGCGCGGTCGCCAGTGGGAGATCGTGACCTTCTCTGAGCCCGGCTTCGACTCGTACTTCTCCGGCAACACCACGGATATCTGCCCGGTGGGCGCGCTGACGACGGCCGACTTCCGTTTTGGCGCCCGGCCGTGGGAGTTGAATACCGCGGCTTCGATCTGCCCTCACTGTCCGGTCGGCTGCAACCTGACGCTGAACACCCGGCGCGAGGCCGAGAGCGGCGGAAGGGAAATCATCAAGCGCGTCATGCCCCGGCAGAACGAAGCGGTCAACGAGACCTGGATCTGCGACAAGGGGCGTTTTGCCCATCATTTCGCCTCGAGCCCGACGCGTTTGCAGCGGCCGCTCGTTCGGCGCGAAGGCAACCTGGTGGAAGCGACGTGGGAGGAAGCGCTCAGCGCTGCCGCCGAAGGGCTGCGTTCGGCCGGCCCGGGATTGAGGGGAATCGCCGGAGGACGTCTGTCGAACGAAGACTTGTTCGCCTTCCGCCGTACGGTCGAGGCTGTCGGCGGCCAGGCTGTGTTGGACACGCAAATGGGCGGAGGTGACATCACGCGTCGCTTCGGCCTCGGCCGTCTGGGCGATCTGGGCCAGCTCGGTCCGGGCGACGCCATCCTGGTTGTGGCGACGGACCTCCACGAAGAGGCACCGATCTGGTGGCTCAGGATCAAGCTGGCGGCTGAGCGCGGGGCGGCACTGGTAGTGGCGAACGCCCGATCTACTCGGACCGATGATTTCGCACGGCATCGTGTGCGGTATGACTATGGCCAGGCGGTCGAGACCGTCCTCGGCCTGGCCGGTGCGACGGGAATGAAAGACCGTTCCGCCCGTGCCGATCGTGACCAGGCGGCCGGGTCGGCGCTATCGCACGCTGGCGAGCTCGTTGTCTTCTTCGGATCTGAGGGTCTCGACTACGCAGGCAGTACGGCCCTGGCCGAAGCGTGCGCCGCGCTGTTGGTGGGGACCGGCCATGCCGGAAAGCCGCAATCCGGGTTGATCGGCGTGTGGCCGAGCGCCAACGATCAGGGTGCGTGGGACATGGGGCTGCGCCCGCCCGCCGATGGAATCCTGGAGTACTTGAGGCAGGCCAAGGCCGGTTACATCGCTGCCGCCGATCCCCTCGGCGACGATCCTACCTTGCGGCCGGTGATCGATGCGCTCGACTTCCTGGTTGTGCACGAGCTCTTCCTGACGGCGACGGCGGAGCTCGCCGACGTCGTCTTCCCCGCGCAATCCTTCATCGAACGAGAGGGAAGCCTCACCTCCGGCGAGGGCCGCGTGCAGCGCTACTATCCGGCCGTTCCTCCGCTTGGGGAGGCGCGCCCGGATTGGTGGATTGCCGCTTCGCTCGGAGCGCGCCTGGGCGGGAAGGCCGCGCCCGTTTCAGCCGCCGCCGGGATGGATGAGATTGCCTCCTCGGTCCCGGCGTATGCCGGGGTCACCTATCGGGCCTTGGCCGAAGTCCACGAACAGTGGCCGCTTGTGGGCGGCGACGACTTGTATTTCGGGGGCACGGCGTATGCCAATCGCCAGGGTTTGGGCGTCAAACTTGCGAGTGATGTCGAGAGCGGAGGTGCCGCCGAAGCTCCGTGGCCGGCCACGACGGCGCCTGCCCCCGGCGCAGGCCTCCTGCTCGTTCCCGTGCTCCGGCTGTACGATCGAGGGACGACCGTCCTTCCGTCGAAGCTGCTCGAGACGTGCCGCGCCTCCCACCAAATCGAATTGAACCCGGAAGACGCAACCGCGCTCCACCTGGCCGATGGCGGCCGGGTGCAGATCGAGTGGGACGGGCGGGTCGAAACCTGTGCGGCGGCCGTGTCGTCGGCCGTCCCTGTCGGCGCCGCCCTTGTGCTGCGGAGCTCCGGTCTCACGCTACGCACACCGGCTCGCGCCCGGTTGCGGGCCGCCTCCGGCGGGACCCGCCCATGACCACCGCCCTGTTGGTCCAGTCGGTTGTCATCTCGGCGCTGATCATCTTCTCGCTGCTCACCGGCTTCGCCTACCTGACGCTGCTCGAGCGGCGGGTGTTGGCCCGCATCCAGGTGCGCATCGGGCCGAATCGTGCCGGCCCGTTTGGCTTGCTTCAACCGGTGGCCGACGGGATCAAGCTCTTCTTCAAAGAGGAGTTGATCCCGGCCCAGGCCGATCGTCTGATCTTCATCCTGGCGCCCGTGGTTACGCTGGTCCCGGCGCTGATCATCCTGGCCGTCGTGCCGCTCGGTCCGCCGATCCAACTCTTTGGGCAGACCATCACGCTGGGTCTGGCGCCGGATGTCAACATCGGCGTGCTCTACCTGATGGCGGTCTCGTCCATCAGCGTCTACGGAATCGTGCTGGCCGGCTGGTCGTCGAACAACAAGTACTCGCTGATGGGCGCGTTGCGCTCGTCGGCGCAGATGATCAGTTATGAGCTGGCGCTGGGTCTGGCGTTCATCGGCCCGATCCTGATCGCCGGTTCCATGAGTCTTCAGGATATCGTCGAAGGCCAGGCGGCGCGGTGGTACGTCGTCTACCAGCCGATCGGCTTCATCGTTTTCGTCGTGGCGGCGATCGCCGAGGTCAACCGGGCCCCCTTCGACATGCCGGAGGCCGAGCAGGAGCTGACGGCGGGTTACCACTCCGAGTATTCGGGAATGAAGTTTGCCCTGCTCTTCATGGCCGAGTACGACAAGATGATTGCCGTCAGCGCCATCGCCGCCACCCTCTTTCTGGGCGGCTATGGCGGCCCGGGGGTGGACCAGGTGCCCCTGCTGGGGCCGGTTTGGCTGGCGGTCAAGGTCATTGCGCTCTTGCTTCTGATGATCTGGCTTCGAGCGACGCTGCCGCGTTTCCGCTATGACCGGTTGATGGCCTTCGGCTGGAAGATCCTGCTCCCGCTGGCGCTGCTCAGCGTGGCGCTGACCGCCGTCGGTGTTGTGGTCTGGGGAGGTTGAGGTGGGCTTTTTCGGTATCTTGCGAGGGATGTGGATTACCTTCCGCAGCATGTTCGAGCGGCCGGTGACGATCCAATACCCGGAAGTCAAACGGCCGGTCCGCTCTCGCTTCCGCGGGCGGCACGAGCTACGCCGCTACGACAACGGGTTGGAGAAGTGCATCGGCTGTTCGCTTTGCTCCGCCGCCTGCCCGGCGGATGCGATTTTCGTTGAATCGGCCGAGAACACCGACGAACACCGCTTCTCGCCGGGCGAACGCTACGCCAGCACCTACGAGATCAACATGCTGCGCTGCATCTTCTGCGGCTACTGCGAAGACGCCTGCCCGACCGAGGCCATCATCCTCGGCCACAACTACGAGCTCTCCTTCACTGATCGACGTTCGGCGGTCTACACCAAGGACCGGCTGTTGGTGCCGGTGCCCCCCGGCGGCCAGCCGACGCCGATGACTGTGCCGGCCGGGGCCTTCGATCGCTCGGTGCCGGAGATGCAGGATCCGGAGTAGGGCTCCGTTCGCCTGGGATGGACTGACCGGATGACGACCGACCTGCTCATCTTCTTCGGACTGGCCGCCGTGGCGATTTGGACGGCGATCTGCATGCTGCTCAGCCGAAACGCGGTCTACTCGGCTCTCTTCCTCGTGCTCAATTTCATGACCGTCGCCGTCTTCTTCCTGCTCCTGCAAGCCGCTTTCATCGCCCTGGTGCAAGTGACGGTCTACGCCGGTGCAATCATGGTGCTGTTCCTCTTCGTCATCATGTTGCTTGGGGCGGAGCGGGTGGAAACCCGGCCCAGCCTGCCGTGGCAGGGGCCGGTGGCCGCCGCCGTGACTGTGATCCTGTTCGGGATGTTGGCGCTGGCCCTTTCGCTGAACACACAGTCGCCCGGGGCGGTCCCGCTGGTGGGCCAGGCGTTCGGCAGCCCGGCGGCCGTGGGTGAGGTCTTGTTTGGCGGCTACCTGCTCCCATTCGAGGTCACCTCGATCTTGCTGCTGGTGGCGATGGTTGGGGCGATCGTGCTAACCCGACGGCAACGATCGAAGGAGGCGCGGTGAACGTTCCCACCGGTTACGTGGTGGGCCTGTCGGCGGTCTTGTTCGCCCTCGGCGTTCTGGGCGTATTGGTGCGCCGAAATGCGATCGTCATGTTCATGTCCGTCGAGTTGATGCTGAACGCCGCCAACCTGGCCTTCATCGCCTTCGCCCGCCAGCGGGCCGAGCCTAGCGGCCAGGTGTTTGTGTTCTTCATCATTGGAGTGGCGGCGGCCGAGGTGGCGGTCGGGCTGGCACTGATCGTCGCCATCTTCAAGACGAAACACAGCATCGACGTCGATCAGGTCTCGGGGTTGCGAGGGTAATCGGAAGTGGTCAGTGGTCAGTGGTCGGTGGTCAGTCTGATTCGTTCCGAGGGGAACGTGCATGATCGAAAGGTGACTCGACAAGCCTTGCTGGCCATGGACGACGGCTCGACGGAGGAGGGAAGCTGACGCCTGAATCGATCTTCGCCGTGGCGCCGCTCGCCATCCTGCTTCCGGTGGCCGGCCTGCTGCTCAACTTGGCGCTCGGACGCCGGCTGGGGGAGCGTTTCGCCGGCGGGGTGGGGTGCGTGGCCGTCGTGCTGGCGTTCCTGGTCTCGCTTCTCCAGGCGGCGGCCCTGCGGGTCCAGCCTGAAGGGGCGATCGTACCCATCGCCGACTGGATCTCGGTCGGCCGGCTGCAGATCGGTTGGGCGCTGCAGATCGACACCCTGGCGGTGACGATGATGCTGGTGGTGACCGGCGTCGGCAGCCTGATCCACGTCTACGCCACGGCCTACATGCACGACGACGTGCGCTTTAACGAAGATCCGGGTCGCTACACGCGCTTCTTCGTCTACTTCAATCTCTTCATCGCTTCGATGCTCGTCCTGGTCATGGGCGACAGCTACCTGACCCTGTTTGTCGGGTGGGAAGGCGTCGGGCTCTGTTCCTACCTGCTGATCGGGTTCTGGTATGAGAAGGGCAAGGGCGGGATCGGCAATGCCTGGGCCGGCAAGAAGGCCTTCGTCACGAACCGCATCGGTGACGCCGGTTTCCTGATCGGACTCTTCCTGATCTTCTGGACCTTCGGCAGCCTGAACTTCCACGAGGTCTTCGGCCAGGCGGAGGCGAGCGGCGCGGAGATCACCGGGGTCGTCACGGCCATCACCCTGTTTCTTCTGATCGGCGCCACCGGCAAGTCGGCCCAGATCCCCCTGTACGTCTGGTTGCCCGACGCCATGGCCGGCCCGACGCCGGTGTCGGCTTTGATTCACGCCGCGACGATGGTCACGGCCGGGATCTACATGATCGTGCGTTCGCACGTGCTGTTCTCCCTGGCGCCGGCCAGCTCGGGGTTGGTCGCCGCCGTGGGCGCGGTCACGGCGCTGTTCGCCGCGACGATCGCCGTCGGCCAATACGACATCAAACGTGTGCTGGCCTACTCGACCATCAGCCAGCTCGGCTTCATGGTGGCGGCCGCCGGATTGGGGGCGTACGCGGCAGCGATGTTCCATCTGGTGGCGCACGCTTTCTTCAAGGCGCTGCTGTTCTTGAGCGCCGGCTCGGTCATCCTGGGAATCGAGCATGCGCACCATCGCGCTTCGCACACCAGTCCCGATGTCTCTCGGGATCGCGCTTCGCATCGCGCTTCGCATCCCGAAGGGGATCCCGAAGGGGACCATGCGGCGCAGGCCGAGCATGGCCCGCCCTTCGATCCGCAAGACATGCGCAACATGGGGGGCGTGGCGCGGCGCATGCCGATCACGCATATCGTCTTCCTGATCGGAGGGCTGGCGTTGGCCGGCTTGCCGCCGCTGGTTGGTTTCTTCTCCAAAGACGAAATTCTGATCGATGCCTTCTTGGTTAACCCTCCGATCTACGTCCTGTTGGCCCTCACCGCGTTGCTCACCGCCTTTTACACCGGGAGACAACTGGTGATGGTCTTCTACCGCACGGCGCGCTCGGAGGCCGCGGCGCATGCCTCGGAGAGCCCGCCGCTGATCCTCGTGCCCTTGATCCTGCTGGCGGCGCTCACCGTCCTTGGCGGCCTGCTCAATCTTCCGGCGGGCCTTCCCTTCGCCCAGATGATGACCGCGTGGCTGACCCACACGATGGAGCACTTGCACTCGGCCGAGCCGAGCTTGCTCGTGGCCGGGCTGGCAACCGGGTTCACCCTTGTCGGATTGGCGGCCGCCTGGCTGCTGTACGGCCGAAAGCCGCTCGCCGTAGGATCGCCGGACCCGCTGCTGCGAATCCTGGGCCGCCTCTTTGTGGCGCTGGAAAACAAGTGGTGGGTGGACGAGCTCTACGATCGCCTCTTCCTGCGAACGTACATCCGGCTGTCGCGATTCCTGGCCGAGACGGTCGACTGGAAGTGGTGGCATGACGCCTTTCATGATCGCGTCCTCGTCGCCGGGTACAACCGCGCCAGCCTCTGGCTGGCGGTCTCCTTCGACCTCCCGGTCATCGATGGCGCCGCCAATGGGCTGGGACGCCTGACGCAGAGCATGGCGGGAGGCCTTCGGCGTCTGCAATCGGGGTATGTTCGCACCTACGCCTTGTCGATCCTGATCGGGGCCGTTCTGATGTTGACCTACATCCTTCTTCGTTAACCGCGAGGCATGCCGATGCAGCTCACTTTCCCGCTCCTCAGCACCCTCATCTTCCTGCCGCTGGTCGGCATCCTGGTGCTCCTGCTGGTACCGGGCCGGCGCACGTCGCTCATGCGCTGGGCCGCTTTGCTGACGACGCTGGCCGTCCTGGCCGTCTCGCTGGTGGTGCTGGCAAGCTTCGATCCGGAAAATCCGTCGCTGCAATTGGTCGAGCGTCACCTGTGGTTTGCCGTCGCCGGGTTCCGAGTCGAGTACTTCGTCGGAGTCGACGGCCTGAGCATCTTGCTGGTTCTCCTGACGACGCTGCTGATGGGCCTGGCCATCCTTTCGACCTGGACGGCCGTCCACGAGCGGGTCAGGGAGTTCATGATCTTCTTCTTGCTGCTCGAGATCGGGATGGTCGGCGTCTTTCTGGCCATGGACCTGTTTCTGTTCTACGTCTTCTGGGAATTCACCCTGGTGCCGATGTACTTCCTGATCGGCATGTGGGGCGGTGAGCGGCGGATGTATGCCGCCGTCAAGTTCTTCCTGTACACCATGGCCGGCTCGATCCTGATGCTGCTGGCCATCCTGTGGCTGGGGCTCGAGGGCGGCTCGTTCAACGTCCCGGACCTGATCGCCCGCGCCGCCATCCCCGCCGGCACCCAGTTCTGGCTGTTCCTGGCCTTCGCCGCAGCCTTCGCCATCAAGGTGCCGATGTGGCCGCTGCATTCGTGGCTGCCCGACGCCCACGTGGAAGCGCCGACGGCCGGCTCCGTCATCCTGGCCGGCGTCCTGCTGAAAATGGGGACCTACGGGTTTCTCCGCTTCAATATCCCGCTCTTTCCACAAGCTTCCCTTCAGCTCGCGCCCTGGATCGCCGCCCTCGGAGTCATCGGGATCGTGTACGGCGCGGCGGTTTCCTATCCACAGCGAGATGTCAAGAAGCTCGTCGCCTACTCGTCGGTCTCCCACCTGGGCTTCGTGATGCTCGGCTTGTTCGCCCTCAACGCCGAGGGAATCCAGGGTGGGCTGCTGCAAATGGTGAACCACGGATTGAGCACCGGCGCCTTGTTCTTGATCGTCGGGATGCTCTATGAGCGCCGCCATACCCGCGAGCTGGATGCCTTTGGCGGGCTGTGGAAAGTCATGCCGCTCTATGCCGCCCTGACTCTGATCGTGGCCCTGTCCTCGATGGGTCTGCCCGGGCTGAATGGCTTCGTCGGCGAGTTCACCATCCTGCTCGGTTCGTACGGCTCGGAGGCCCTCGGGTCGCCGTGGTTCGCCGGCGTAGCTGTGATCGGGATCATCCTGGCGGCGATCTACATCCTGTACATGTTCCAGAAGATGTTCCTCGGGCCGGTGACTCAGGAGGCGAACCGCACGTTGAAAGACCTGCACTGGCGCGAGGTCGTCACGCTTGTCCCCCTGATCGTGCTGATCTTCTGGATCGGCTTGTATCCGGCGCCGTTCTTCAACTTGATGTCGGCCTCCGTCAACCGGCTCGTCGAGACGGTTCAGGTGGCGGCGCTGGCAGCTCATTGACGATGCACCAAGCCGACCTGCTGGCCATCCTCCCGATCGTCGTGCTCAGTGCCTGGGCGTGCGCCCTGCTGCTGATCGAGGCCTTTCTCTCGGGGCGCGCCAAGGCGGCGGTGCCATGGTTGGCCGCCGCCGGGTTGTTGGCCGCCCTGGCCCTCGTCGTCGCTGTGCCTCCCCCCGTGGTCTCGGCCTATGGCGGCATGGTCGAAGTGGACGGCCTCGGACGGTTCCTCGAGGCGCTCTTCCTGCTGGCGGGGACTCTGGCCGTTCCGCTGGCCGTGGATTACACGCGGCGGCAAGGGATCGCGCGGGGCGAGTACTACACGCTGCTGATGTTCTCCGTGGCCGGGATGATGCTCATCGCCGTGGCAGCCGATTTGATCGTGGTCTTCCTGGCGCTAGAGCTGCTCTCGATCCCGCTCTACGTGTTGGCCGCCTTTGCCTGGCCGCGCCCCGAGTCGGAAGAGTCGGGCATGAAATACTTCTTGCTCGGGGCTTTCGCCTCGGCCTTTCTGGTTTACGGGACGGCGCTCGCCTATGGGACGGCCGGCTCGACGAACCTGCGCGTCATCCTGGCCTCGCTGCAAGCCGGCCAGGCCGACGCGTTGATCGTGGCCGTGGCGGCCGCGCTCTGGCTGGTGGGACTCGGTTTCAAGGTCGCAGCCGTCCCGTTTCACATGTGGACTCCGGACGTCTACGACGGCGCCCCGACTTCGGCCGTGGCGTTCATGGCCGTCGGCGCCAAAGCCGCCGGCTTCGCCGTGCTGCTGCGCCTGTTGCTGATTGGCTTCCCGATGGCCGCCAACACCTGGGCGCCGATCGTGGGCGTGGTGGCGGCCTTGACGATGATCTGGGGCAATGTCGCCGCCATCGCTCAGACGAACATCAAACGCATGCTGGCCTATTCGAGCATTGCCCACGCCGGCTACCTGATGGTGGCGGTGGCCGCCGGCTCTTCGGTCGACGGGGCGGCGGGAGCCGTGAGCGCGGCGCTGTTCTACCTCTTGGCCTACGGGATCACGACGATCGGCGCCTGGGCGGTGGTGCTGGCGCTGGAGCGTTCCGATGGAACCGGGACCTCCCTCGACGATTACGCCGGCCTGGCTCGGCGACGTCCGTGGATGGCGCTGGCGATGAGCGTGTTCATGCTCTCGCTGATCGGGGTGCCGCCCACGCTCGGCTTCTTAGGGAAATTCTTCGTGTTCGGTTCAGCGATCAGTGCCGGGCTGGTTGGGCTGGCGGTCATCGGGGTGCTGACTTCTTTGGTCTCCGCGTACTACTACTTGCGGGTCGTCGTCTACATGTATATGCGCGCGGGCGAGCCCGAGCCCCGGGCCGAGGTCTGGCTGACCGCGGCCATCGCGGCCACGGCAGCCGCCACTTTCTTCCTCGGCTTGCTGCCGCAACCGTTGCTGGATTTGGCGGTTCGAGCCGGGCTTTCTGCTCCGATTCACTGACGCAGGGCCACGGCAAAGAGGCGACGGCCCTTGAACGCGTAGGGGCGCAGCGCCGCTGCGCCCCTGCCTCAAGGCCAAAAGGGGCGGGCCGCTGATTTCCTCGGGTCTACTTCCTGGAGGTGCGTCGCTCAGTTGGCGCAGGAGGCGCAGTGACCGCCGGCGCAGCTGGGGCAGGCAGCCTGCGCTCCAGCGACCGTGCGCCCGTCACTCTGTGCGTAGAAGACCGACAGGGTCCGCGAGGAATGTTCACTGCCGCAGTCCCCACAGGGGATCGGCGCGTCGGCCTGGGCCATCGGGCGCAGGGCGTCGAAACGATTCCGGCAGTCCAGGCATACGTACTCGTAGATCGGCATTGGTGCGACCGAGGTGAATTCTATCGTCTTGCGTCGCCACAGTCAACGGAGCACGAGGCGACGGAGGTGGCGTAGTCCCCGGCTTTAGCCGGGGCCCTTTGGGAATCCGCGGAATCTGCCCAGAACCTGGGACACCAAGGACCCGGGCTAAAGCCCGGGACTACATTCCATCGTCTTGCCTCGCCACCACAACGGAGCGCGAGTCGGCGTAGGTGTGGTAGTCCCCGGCTTCAGCCGGGGTCCCATAAGAATGCGTGCGCCCGGGCCAAGAAGCCCAGACGGCCAAGAACTCGAGCCAAAGCCCGGGAGCAACAAGAACCTGGGCTGAAGCCCAGGACTACCAAGAATCCCAAGAATCCCAAGAACCCCAAGGACCCCAAACACCCCAAAGACCCGGACCAGAGCCCGGGACCACCGGAGATCAGCCCTAATCCTCCCTCTCGATCTTCTCAGCCCACCATGTGCCGTCCGGCTGGAGGAAAGCGACGACCTTGACCGTGTCCCCGACGACGGGGTCGTCGCGGATCTCGGTGGCCGCCGTCACCTGCAGGACCCGTCCAGAGACGATCCACTGGCCGCCGCCTGCCTCTTCGACAACGCCGGTGAATTCGTCCTTGACCTCGTCGGTCCCCTCCGGCTCGTCCTCCGTGTCCTCGTCCTCGCCTGAGTCTTGCGTCGCCGCTCCTCCGGGCCCGCTTGTGCCGTCCTCCTCGTCGGAAGCTTCCGTCTCCGCCGCCTCTTCCGTCTCCGTCGCCTCGGCCGTCGTCGGTTTCGGACTCTGAGGGGCCGCGGTCCAGGGTGGTCTGGCCGGAGGCGGCGTCGGAGTGGGGGGCGCGAACAGCAGGATCGATTCGGCGACACGCGAACCGTCTTCGAGTACGCGCACACGTACCAGGACCAGGTCGCCCACCCGGATCTCCGGCTCGATCCAGGTTTCGGCGTCAATCGCAATCGGAACGCTGCCGATGACCCATTCGTCTGGAGCGATGGACGTCACCGGTCCGAGGGTGTCGAAGGATTCAAGATGCAGCTCGTGCGCCAGGAAGGTTCCGTCGGCCTGTGTCAACCCATCGACCTCGATGGTCATGCCGGTCAGGATCTCGCCCACCATTCGGGTTTCGGGCACGATCCGGACCGGTATCCCGCCGACGGTCCACAAGGTCGGTCCCATCTTCTGAACGACGGCGTGGAAGGATAGCGGGAGTTCCCGGCCGAGCGTCAGAAGGCCTGCGACTTCGTCAACCCGGCGCTGGGAATACAGCGCCTCAAGGTTCAGACGATCGTCCGGCTGGGCGGCGAGGCGAAGTTGAAGTTCCTCCGACACGATTTTCACCGGGTAGAGGATGTCGCCCGGGAGGGATTGTGCGGCGGCCGTCGACATGCCGTCCAGACCCAAGCCCAGGACGACCACCAAGGCCGCCGCGGCCAGGGCCCATCGAGGCCAGAGGCCGAATGGCGCAGGTCGAGGCGACGCCGCTTTCAGGCCAACCGCCCGGGCCAAGGCCCGCCTTCGACTGCGCGCCATCGCTCCCGCAGGCACCTCGCGCGGGCCCAGTTGTGCGGCGGCCAACGCCGCCTCCAGCAAGGGCCGCAGCCCTGACGCGAGATCGGGATGGGCCGCCAGAACCTGCTCGACGGTCCTGCCCTGAGCCAGCGACTCGAGGGCGCGCTGCAGTGGGTCGGACAATGGGTCGGTCATGCTCCAGGGGTTCCCAGCGCACGGCGCAGCGCGGCCAAGGCGCGAAATTGAAGAGCCTTGATGGCATTGGCGTTCTTCCTCATCAAGTCGGCGGTTTCCTCCAGGTTGTAACCGCCGCCGAAGCGGAGCGCCAGGACATGCTGCTGCTCCGGGGTCAGCGATTCGAAGGCCCGCCGCAAACCCTGGCTCCGTTCGCTGCGCTCTAGATGCTCGTGCGGATCGTCGTTTTCGCCGGCGGTTCGCTCATCCAACTCTCGCTCAGGCCGTTGATAGATGGTGCGGAAATGATCGTGGACGAGGTGGTTGGCCGTGCCGATCAGCCAGCTGCGGACGCTGGTGCGCGGGCCGGCTCCCGCCCGGAGCGACTCGAGCAGGCGGACAAAGGCCTCGGAGGCCACATCCTCCGCCACCAGAGCATCTCCCAACCGATAGGCGGCGTAGCGATACACCTCGGGGAAATAGCGATCGTGAATCGAAGCCAGGGTGTGGGGGTCGAGCCGCCGCAGCGACGACAGCTCATCGGTGTCTTGGGTCATGGAAGAGTCCGGCCCGGCGCGCAGTCCGGGCCAGAGGTCGTATGCGGTAAGGGAGGTGGAGTATACCATGCTCGATTTATGCGAGGCATCCTGCGCGCTGCGCGCAGGATGCCTCGCGACCTTACCCGACGCGGTTAGTCGCTCCCGCTGCCGCCGCTGCCTGAGCTCCCGCCGTCCTCGGAATCATCATCGGAGTCGTCGTCGCTTTCGTCCTCGTGTTCCTGGTCCCCGCTATCGTCATCATCGTCGTCGTTGAGCTCCTCGCCGGACTGGCCATCGTCATCTTGGCCGTCGTCCTCGTCGTCGTTGAGCTCCTCGCCGGACCGGCCGTCGTCATCGCCTGCCAGCTCGATGCGTAGAGCCGTCAGCACGCCGTCGACCGACAGGAAGGCGTGGATCTCGACGAAATCGCCGACGACGATGGAGTCCTTGATCTCCGTCTCCGGTGTCACCATGAACGACATACCGGCAAGGATCCAAGTGTCGGCTGAGATCGACTCGACGACGCCCTTGAACTCGAGGTCCTGCTCGTCCTCTTCCTGCTCGTCCACCTCCGGATCGTCGGCTTCAGCCAGCTCGATTTCACGCGCCGTAAGGCTCTGATCGGGGTTGACCGAAGCGTGCACCTTCACTACGTCGCCGACGAGGATGGCCTCGTGGATCTCCGTATCACTGGTGACGGCGAACGTCGTATCCCCGACAGTCCAGCTGTCGGCGCCCATGCTGACCACCGGACCCGTGAACTCGACTTCGTCCTCGGTGGGCTGTGGGGTTTCAAGAGTGTCGCTCGGCTCGGCGGGGGCCACGGACTCGATGGAATGGGCCGTCAATCCGCTCTGCCCGAGCGTGGCTTGTACCCGCACCAAGTCTCCGACCTGCGGTTCGCCTGCGATTTCGGTTGCCGCGCTGACCTCGACGGCCAGGCCGCCGATCGACCACGAGTCTGGCCCCATGCCGTCGACCGGGGCGGTGAACTCGAGCTCCGAAGCTTCTGCGTCGATCACGCCAAGGGAGTCGGACAGGGGCAGGTTGCCGGCACAGGCCGTCAGGGCGAGCGCTGCCAGGGCGATCATCACGGTTGCGGCCCAGAACGGGCGTCGTTCAGTCATTGAGTCTCCTCGGGTCTGAGTCCGGATTCGTTCAAGAAGTCGGAAATGGGGGGTCACCGGTTACGGCCCTAGGTGGGAAGAAGGTCCCCCAATTTGCACTCGCCTTCACAAGCACACTGCCGGATTGGGGGACCCCCGCAGGATCTTCCGATGCCTAAACAAATCTCCCCATCGGCTGGGCCCAGTCGATGGGGAGATCCTGCATGCCCGTCCCGGGCCATCAGGCTTGGGGAACGAGGTTCGCAGGTGCTAGCTTCCGTTGTCTAGCGCGCCGGCTTAGTCGTCCTCCTCATCGCTGTCATCGTCGTCGCTGCCATCGTCGTCGCCGTCATCGTCGTCGCTGTCATCGTCGTCGCCGTCATCGTCGTCGCCGTCATCGTCGCTATCCTCGTCGTCGCCGTCCTCGGCGTCATCGTCGTCGCCGTCCTCGGCGTCATCGTCGTCGAGGCTCTCTTCTTCGGCGTCTTCGACATCGTCGTCATCGACATCCCCGCCGTTCCCCTCGTCCACCTCGCCCTCGTCGGGGTCTTCGGTGGCACCGTCGTCCTCCAGCTCGATCTCGAGCGCCCTGAGAGACCCATCCGGGTTCTGTACGGCATGGATGCTGACGAAATCACCCACCCGGGGGCTGCCCTCGATTTCGGTTTCGGGCGTGATGGCGAAAGTCTGTTCCCCTACGGTCCAGGAGTCTGGGCCGATCGAGATCACCTCGCCGGAGAACTCCAGGATCGTCTCAGGGGTGGCGAGGTCACCGAGCGCATAGAGGCCGGCGACCCCTGCGGCGGCGAAGGCGGGAACGGTAACCGCAACCATCGCCGCTAGAGCCAGGCCGAGCAGTCGAGGTCTGATTCGCATTTTCTCCTCCAGGCCAGGGATCAGAGTCAATGCTATTGTCGGCCGGAAGAGCAAGGCGATACGGCCTTGTCGGTGGGATAGATGTACTGGAAGTGAAACCCGGAACAAGGCCTGCCGGACTATTCCTGGCGGCGAACCTCGAAACGGTCGAAGTCGCGCGCCACGCTGACCTCGGGGAAGACTTCGCTGGCTTCTTGCTGAACCTCGCGCTCGTGATAACGGCGCGAGATGTGGGTGAGATACAGATGACCGACCCCGGCCTGGGCGGCCAGCCCGCCCGCCTGCCGCGCCGTCAGATGCCCGAACTCTGCGGCAAGCTCCGCTTCGACATTCAGGTACGTGGCTTCGATCACCAGGCCGTCGGCCTTGCGACAGACGTCGAGCAGGTCGTCGGTGCGAGCACAATCGCCGACGTGGATGAGCCGAGTGCCGCGGCGCGGCGGACCCAGAACCTGCTCCGACTCGATGTGTCGACCGTTATCCAAGGTGACTCTTCGGCCGGCGACCAGGTCCCGGCGCATCGGGCCCGGAGGCACACCCAGCGCCTCGGCTTTTTCGACGAGAAAGGGGCGGCGAGACGGCTCCTGAAAGGCGAAACCGAAGCATCCCGGACCTCGATGGGAGACAGGAAAGGCGCTGACCTCGAATCCGTCGTCTTCGAACAGGCGGCCCGGCGCGATCGGGACCAACTCGAGCCTCATCGGGGGCTTGGCGCCGCGCAGGACGACACCCATCAACAGATCGCGAATTCGCTCGAGGGCGAAGGCCCCAGCGTAGATCTCCAGCTCATCGATCGCTTCCCATCGCATGAAGGTCGAAAGCAGGCCGGCCAGTCCGAGGATGTGGTCGAGGTGGCCGTGGGTGATGAGAATGCGTTGCAGGCGGCGGAACCCGAGGCCCGATCGAAGGATCTGTCGCTGGGTGCCCTCTCCGCAGTCGATCAGGAAGCGATGATCCTGATAGGAGACGACCTGCGACGAAAGGCCACGGTGGATGGAGGGCGCCGAGGCCGACGTCCCGAGAAAGAACAGTTCGAACAAGGCGACCCAGAGGGTGGAGCGCCATTGTACACGAGGTTCCTCGCCGTCTGCGGCCCGACCATGAGGTCTCTAAATGTGGCACGCCGCGATGGGCACCGACGATGACGGGAAGCGGTTTCACGAACGAGTGATGGGACGTCTCATTTCTCATCCTGCCTCTGCTGCTGGACGCCGGGTGGAGGTGTCGTCTTGAAGAAGGGGCCCCTCCTTCACCGGTGCTGCGCAGCGCAAGGGCCTCGGGGAGTGGAGGAGGGACGGGGATGGAAGCGTGGAGAGGTGAGAGGAGGCCGGTTTGCGAAGATGGCGTACAGCCATCCGTGTCTCGGCTGATCTAGGACTCGGTTGCGCTCCGCTACGCGTTGGCTCGGGCCACGGCGGTCAATACAAGGACGACCGCGCTCAGCACGACGCTCAGGCGAAGCAGGCGCACGTCGAGGCGGTGCAATCTGGCGACGCTCTCTGGATTCGGTCGCTCCAGTCCGAGCTCCAGTCGCTCGAGGCGTGGGTGGATGTACCACGTCTGGAAAGCCAGGACCACGACCATGCAACCGATGACGAGGTGCTTGGCGAGAAGGGCCGCCGCCCAGGCGCTGCGCAGCGCCAGCAGTCCCTCATATCTCGGGCTGGCCGCCATCTGCACCAGTCCGGTGCCAACGAAAACGGCGAGGCAAAGCCAGGCGATGGGTAGGAAACGGCGCACCGCCGACGCGGTGGACGAGTCGCGCTCGCTCTGTGGCAGGTGCGCCGCCGGGCCGGGGAAGAGAACGGCCAGGAAGATCAACCCCCCGAACCACGCGGCCGTGGCAGCCAGGTGGAAGGCGTACGCTGCGGCCAGGACGCCGTTGGACACAGAATCAGGACTCGGGAGTAGCGGTGGCCGTCTCCGCCCCCGTCCCCTCCTCGGTCTCGCTCGGGGTGATGGTTTCCTTCGGGGCCGGTGGAGGCGCGTTGGCCTTATCGCACAGGTGATGGGCCTCGGTGGCCGTCGGAATCAAGTCGGAGTTCTCCCATGCCAGCAGTGACTGGTAGTACTGCTCCTCTGCAGCGCATGGATCGTCGGCCAGGATGAGCTGGTCACCGTACCGATTCGAGGCAACGGCGTACTTCAGGTAAACATCGTTGGTGATGTAGGGTGCCGCCACGTAGACCTGAGCGAAGTAATAGACCGCCTCGGCCCAGTCGACTCCAAAGAAACTGTTGGCGAGCAAGTAAAGCCTGGCCCAGCCACGGTACTCCTCGGCCTCGCTGTCGAGCGGCGCGAAGCGCTCGGCCAGCGACATGTCGTACATGCCCTCCTCGAGCAAGGCCTCGGACTTGATCCGCCTCAGCCCTCGATTGCGCAGGGCGGAGTACAACATCCCGTCGACCTCAACCGCCCGATAACTGGCATCCTTGGCCCGCAGGGCCAGCAGGGTGTCGATGACGACGTCCCAATCCTCGTTCTGGTGGGCCGCCACGGCCTGGGTGTAAAGATCTTCTACCGGCGCCAGGTTGGGGGTGGGTGTAGCCAGGGGGGGGAACGTCGCCAGCGGCTCGTCGAGTCCGACCAGGGCCTCTGCCAGACGTTGGGCCGCGTTGGGATATGAAGGGTCCTGCTGAATCACGTACTCGAACCGCTGCCGGGCCAGTTCATAACGGCCCGCGGCCAGATCCTGGACCCCGAGCTGAAACTGCTCGTCGGCGGCGCGCGCCAGGCTGCCGGCGAGTTGACTGCGGCGCTGGCTCTGGCCGCTGGAGTATCCGACCAGCGTCGCCAGCAGCACCGCCGTCACCACCAGCAGGACGAACCAGCGCAAGATCCGCCATGGACTGCGCGACGAGGAGGGGGGCGTTGGCTGCGTCGGTTCGGCAGCATCGTCGGGTGGGGACACGGGCGGCATTATAACGCCCGCTCCCCCACATAGGTCCGACCCGGATTCATGGCCCTACCGGGGATCGCGCTTCGCATCCCGTAGGGGACTTGTGCCCATGGCGCGCCCGCCCTCGGCGGTCTGTAGAGACCGAAGGGGCGAAGCCAGGCCCGGCATTCCTGGGCACAGTGGGCGACGAGCGTATCGTAGGGGCGAAGCACACCTGCCCTCCTCGCCAGGACACCGAGGCGGTGTCCTCGACAGGACGCCGAAGCGGCGTGGGCGGGCGGTGCCAGGGTGCTTCGGCCCTGATTGGCGCCCAATCCCCTCCGGGATGCTAAGCGCGATGGCCCGCGGCTATAGCCGGGCCTGGACCGAAGCACTCTGGCCGGCGATGCTCCATGCGAGGTGGCCGTGGACTATATCGAATGGTCGCGTAGGGGCACGGCGTGCCGTGCCCCTACCAATGTCCAGCTGCGGGACCGGCCATCGCCTGGTGACTGGGCGGGCCGCATCCCTTCCGCTCACGTCTCGCTCATGCGCTGCTCCGGACCGCCCTGATAGAATCGTCGGGCCATGTACTTGAGCGGAAGCAAATGGAACGTGCGCCGTAAGCGGCCGGGGCTGAAGATCGGGCGGATCCTGCTGTTGGTCGCACTGATCGTCGGCGCGGTCTATATCGAGCGCTTTCTGGTGCCCATGGTGCCGCCGTTGTTCGTGCCCACGCCTACGCCCACCCGCAGTCCGGCGACCTTCGCCCTGGAGGCTGAGTCCTTCTTTCAGGCTGGAAAACTGGGCCAGGCGGAGGACTCCTATCGGCGGGCGATCGATTCCAATCCGCAGGACGCGGAGCTCTACGTCGCTCTGGCACGAGTTCTGGTATTCGCCGAGAAATGGGACGAGGCCGAAACTCAAGCGCGCAACGCGCTGTTGATCAACCCCGATTCGCCCGCGGCGCACGCCGTCCTGGGCTGGGCGCTCGACTTCCAGGGTGATGACCGCCTGGTGGAGGCCGAAGCCGAGCTGAAGGTGGCGTTGGCGGCGGACCCCAACTCGGCCCTGGCCCAGGCTTATCTTGCCGAAGTGCTGATGGACGAGTACATCGGACTGAATGCAGGCGACTATCGGGATGCGGTTGCAGCGGCCGAGCTGGCGGTTCAGCTCGATCCCAACATCGTCGAGACGCATCGCGCGTTGGGCTACGTGCTCGAACGGACGTCGAATTACGCCCAGGCTTTGCAGGAGTACCAGCGGGCGCTGACGATCAACCCTAACCTGGGGATCCTGCACCGCGCCGTCGGAAACATGTACATGAGCCTGGATCCTCCGGATCTGGATGAGGCCATTCAGAGCTACCTGAATGCCAGCGCCTTCGATCCGACGAATCCCGTGCCTCTGCAGTTGATCGCCAAGGCCTACGGCAGTTTCGGCGAATACGGACGAGCGAGCCAGTATGCGAATGATGCCGTCAAGCTCGACCCGGCTAACCCGAGCCTGCACGGGGACCTGGGGGTCATGTTCTACAAGAACAACGATTTCGAGCAGGCGGTAGACGAGCTCAATTTCGCCGTCCGGGGAGGGCACACCTCCGGCGGCGTCGAGGTGCAGGGCTTGCCGATTGCCCCCGAAGACCCCCGCATCGTCGGTTTCTACTACACTCTCGGGCTGGCGCTGGGGCGGCTCGGCCGGTGTGAGGAGGCCTCGCCGATCTTCGAAGCGCTGCTGCGCGGCGTTCCGGACGACGAAATCGCCGTCGTCAATGCGACCGAAGGCCTCGTTTTGTGCGGGGCAGTGCAGCCGACGCCGACGCCGGCCGTCACGGCAACCCCGATTTCGTGAGCCGAGATGCGACTGACGGGTGAGCATCTCCCCCTTGGGCGGACGGGGCGTTCCACCAGCCCGTGGCGAATCCTGGCCTACCTGGCAGCCATCGGGGGGACGCTCCTGGTGATCCGCTCCTTCCGCCAGGGGGGAATCAGGCCGCTTCTCCTGGCCACGCCTACTCCTACGCGGACCGCTGCCTCTTACATCGAGGAGGGTCGCGCCCATTTCTCGGCGGGAAAGCTGGTCGACGCCATCCGCGCCTATGAAAGGGGGGCTGCCGTTGCCCCCGGCGACGCGCGCCTGGGTGCGGAGTTGGCGCGCATCCAGGCGTATTCCAGCGCCCTGCTGACGACGACCGCCCAAAAGCAGACGAGGCTGGCAGAGGCGCGGCAATCGGTTGAGGCGGCGATCGCCGCCAACCCGGACGAGGCCAGCGCGTACGCCGTCCGCACTATGGTCTACGACTGGTCGGCGTCGGTCGCAACGGACGAAGCGGAACGGGAGCGTTTGCTCAAGGAAGCCGAAACATCCGCGGTACGCGCCCTGCAGCTCGATCCGGGAAGCTCCTTGGCCAGGGCCTATTACGGGGAACTGCTGCTCGATCAGGGGAATTTCGTCCAGGCCTTCGACCTCGCCGAAAAGGCCGCCGCCGATGCCGACCCACTGGATCCGACGTCGATGGATATCCATCGAATCTTCGGCACCGTGCTGGAGGCGCAAAGCTACTACCGGCAGGCGATCGACGAATACCTTGCAGCCTCGGCGATCGCCCCCAACTTCACCTACCTCTACCTGCTCATCGGAGCCAACTATCGCCAGCTGGCCGTCAAAGCACCCAGCGAGACCGACCGCCGGGTGCTGATGAATCAAGCGCTGGAGTCCTTCGACCGGGCCGCTCGCATCAACGAACAGTTGGGGATCCAGGATCCGACGCCGTACCTGTCGATCGGCAAGACCTACCTGCAGGACGGGGAATTCTTCATCGCCGCCATCAACGTCGAGCGGGCTCTGGCCATCGACCCCTCCAATCCCGACATCTTCGGCAGGCTGGGGATCATCTTCTTCAAGGCCCGCAACTACGAGAGCGCCGTGGAGGTGCTGCGCTGCGCCGTCGAAGGCTGCAGCGCCGCCGAGAACGGGGCGCTCTTGTGCGACCTGAAAGTGCTGGCGTGCGACGAGGACACGAATCGTGAGGAGGTCGGGGCGCAAGTCGACGGATTGCCTTTGGTTGACGACACCTTGGAGTACTACTACACCTACGCCTCGGTGCTGACCAACTTTCGGGGGTCGCCCCTTTTTCCGAACGCTTGCTCCAGGGCCGAGTCGCTTTTCCAGCAGCTACTCGCGAAATACGGGGGGGACCCGATCGTCGCCGGCATCGTGGCGGAGAACCGTGAGCTATGCGCCGGTGCGATCCCGGCCCCCGGCCCGATTCCGGAAGCGACGGCTGAAGACCGTGTGATCTCCTGAGGGTAGGTAGGCAGAAAGGAACCTCGCCAGATGACAAGGCCGGCCACGACGAACTTTCCGTGGTGCCTTCAGCGTTCCAAGACGACCGACGGCCTGAACCGACAACACCCTTGACTCCCTTCTGTGATTTGTGTACACTCAGGCTGGAGTTAGCACTCTAGGGGTACGAGTGCTAACCCAGTCGATTCAACTGAATCCCATACACGACGAAGGGAAAGGAGAGTTCGGATGAAGCTCAATCTCAAGCCGTTAGGTGACCGCCTGGTCATAAAACCGCTGGAGGGGGAAGAGGTGACGCCAAGCGGCATCGTTCTGCCAGAGACGGCCAAGGAGAAGCCGCAGAAGGGGGAGGTCCTGTCCGTCGGCCCAGGCGCCCGCGATGAGGACGGCAAGCGGATCGCCATGGACGTCAAGGCCGGCGACAAGGTCCTCTTCGCCAAGTACGCCGGAACCGAGATCAAGATCGACAGCGAGAAGTTGCTCATCCTGCGGGAGAGCGACGTGTTGGCGATCGTCACCGAATAACGCGCCCGAGATGAATCATCGGGACCATCCCACAAGAGGAGTATCTGGAAGATGGCTGCAAAGCAACTCGCATTCTCGGAGGACGCCCGCCGTCGCCTCAAGGCCGGCGTGGACATCCTGGCCTCGGCGGTCGCCACGACACTGGGGCCGAAGGGGCGCAATGTCGCGCTCGATCGAAAGTTCGGCTCGCCTACCATCACCCATGACGGGGTGACGGTCGCCAAGGAAATCGAGCTGGAAGATCCCTATGAGAACATGGGGGCCCAGCTGCTCAAAGAAGCCGCCACCAAGACCAACGATATCGCCGGGGACGGCACGACGACCTCCACCGTGCTGGCCCACGCCATGGTCTCGGACGGGTTGAAGAATCTGGCCGCCGGATCCAACCCGATGCTGCTCAAACACGGCATTGAAGCCGCCGCCAAGGCCGTCTCGGAAGCCCTGACCAAGGCCGCCATCAATGTCACGGAGAAAGATGAGATCGCCTCGGTGGCGGCGATCTCGGCCCAGGACAAGGAAATCGGCAGTCTGATCGCCGAAGTCATGGACAAAGTCGGCAAGGACGGCGTGATCACCGTCGAGGAGTCCAAGGGCCTGCAGTTCGAGACGGAGTACGTCGAAGGCATGCAGTTCGATCGCGGCTATATCTCGGCCTACTTCGTGACGGACCCCGAGCACATGGAAGCCCGCGTGGAAGAACCCTACCTGTTGATTCATGACAAGAAGATCTCGGCCGCCACCGACATCGTGCCCATTCTGGAGAAGCTGGTCCAGATCGGGAAGCGCGAGCTGATCGTGATCGCGGAAGACGTAGACGGCGAGGCGCTGGCGACGCTCGTCCTGAACAAGCTGCGGGGGATGCTCAACGTCGTCGCCGTCAAGGCCCCCGGCTTCGGCGACCGACGAAAGGCCATGCTGCAGGACGTCGCCATCCTGACCGGCGGCACGGTCGTCACCGAGGAACTTGGGCGCAAGCTCGAGTCGGTCACGATCAACGACCTGGGCAAGGCGGGCAAGGTTGTGGCCACCAAGGATGACACCACGATCATCGAGGGCGCCGGCGAACCGGCCAAGATCAAAGGTCGTATCGAAGAGATCAAGGTTGAGATCGACAAGTCGGACAGCGACTACGACAAGGAGAAGCTCCAGGAGCGTTTGGCCAAGCTCTCCGGCGGCGTGGCGGTGATCCGGGTCGGAGCCGCCACCGAGACCGAGCTGAAGGAGAAGAAGCATCGCGTCGAAGATGCTCTTTCGGCCACCCGGGCCGCCGTCGAAGAGGGAATCGTCCCCGGTGGCGGGGTCGCCTTGATCAATGCCATGGAGAGCCTCAAGGACGTCAAGCTGGAATTCGAAGACGAGAACGTCGGGGTGGCCATCGTTAGGCGGTCGCTGGAAGTCCCGCTGAAGAAGATCGCGGAGAACGCCGGTCAAGACGGGGCCGTCGTGCTGGAGACCGTCCGGCGGCAGCAGACCGAGAAGAAGAACAAGAGCTTCGGCTACGACGTTATGCGCGGAGAATACGTCGACATGATCAAGGCCGGCATTATCGACCCGGCCAAGGTCACCAAGGGAGCTTTGGAGAACGCCGCCTCGATCGCCTCGATGATCCTGACGACGGAGGCCCTCATCACCGATGTGCCGGAGAAGGATAGGCCGGCCCCACCGCCGATGCCGGACTACTAGGCCGGAGACGAAACGAGCAGATCCCTGCGGCGGCCCCTACGACGTGTGGGGCCGCCGTGTTTTTGGTGTAAGCGCAACTCTCCCTTTCCGCAAGGTAGGGGCTTGGCGCCCGCCCTGAGCGCAATCGAGGCGCTGTCATGCCCCTCCATCAGCAGGAGGTCGCCATGAGTCAAACCCCAAGACGCGCCTTGCGGCGCTCGCGCAATAACCGCTGGATCGCCGGCGTGTGCGGAGGCCTGGGCGAGTTCTTCGGAATCGGGGCTGGATGGTTTCGCTTGGGTTTCGTGATCGCGCTGATCCCGGGAGGGATCCCCGGCCTCTTGCTCTACGCGATCTTGTGGATCGTGGTGCCGAGCGGATGACGCCGGAAGGAAGAATCGCAGTCTAGCGGAGGCTGCTGGCTACCGCGACGATGACCGCCAGCGCCAGGATCGCCAGGCACCCCAAACGAGAAAGCCGGGCCGCCCACCGGATGACGAAGCGGAACGCCCACCAGGCGAACAGCAGGCCCAAAAGCAGGACAGCGACCGCAATCAGTCCTTGATCTTGAAAGACCGGCATCCGACCCTCGCTGGGCGGCTAGATCACGATTCGGCCGCCCTGGACCACAGTGGATACCAGATTCGTGCCAAAGCGATATCCGAGATGCCGGAAATCTGCGGCGTCGAGGACGATCAGGTCGGCGTCTTTGCCGGGCTCAAGGCTACCCTTTCGATGGGCCAGCCCTAGAGCAGCAGCCCCGTTGATCGTGGAGGCAGCGATGGCCTGCGCTGAGGTCAACCCCAGGCTGCGGCACGCCAGAGCGATGGTGAACTGCATGCTTTCGCACCACGCCGTCCCAGGATTCAGGTCGGAGGCGATAGCCAGCAGGCCCCCGGCCTCGAGTAAGGCGCTCGCCGGACCCCGGGCGGCATCACCGAGCCCGAATGGGGTCGCCGGTAAGAGCACCGCAACCGTCTCACTTTTCGCCATGAGGGAGATTTCTTCCGGCGGCGTGTGGAGCAGGTGATCGGCGGATGTCGCTCCAAGTTCGACAGCCAGGCTCGTACCGCCCAACGCTACGAACTCGTCGGTGTGAATCTTCAATGGAAAGCCGAGCGCGCGGGCGGTGGTCAGAATCCGGCGCGATTGCGCCAGGTCGAAGACGCCTTGCTCGCAGAAGACGTCGACGTAGGGCAGCGCGGCTCCGCCGGCGTGGTCCTTCCACCACGCCTGGACGGAGGGAAGCATCTCCTGGCACACCGCGGCGACGTAGGCCTCCGTTCGCCCCTGGTACTCCTCGGGGACGGCGTGCGCCGCCAGGAAAGTAGGAACCAGCTCGGGAGGGCCGGCGGCGGCCAGGTCCAGGATGGCCTCCAGCATTCGCAGCTCGGCAGCCTGCTCGAGCCCGTAACCGGTCTTGACCTCGGCTGTCGTCGTGCCATGAGCGAGCATGCGCCGCAGACGAGGCCTAGTCTCCGTCGCAAGTTGCTCCACGGAGGCGGCGCGAGTCGCGCGGACGGTCGACATGATTCCTCCGCCCGCCGCCAGGATGTCCATGTAGCTCCTGCCGGCCAGCCGCATTTCGAATTCGGCTGCCCGATCGCCGATCCAGATAGGGTGGGTGTGCGAGTCGACAAATCCGGGTAGGACGATCCGGCCGGAGGCATCGAGCTCGCCGCTCGCTGCATACCCTCGTCGGATGTCGCCGCTCGGTCCCACGGCCAAGATCTTCCCGTCGCGAATCGCTACGGCGCCGTCCGGCACGATGCCGAGCCGTCCCAACTGATGACCGCGCTGCGGCCCTCCGGCAAGGGTCAGGAGCTGGAGGGCGGAATGCACTATGAGGTCGGCACGCTCAGGCGGGGTCATGGGGCCGTCAACAGACGTATACACTAGGCTGGTTGATTCTAGTCTCGTACCAGGGTCAGCAGGATGGCCAGGGCTGCCATGTTGAGCAGGATCGTCGCCAGCGTGTTGGTCCGCATCCCTTCAGAATAAAGAGCCAGGCCGGCAGCGGCGCCGAGCACGCGCCCGGCCGAGAGGGCGGAGATGTTTCCGGACATGAGCGTCGCTCGGGCTTCGGGGACGAGCTCCGTCATCAACGGGATACTGCTCACCAGCGTGAACTCGAAGGTGATGTAGAAGCAAAACAGACCGAGCAAGGCTCCCGGGACGGACTGACCCAGCACGGGGAGCAGAAGGCAGGCGCCACAGTTCAGGATCAGTCCGATGGCGATCGCCCGTCGTTTTCCTATCCTATCGACCGTTGTGGCGACCAGGCCCTCACCGGAGAGCTCGGCCAGGCCGATGACGGCTGCTGCCGCACCCAGGGCGACAACCTGCAGTCCGAAGGAAACTTCCAACCAGACTCCGAAAACGATATTGACGATTTCGTTGGCAGCGCTGGCCAGCAATCCAACCGCCAGGCCGGCCAGCGCCGCGCGGTGAAGCACGATTCGGCGCAGGCCGTCCGCCAGGGACAGGCTCCCGCCGGCCTTCCGGGTGTCGCGCGGCAGCATTCGCCACAGCATGAGAGCAGCCGCTGCGCCGAGCCCGGCCAGCCAGGGAAACGGCGCCGTCCAGCCACCGCGGGCGATGAGCCAACCCATCAGGGGAACCCCGACGAGAAACGCCAACGACCAACCGATTTCGGTCAGCGCGATTGCCTGCCCGCGTCGCTGATAGCCGACCAGGTCACCCAGATAGGCTTGCATCGCCGGGTCGAAAGCGATCTTGCCAGCGCCGGTGAGTAGCAGCGCCGCGACGAAGGGAAAGTACATCGGCCGGAGGACGACGACCGCCGCTCCGGCGACGAAGACACCCAGCCCTAACACCATGCCGCGCTTGCGGCCGCGGCGGTCGGCCGACGAACCGAGCAATGGCGCCGCCAAGCCGAGCGCCGAACGAGCGGCTACAGCAGCCGCCACCTCCCCTACCGGCACGCCCATTCCGCGCGCGAAGACCGTCATGAACGGATAGACCATCCGGTACATCGTGTTGATGATGGTCCGGGTCAGGAAGAAAGCGATCAGCTGGAACCGCAGGCGAGGGCGCGGTGTCGTCACGCGTTCACCAGCGGGGTCGCAGGAGCCCTGCGAGTTGCCAGGCCGCCAGCGAGGAGGTCACCAGGAGCCCAAGGAAGAACAGCCGAACGAGGTCCCAGCCGGAAGCCGCGATCGGAGCGGACGGGTGCAGGACCGACTCGGCGGTCAGCAGGGCCAGCGCGAGGGCGGCGAAAAAGGCGACGTTGACCGCGCTCGCCACCGGCGGGCGGCGGATCAACAGAATGGCCAATTGCAGCAGGATCGCAACGACGCCGAATTGCACGCCCAGGCGCCAACGAGGCTCGGCCAGGTACAGGCCGTTCCAACTTGTCTCCATCGCCCATAGACTAAAGAGCAAGGAAGTGAGCCAGAACAGAGTCGCGGACCTCGCCCACCCCGTCGACCAGCGATGCAGGCCTTCGCCTCTTCCGAGCAGGCCGGCCAGACCGGCCGCCGCCGCCGCGGCGAACGAGATCAAAGCCGTCCATACCCACGCACCGTGCAAGTAGACGACGCGCGCTGAGGGTCCCAGGACTCGCTCGGAAGGGCCGAGGGAGGCAAGGATGAGGGACGCCGCCAGAAAGACGAGGAATGCCAGGAGCCTCCGGCGGCCGATCGACATGCGGGCGATTGTAACCGCCGCGCCGCTTCGCGCGAGCGCGCTACGAGGGAGAGTGCTCCCAGCGTTCGTAGTGGACGACATCGGCCAACCTCCGCCGACCGCCGACGGCCGGAGGGGCAGTGAGGACCACCGGATCTGCCGGGAATCCGAAAGAGAGCGCCACGTGGAGTTCAAGCTCGGCCGGGAACCTCAGAAGGTCGCGGGCTGCCTTTGGGTCGTAGATCGTGGCCAGGCACGACCCGATCCCCAGCTCCCACGCCGCGAGCTGCATGTACGCGGCTGCTTGCCCGGCGTCGAACAGGATCGACCAGCGTTGCGCTGGATCCGGTGTGAGAATCGCCACACCGAGCGCGGCCCCGGCAAGGTGGCCGGCGTACGTGCCCGTTCGACTGAGGGCTTCCAGTGTCGCCCGGTCCTGGATGGCGATGAAGTGCCACGGCTGAGTGTTCTTCGATGACTGCGAGCGGCGGCCGGCGTTCAGGATGGCCTGGACGGCTTCCGTGGGGAGGCGGCCCGGGTCAAAGGAGCGCACGGCGCGTTTGATGCGAATGGCCTGGTGGACCTCCATCGAAACCTCCTCGTGCGAGGGAGCCCCGAAGGCACCCCCGTTCGTGATAGACTGCGCCTCTTAGCGCGGCTCGGAGCATGGAATGGCAGCCAAGAGGGGTGTTCACGACGTCGAATCAGAGGCACCTGAGTCCGGGTCGTCAAGGGATCAAGCCGGAATCTTTCGCCGGATTCCCTTCCACCCCTTGCTCTTCTCCGTCTACCCCATCCTGGCCTTGCTCGCCGCCAATACCGGGGAGGTGCTGCCGGTCGATGGGCTGAGGGTGTTGCTGGGATCCTTGCTCCTTGGATCCATTCTGGTCTTGGTTTCCTGGCTTGTGCTGCGCCGCCGCGATTCGGCGGCGATGCTAGCCTCGTTAGCCGTCCTGCTCATTCTCTCATATGGTCGGATCTACGACGGACTCAAAGACGTAGGTGTGTCCGGGACGACCATCGTCCGTCACAGATTCCTGTTGCCTGCGGTTGCGCTCCTCCTGCTCGTTGCCTACTTTGCCCTTCGCAGACTCAAGCCAACCTCAACGACGCCCTACCTGAACATTGTGGCGATCAGCGCCTGCGCCTTGCCGACAGCCGTCTTGCTGGTGGGCGGCGCCCAGCGATTTGCTTCCTCGCAGAATCGATCAGGCGAAACCGGCTGTGGCCTGTCCCCTCAATCCGGCCATGCACTGCCGGATGTCTACCTGATAATCATGGACGGCTACGAGAGGGACGATATCCTGCGGGAGATGCATAAATATGACAACTCGGGATTTCTGGCTGGCTTGGAAGCGGACGGGTTCTATGTGGCACGTGGAAGTATGAGCAATTACCGGCACACGGAGTTGTCCTTTTCTTCGTTGCTCAACATGGAGTACATTCAATCGTTCCCCGGGGTCTACTCGAATGGCCGGTATAACCAATGGGAAATCATCCAGAGGATCAAGGACAACCGCGTGCGTCGAGAGCTGGAATGTATCGGCTACAAGACGGTCGCGGTTGAGACGGAAACATTCTGGACGGAGTGGGACGATGCCGACTACTTCCTCAGGCGTAGAGCGGGCGCCTTAGGAGAGATTGAGCTTCTGGGAGGCGCTTCCCGGACCGAAGCCGAATTCCTACAGACCACTTTGGCAAGAGGCTACCTGGACGCGGTCAAGTCGACATCGGCAGGAGCTGCCCAGTTGTTGGACCCCGCCTCGGAGTCCAGGGACCTGATCCTCTATCAGTTCGAAGAGCTTGCCCACATTCCCAGACTACCATCGCCCAAGCTGGTGTTCATTCATGTTTTGTCTCCGCATCCACCGTTCCTCTTTGGCCCCCGCGGCGAGCCGGTCAGCGTTGGGGAATTCGACACCGGGCGGGCAAATGGGCCAACCGAAGCCGTCCAGCTGAAGGCGTACGCCGATCAGGTCGCCTTCCTCAACACTCAGCTCCTCAAGGCGGTGAAGGCAATCCTTGCCGCCTCCGAGCCGGAGCCGATCATCATCATCCAGGGCGATCATGGTTGGGCGGATCGCGACCATGAGGACAAGCTCTCTATCCTGAACGCCTACCACTTCCCTGGTTACGGGCGTTCCGTTCTGTACCCGACGATCACTCCGGTCAACTCGTTTCGGCTGCTCTTTGACACGTACTTCGGAGGCAACCTGGGGAGGCTCGACGACACCAGCTTTTTCTCCTCGGAAGTGGATGAATACAACTTCGTTGAAGTCGAAAACAGTTGGGCCGGCGGTTAGGGGATCTTGCTAGTCCGGCCCGCCTCGACTGCGGCCTCGCAAGGCCTGGCGTACCACTGTTTCGACAAGAGCCGCGAGCGCGGGCACTAGATGGGGATCTCAGATCAAGCGGGCGTGTTGGCTCTGACCTGTGGACCTCAGTAGGCGCTGGCTCCCCGTAAGGGCACCCTTGGCGGTCCCGCCCTGGGTCGAGTTGAGCCCAAAGGGGGCGGCCATCGGTTCAACAGACAGCGTGGTGGCCGTCCGTTCAGGATTGCGGGATGTCTATCGGGGCTTTGCCGGTATGGGCCTTGCCTGAGGGCTTGCTTTAATGAAGTTGGTGGTGGCGACCGCTCGGGCTATTGCGCTAGTTGTTCCCCGGCGCGATTGCGCATCAAATCCGCGAAAGAAGTCGCCGAAAGCTCCCGAACGAGCTTCTCCTGAACCCCGCACCAGACGCTATGCACCGGGCAATCGTCGCCAAACGAGCACACGCTGGGATCGGAGACGCACTCGTTGAGCGTGATCGGGCCGTCGATGGCTTCGACCACTTCCAGGAGACTGATGTCCTTCGGCTCCCGCGCCAACGAAACCCCGCCGCGCGCTCCGCGCGAGGTCTGAACCATCCCAGCCACGGAGAGCTGCGAGACGATCTTGGCCAGGAAGGATGGCGGGATCTTCTGCTCCCGGGCGATCTGACTCGTCGGCGCCCGTCCGGCGCCATTCTGCTCGGCCAGGTACAAAACAGCACGAACCGCGTAGTCAGCCTGTCTGGTGATTTGCATGCCTGCCTCCCGCTAGAACGGGATACTCGACCCTTCGGATAGGAGTTATCAGTTTCCCTCACAGTCTAGGCGGGGGGGTGGGCAGCGGCAAGTGAAGGGTGTCATAGCAGGGTTATGACCTTCGACGAGCGGAAGAAGCGGCGGAGTCGGCATGGTAAACTTCCGCCGCCCGGATCGTGCAGGAGGTCAAGCTTGAAAGAGATTGCCGTCATCGGGGTCGGCTACGTCGGCCTGGTCACCGGTGCCTGCTTCGCCGATCTGGGGAACCGTGTCGTCGCCCTGGACATCGACGCCGAGCGCGTGGCCGGCCTGCGGCGCGGCCACTTGCCGATCTACGAGCCCGGCCTGGAAGAGGTTGTGCGGCGGAATGTCGTCGCCGGGCGGCTGGTCTTTACCACCGAGTACGCCGAGGCTCTGCGCCAGGCCGAGTTCGTCTTCATCGCCGTTGGGACCCCCGCCGGGGTGGATGGGGAGGCCGACCTGCAGCACGTCCGTTCCGTCGCCGAATCCATCGCCCGGGCGATGACCCAGCCGATCGTCATCGTCAACAAATCGACGGTGCCGGTGGGGACGGGCGACTGGGTGGCGGACATCGTCCGCTCCCACCAACCCAAGCCGATCCCCTTTTCGGTCGTCTCCTGCCCGGAATTCTTGCGGGAAGGGTCGGCCATCGCCGATTTCATGACGCCCTTTCGAACCGTCCTTGGATCCTTGGACCGCGAGGCGGCTGCCAGGGTGGCGCAGGTCCACCTTCCGCTGCGAGCGCCGATCCTGATCACCGACCTGCGCACGGCCGAGATGATCAAGTACGCCTCCAACGCCTTCTTGGCGACCAAGATTTCCTTCATCAATGAAATTGCCAACATCTGTGAGGCGCTGGGGGCCGACATCAAGGAAGTCGCCAGCGGGATGGGCTACGATCCGCGCATCGGCTCGGCCTTTCTCGACGCAGGGTTGGGGTACGGAGGGTCGTGTTTCCCGAAGGATGTGGCGGCCCTGGCCTACATGGCGGGGGAGAAGGGGCGGCATCCGCAGCTCCTCCAGGCGGTGATCGAGATTAATAACGATCGGCGACGGCAATTGATCGACCGGCTGCGAGAAATGGTCGGCGGGTTGGCGGGGAAGACCGTCGGCCTGATGGGCTTGTCGTTCAAGCCCAACACCGATGATCTGCGCGAGGCTCCGGCGCTGGAGATCGCCGGCCGATTGATGGACGAAGGCGCCCGGGTGCGTGCGTATGATCCGGTGGCGATGCCGCGGGCCGCCGAGCTTCTACCGCAGGTGGAAATGGCGGCGACGGCCTACGACCTGGCCGAAGGCGCCGACGCCCTGATGGTCTGTACCGAGTGGAACGAATTCAAGCAGCTCGATTTGGCGAAGGTGCGAGATTCGATGCGCCAGCCGATCCTGGTCGACGGCCGCAACATCTACGATCCGGTGGAGATGGTTCGCCTCGGATTCCAGTACCAGGGCGTCGGCCGCGGTTTCGGTCCCGACGGCAAGCCGATCGCTCACCTGGCGCCGGCCGAGCCGCGCGCAGCCCTATGAGCGTGCCCTCGACACCCGTCGTGCGGGCGCGTTTCCGCAACGGCCTCGAAGTCCGCCTTAAGGAAATCCACACGGCGCCCTTGATCAGCTTCTGGGTGTGGTACCGGGTTGGAGCCCGCAGCGAGAGACCGGGCATCACCGGCATCTCCCACTGGGTGGAGCATATGCTTTTCAAGGGCACGCCGAAATTCCCCGCCGGCGTCCTCGATCGGGCCATCTCGCGCGATGGCGGCCTGTGGAACGCCTTCACCTGGTACGACTGGACGGCCTACTTCGAGACGATGCCAGCCGACCGGATTGACCTTTCGCTCCGGCTGGAAGCCGACCGGATGGTCCACAGCCTGTTCGAAGCCGACGAAGTTGCCTCCGAAAGAACAGTGATCATCTCCGAGCGTGAGGGCCACGAGAACGAGCCGACCTTTCGGCTGGGCGAAGAGATTCAGGCGGCCGCCTTCCGCGTTCATTCCTACCACCATCAAGTCGTCGGCGACCGGGCGGACTTGGAAACGATGAGGCGAGAAGATCTGGTTCGCCATTACAGGACGAACTACGTTCCGGCCAACGCGCTGATCGCCGTTGCCGGTGATTTCCGAACGCGGCCGATGTTGAATCGCCTGCGCCAGCTGTTCGGCCCGCTTCCGAAGAAGCCCCGCCCCGCAACCGCCGTGCGGAGCGAGCCGGAGCAGGCCGGAGAGCGGCGGGTGACCGTCGAAGGGCCGGGAAATACGACCTACGTCGAGGTCGCCTATCGGGCACCGACCGCCACCAGCCCCGATTTCTTCCCGATGGCCGTCCTCGACAGCATCCTTTCCGGCGCCTCGAGTCTGAATCTGTTCGGCGGCGGTCTGTCCAACAAGACCTCCCGGTTGTATCGTGCGCTGGTTGTGGGGGATTTGGCGGCCGCCGTCGACGGCGACCTGGCGGCCACCATCGATCCTTATCTGTATGGCGTGCGGGCGACCGTTCGACCCGGTGTCAAGGCGGAAGACGTGCTGCAAACGATCGACGACGAGGTCCGGCGGCTGCAGGACGAGTCGATTGCCGCGGAAGAGCTGGTCAAGGCCGTCAAACAAGCGCGGGCACTCTTCGCCTACGGCAGCGAAAGCATCACCAATCAGGCCTTCTGGCTTGGGTACAGCGAGATGTTTGCCGATTACTCCTGGTTCGAGGGTTACCTGGATGGGTTGGGGGCCGTGACGGCCGATGACATCCAGCGGGTGGCCCGAACGTACCTGCGGCCATCGCAGCGAGTCGTTGGCATGTATCTCCCGACCGGAGACTCGGCCGGTGCCTAGGAAGGCGCCGTCCTTCCCCCGGCTCGACCCGAAGTCCCTCCCCGGTCCGGAGAACACCGCCCGTTGGACTCTCCCCAACGGGATCGTGCTCCTGGTGCGCCAGAACCACGCCAGCCCGTCGGTCGTTCTCAACGGATACGTGTCGGCCGGGGCCGTCGACGAAGACGGCTCGCGCGCCGGCCTGGCCCATCTCACGGCGGGGGCGTTGATGCGCGGCAGCCGAGGCCGCTCCTTTCAGGAGATCTACGAGTCCATCGAGTCGATTGGCGCCCATCTCGGGATTGGCGCCGGCAAGCATCGAACCTCCTTTCAAGGCAAGGCTCTGGCCGAAGACCTGCGCCTCCTGCTCGACTTGCTGGCCGAGGTGCTGCGCCAGCCGGCGTTCCCGGAAGACCAGGTGGAAAGACTGCGCGCCGAAAAGCTCACCGCGCTCAACATCCGCGACCAGGATACCGGGTCCGTCGCCGAGATGGAATTCGATCGCCTGGCTTACCCCAGTCACCCTTACGCCATTCCTTCGGATGGGACGAAGGAGTCGATCGGAGCCATTCCGCGCTCGTCCTTGATCGAATTTCATCGTCGGGCGTTTGGTCCGCGAGGGATGGTCTTGGCCATCGTCGGCGCGGTGGAGGCCGACGCGGCGCGCCAGGCGGTCGAAGCTGCTCTGGGCGGATGGAACAACCCGGGGCAGGTCGTCGCGACGGAGGTGCCTGGCGCCGAGCCGCTGCACGAGCTGCGGCGGCGTGAGATCGTGCTGCCCGGGAAGAGCCAATGCGACATCGTCGTCGGCGTGCCGGGGCCGCCTCGCACCGACTCGGGCTACCTGCCCGCCGCTATCGGTAACAGTATTCTGGGGAGGTTCGGCCTGTATGGGCGGGTGGGCGACGCGGTTCGCGACAGCGCCGGGCTGGCCTACTATGCCTACAGCTCGCTCGGAGGCGGGCCCGGCCCGGGACCGTGGTCGGTCAACGCCGGGGTCAACCCGGCCAATGTGGACCGGGCGATCGAATTGATCCGCAAAGAAATCGGCCGATTCGTCGACCGCAAGGTGTCCGCCGATGAGCTGGAGGAGAACCAGGCCCACTTCATCGGAAGGCTCCCGTTGCAGCTCGAATCGAACGAGGGCGTCGCCGGCGCGCTGGTGAATATCGAGCAATACGATCTCGGCCTCGACTACTACCGGACCTACTCCGATCGGATCGCGGCGATCACGCGCGAGGCCATCCTGGAGCAGGCCCGGCGATTCCTTTCCCCGGATCGACTGGCCGTCGCCATTGCCGGTCCGGCGTTGGTGGCAGGTGCGGCGTGATGCGTTCCGGCGTGGACCTGATCGAAGTCGACCGGATCGATCGGGCGATCCTGCGCCACGGCGACCGTTTCTTTCACCGTTTCTTCACTCCTCAGGAGCTGATCGATGCCGCCGGCTCGACGCCGGCTCTGGCCGCGCGCTTCGCCGCCAAGGAGGCCGTCTCCAAGGCGCTCGGGACCGGAATCGGGGAAGTGGGGTGGAAAGAGATCGAGATCGTCAACGGGCCGCGGCGTCAGCCGCTGCTCCGCCTGTATGGCCGAGCGCGGCGTGTGGCGGACGAGCAAGGCCTGGTGACGTGGGCGGTGAGCCTGAGTCACACCCATGAGCACGCGGTCGCGCTGGCCGTGGGTTCGGGCCCCGAACGCGCCGGATGACCCCCGCCGATCTTCACGTCGGTGATATCGCCGAGGACACCCAGGAGGTGACGGCCGAGCGGACTGCCTCCCACATTGGGAGCGGCGCGTTGCGGGTCTATGCCACCCCGGCGATGGCGCTCTTTGTCGAGCAGACTTGCCGGCGTCTGGCGGAGCGCAGTCTTCCGGCGGGCAAGACGACGGTCGGCGTGGAGCTGCACCTGCGACATCTGGCCCCGACTCCGATGGGTGGGACGGTGCGCATCCGTGTCGAACTCGTGGGGCTGGAAGCGGAGGCGCTGGATTTCGAGGCCGACGTCTGGGATGAGCTGGAAAAGGTCGGGGAGGCGGAACATCGCCGGCGGGTCATCGCCGAGGACCGATTTCTCCGCCGAGTCGAGGCCAAGGCGCGGCGCAAGTCCGTCTGACGTCGCAAGGATGAAGGGCCAAGGCGCCCAGCGCCGGAAGGATCACCGGATCCGAACCTGACCGTTACGAACCGGCTTCCCGGTTAGCCGGAATCCCGTATTACAAGAAAAATGGCCTGTAAAGGTGACAATCGACCCTCGCCGGCGCACCCCTTTCGGTCCGAGAATGGGGTCGCACCCGTGTGGGATGGTTTCCTCGGACGCGCATCTCCGCGAGGACGAGTCGTCCAGGTCAGAAAGCAGGCGCCCCGGCGCCGAAAGGATGGCGCACGCCACGAAGGCCATTCTCGAATGGAACCACAAGTCTCGGACCGTGCTTGATATCCGACCTAAGGGAGGCTGGAAATGATACGAAGAACCGTTCCCGTTGGCCTACTCGTCCTGGCTGCCTTGCTGGCGGGTTGTGCCAAGAAACCCGTCGATGTGGCGGTCACGCTGACCGAATTCAAGGTCGACGCCTCGCCGCTTTCGGTGGCCGCCAACACCCCGATTCACTTCACCATTACGAATGCCGGGACGGTGGTACACGAATTCGTCGTCGAGCCCGCCTCCGCCCACGATGTGCCCATGGAAAAAGACGGGCAGGAATCGGAGGTCGAGGAAATCGAGCCGGGTGAGGTCGTCACTCTGGATTGGACCATCACCGAGCCCGGTGAGTATCACCTGGCGTGCTACACGCCGGGACACTTCGAAGCCGGGATGTTCACGACCTTCACCGTAACACCGTAGGCAGCAAACGCGGCCCGATTCGCGAGCCACGTCGGCACTCGGGGTCTTGTGTGGCGCTCCTAGGTTCATCGCGATCTAGCCGTCTGAGCGCTGCTCACTTTCCTTGTGGTACACTAGGAGACCGCTCCCGCCAGGGAAGTCGCTTGGCGGGAGCCATTCTGCCCCCTACGCGGGGCTACCCCCCTAGGGGGTAATAATCCGCACGCCTCCCGACTGGTCCGGGCGTGCCCCCAAAAGGGGGTTCCGGGCTGGGTGGACGGAGGCGGAGGCCCAACGCATCGGAGGTTGCACGGCATGTCGGTCATCAGCATGAAGGCCCTGCTCGAAACGGGGGTCCACTTCGGCCACCGCACCCGCAAGTGGAACCCTCGGATGAAGCCCTACATCTTCACCGAACGAAACGGCATTCACATCATCGATCTGCAGCAGACGGTCGACGCCCTGACGGCGGCCTACGACCTGGTGCGCGACACCGTCGCCGCCGGTGCGTCGGTCCTGTTCGTCGGGACCAAGCGTCAGGCGCAGGAAACGATGGAAGCCGAAGCGGTGCGTTGCGGGATGGCCTATGTCAACACCCGCTGGCTGGGGGGCACGCTGACCAACTGGCGCACGATCCTCAGCCGGATCGACGAGCTGCAGGCGCTGGAGAAGGCGCGCGATCAGGGCGACTTCGAGAAGATCACTAAGAAGGAAGCCCTGCTCAATCATCGTAAGATCGAGCGTCTCCAGGGGCGCCTCGGCGGGCTGCGTACGATGCGCGCTTTGCCCGGGCTGCTCTTCGTAGTCGATGTGCGTCGCGAAGAGACCGCCATCCATGAAGCCAATCTCCTGGGCCTCCCGGTGCTGGGGCTGGTCGACACCAATTGCGACCCATCCGGCGTCGATTACGTCATCCCCTCCAATGACGACGCCATCCGCGCGATCAAACTTCTAACGGGGAAGGTAGCCGACGCCGTGCTGGAGGGGAAGGCGTTGCGCAAGGATCTCCCCGAGGAAGAGCGGGAAGAGATTCCTGCCGGGCGGCGTACTGCAGCCGTCGAGGCGGTCGAATTCGCCGATGAAGACCTGCTGGGCGAAGCGACCCTGGCGAAGCTCCAATCCGGTGATTACGATGAGGAACTGCGGGCAGCTCTCGCTGAAGGCGGCTTAACACCCGAGACGCCCGAAGCCCAGGCGCCTACGGCCGAGGAGAAGCCGGCCCAGGACAAGCCGGCCGAGGACAAGCCGGCCGAGGACATTCCGGCTGAGGACAAACCGGCTGAGGCGGCGGAGTGAGCGTCTCCGCAGAGCAGATCAAGCAGCTGCGCGATCAGACTGGGGCCGGCTTCAAGGACTGCCGCGATGCGCTGGAAAAGGCGGGGGGAAATCTGGCGCAAGCCGCCGAGTGGTTACGGGCCCAGGGACTGGCGGCCGCCAGCAAACGCCTCGGCCGCGAGACGCGCA
>DATEVL010000082.1:0-78122 GCA_035281845.1 Anaerolineales bacterium | reverse complement strand
ACGATGGCTTCGGGGATTAGGGCGAGGGCCCAGAAGGGCGGATACCACAGACCCGAAAGTGGGTCTGCGGCAAAGGGCATGCCGCTGAGCAGAGTCGGATTCCAAAGGGGGATCTGGCCCCACTGCAAGATTGCCCGATGGAGGAAGCGAGCGCTCGAGAGATGGGCTATGAGCGCGTCGGAGTAGTCCGCCCCCGGCGGGAACGGGTAGGCCGTCGGCTCGAGGGCCAGCGGGAGCAGGAAGAGTGCCGCGGCTGCCGCCAGGAGCAGCAAAATAAGTGTCCGGCCTTGCAGGAGTCGCCTCATGGTGGGGCGATCCGGTAGATCATGACGTCCGCATCAGCGTAGACCGGAGTCAGTCCCATCAGCCATGTCGGATTCGCGATCGCTCGTTCGCGCGGTCCGAGATAGACGAAGTCGATCGATCGATCCTGCAATTGATGCAAGACCTCCGGCGACGGGAGGTCGGAGCGGTAGATGGCATTCACCCAATCAAGCTCCGCCCCGGCGTCCGGAGTCTCAAACGGGTGGCCGTAGATCACTCGCAGCGGGGCGAAAGCCGGCAGGCGATTCCCTGAGACCTCACCGGCGAGCACGAGCGCGCCAGCCGGAAGCCCGTGCTCGGCCCAAAGGTAGGAACGCCGTTCGGACTCCGTCAGGACCAGCTCCGGCTCCTGGCGCAGAGCCCCGCTGAGGGTCGCGGCCAGGACGACGACGTTCGTCGGCAGACAAAGGGCGAACAGGAGGTAGGGCAGCCAGCGGCGGCCCGGGACCCGGCTTCGCGTTAGCGCCTCGAGCGCGAGCCCGGCAAGCGCCGCCATGGGAAAGAAGACTCCCAGCAGCATTCGCCGCTGAAGCGCAACAGGCGCGAAGACCAACAGGAGACCCAGAACCAGCCAGGTAACCAGGAGGCGCCCGGCCGAGGTCGCTCCAGCCTTGCTCGTCCACAATCCAATGAGCGCAAGAGCCAGAACAAGGCCGAACCCAAGCACCACGTCAAAGGCCGGGGGCGTGGGAGTGATGTTCTGTGCCGACCAGGCCGCCAATACCGGTTGCGTGCGGGTCACCCACAGGTCGTAGAGGACCCACGGCGCGGCGACGAGCACGAAAACCCCCAAAGCCAACGCGTGCTCGGTCCAACTTCCAGTTCTCGATGATTCATGCGCGGGGCTGGCTCGGCTCCAGATGAACCAGGCCGCGGCGACGACGACCACCGTCAAGACCGCGAAGGGTTGGACCAGCACCAGCACCAGAGCCGCCAGACCCGCCCAGACGAGCCTTTGCGTTCGACGCGCGGTAGGCGCGGCGATGGCGGTCATCCCGACGAGCATCGAGGCGGCGGCGACGGGGAAGTGGGCGTTGGCGAATGCGGCGAGAAAGGGGATGGCCTCCGGCACCCAAAGATCGATCGCCAATCGGCCCAACATCAGGCCGAGCCACCCCGCGCCGGAGCCGAAGGCGGCCAGCGCGAATGCCCATCGCTGCGCGACGGTGGAGGGCACAAACGTGCGAAAGAAGACGTACGCCGCGGCGAGCATCGCCGCGGCGCCCAACAGCCGGGCGGAGTGATAGGCCACACCGGCGCTGAGTTGAAGGAGACTCTGGAGGTGTCCGAGAGCGAGGTAGAAGAGAAATAGGAACGCGCCCGATCCTGGCTCGGCGGCGTAAGGCAGATGAAACAGCCAGGCGCCCCCTGCCCCTTGCCGCATCTTGGCGAGGTAGCTGAACCCGTCGACCGGGTTGATCAGGAAGCCGGAGAAGACAAACCCGGGGGGCTGCCCCCGGCCGGCAAGGATATAGGGCGTTAGCACGGCGAACAGGACGACAGCTGGCCCCGCCAGCCAAAACCAGGGGCGATGGCGCATGCCCGAATTGTACGCGACGGGACAGGCCGCGCCACGCGGTGGGATTATTCCCTTCCCTCGGCAGGGCGGGACCTCCGCGGAGCCTGCCCTGAGCCTGCCGAAGGGCTCCGGGGTGTTGCGCGAGAGGCTGGGTGGTGGCCGCAATTGGCCGCCGGGTTTCACCCTCGCCCGACCCGTCGCGCACATCGTTCCGGTAGCTTTCCGGGAGCACCCCGGATCGACACTTGCGCCGCACTGCGCACAGCGCGGCGCAGCGCAGGTGAGCGGAGGGGCCTTTAGGAGAGGTAGGGCACCTAGGCCATTGGTCCGGTGCCGGCCTTTCGGCTTGCCCGGCGCGCGCCATCGCATCTATAATCCGTCCCGTGGGCCGCGCCTCCGCACTCTATCGCTTGCAGCAGATCGATTTGACGATGGATCAGGCCAGCGCTCGGATGGCCGCCGTCGAGGCCGAGCTGGCCGAACATGCGGAGCTCGAGCGCGCCCAGCAGGCGGAGTCTCGGGCCGAGGCTGCCAGAAACCTTGCCTCCACTGACGGCCGCTCCGCAGAGGATGCTGTAGCGGATCAGCGGCGCAAGATCGAGGAGACGGAGAAAAAACTCTACGGGGGCTCCGTCCACAACCCAAAGGAACTGCAGGAACTTCAGGCGGAGAGCGAAGCCTTGCGGCGTCATCTCTCGACTCTGGAGGATCGTCAGCTGGACGAAATGGTCCGGCTGGAGCAGGCGGAGCAAATGGTGGCCGACGCCCGAATCCGACTCGAGTTGGCCGAGGCCAACGCCGCAGGCCGCGACCAGAGCCTGCGGAAGGAACGAGACGAACTCGCCTCCAGGCTTGGGCAACGCAGCGAAGAGCGGGAGGCCGCCGCCGCCGGGATCACGAAAGACGATATGCAGCTCTATCAAACCCTCCGCAAGAGCGGAGCAGGATTGGCGGTGGCCGAGATGCTGGACGGAACGTGCGGGGCCTGCGGCCTGACCCTGGCCGCCTCCGCCCGACAGGAGGTCGGCACCGGTCCCGGTCTGATTCGATGCCGGCAATGCGGCCGGGTTCTGTACGCAGGATAGGCTGGCTTGTTCCAGAACCTGTTCGGCTTTCAGTTCGATCTGCCAGAGTTCTATGTAGGAATCGCCGTCGGATTCCTGCTCCTGCTGGCGTTCAACCGCGCCCTACCGGTTGCGAGATGGGCCCTCACCTCGAGCCGGGAGAAAGTGGGGCAGGTCTCCGTCGGCCTCGCCGTCGGCGCACGCGACCGATACCGCCGAGAAATCGAGGCCCGCGCCCAAGGTTTGCATCTGGCACGGGCGCTTTTCGTGTTGGATGAGATCGCCGTCCCACCGCGCGTGCTCACGCCTTCATTTCAGGCCGATCCGACACGCACCGAACCGAGGGCCGAGGACACGCTAGGCGTCTTGCCGAATCTGCCCGACTGGGTCAGTCTCGCAGGGATCTTCCAGACGCCGTCCCTCTCCCTGCCGACGGCACTCACCACCGGCCCGAATCTCCTTCTCACCGGGGAAGCGGGATCCGGGAAGACGGCCGCCCTGGCCTACCTGACGATCCTGGCGGCCCGCCGCTCTCCGGAGGCCGGAGAATTGGCCGGGCACACGCCGTTCTTCGTCCACGCCGCCGACCTCAATGCCGAGCGATGGTCAGGCAAGGACCCGTTGGATCCCCTCATCACAGCCGCGCAGCAGACCGTTTCCGGCGGCATGGCCGCCAGGTTGCCCGCCTACCTGCGGGCCTCGTTCCGACAAAAGACAGCCTTGTTGTTGCTCGACGGGCTCGACGAGCTCAATCTGGACGAGATCTCCAAGGTCACGGCCTGGCTTGAGGCACTGCAAGACGACTTCCCGGAGGTCCGCATCGTCGCCGCAGGACCCGCGCGCGGCTACGACGGCCTCGTGGGACAGGGGCGGTTGGCGCCGGCGGCCCTTGCCCCCTGGACGGACCACGAACAACGTGTCTTCATGACGAAATGGTCGGCTGCCTGGCAGCGGGACGTCGCCCCGAAACTGCACAAGCGAGGCCTGGCCGATATCGATCCGTCGCTGATCACCGGCTGGATCATTGGCGCCGCGCGAGGCGCCTCCCCACTCGAACTCACACTGCGGGTGTGGGCGTCCCACACAGGGGACGTTCGGGGCGACTCGATCGTCGACTCGCTCGACTCCTATTTGGCCCGGATCTTGTCCCCGGAGGAACGACAGTCCGCCGAGGCGACCGGCCTGGCCTGGTTGGAGGGCAGAAGCGGCGTCTTGCCCGACCGCTCCATCCCGCGCGGCACACCGACGGGCGACCTGGTCGACGCCGGAATCCTGAGCCGGCGAACGGGTGGGAACTACACATTCAGTCAGCCTGCGGTGGGCGCCTACCTGGGCGCCCGGGCGATGGTCGCCGGTGGTCCGAGCGAGGCGGTGATCCAGGCGGGATGGCCGCCGGCGGAGGCTGCCGTCGGTTTCTTCGCCGCGCTCAGCGACGTCGGCACGATCGTCCAACGCTGGCTGGAAGGCGGGCGGGATGCACTGGAGACCGGCGCGCTCGATGCAGCTCGCTTGCTGCGGTACGCGCCACGCAAGGCCTCCTGGCGCCAGAATGTCCTGCGCGCGCTCGCCCAGATCCTTCAGACACATCAGCGGCCCTACGGTCTACGCTTGCGCGCCGTCCACGCTCTCGTCCAGGCGGCGGAGCCGACGGCGGCCATCCTTTTTCGCCGCTTGCTGACCATGGACGCCGCCAGCACCCGATTGCTCTCGGCCATCGGGCTGGGTGGATTGCACGACGAGGAATCGGTTTCAACGCTGACCGACCTCATGGCCCATGACCGAGAACTGCTCGTTCGGCAGGCAGCCTGTCTCGGCCTGGTCGGCATCGGGACGGAAGCGGCGCTCGAAGCGCTCGGACGTGCGCTGCTCGAGGCCGAAGAAGGCGTCCGCCTGGCGGCAGCCGAGGCTCTCGCCTGCCATCCGGACGAGGGGTACAGCATGCTGCGCGATGCAGCCGAGGTCAACAATCTGCTGACCCGCCGCGCCGCCGTGTTTGGCTTGTCGCGCGTCCCGGAAGATTGGGCACCGAAGATCCTCGAGAAGGTCCAGATCGACGACGAGCAATGGGTGGTGCGCGGTGCGGCGGCCGAAGCGAACGAGCGGCGCCGAAATCCGCCATGGCGGATCCCCGCACCGGTCCGCGAGCCGAGCGAGTTGCCCTGGTTGGTGGCCTTTGCCGCCCGGGTCGGCTCAGGTATGGCCGCCGGGCGGGCGGCGATGGAGATGCTGCGCCGAGCGCTGAGCAGTGGGACGGTCGAGGAGCAGATCGCTGCCCTGGAAACGCTGGCCTGGCTCGACGGGAGCGAGTTTCGGATCGAGCTCAACAAGTCGCTTCGCTCGGACCAACCCTTCTTGCGAGACGCCGCCTTTGAATCGCTGTGGCGTCAAGCGGCCCCGGGCGTGCTGCTCATTCCCTCGACCTAGTTTTCCTGAGGAGACTTAATTCATGGCCCTGCCGCCCTTGGCGCCCTGTAGAGGGCGGGGACTTCGAGCCAGGCCTGGCTGGAGCTGGGGGCGTTGGGCGCCAGGTAGGTTTCGACGTGGGCTATGGGCCGCGAGTCTTCCGCCGCGTCCCTCCATGACAGAATCTGTTACGGGTGTGAACACGACTCGCACCGAAGAATGAATTGAACGGGCTCTGATCAGAGATCGACGGGGAGTCTTCCATTGTTTGCCCTCGCCGAGAAAGGTGCCCCACCGTTTTTGTCACCCCCGCGAATCGCGCTTCGTCGCGCTTCGCACCCCGAAGGGGGCATCCCGGAGGGGAGGCGGGGGTCCAGGCTGGATTCGTGTTCACCTGGATTCCCGCTTCCCGTCGGGATGCGCCCACGGCGCCCTGCCCCTGGGGGCGCCCGCCCTTGGCGCCCTGCCCCCTGGGGGCGCCCGAAGGGGCGTAGAGGGCGAAGGGGCGTAGAGGGCGAAGCGCGATTCGCGGGAATGACTTTCCTGTTGCGGGCACCTCGCGAGGGACTTGGCCCCTGCCCGGCCGCCTGACTCGCCCTAACGCCTCAAGCATCTTCGTGCTCGTCAATCCATTCCTGTAAACGCTGCTGCACTTCGACGGCCGACATGTCAGTGATGGAAACGATCTTGTCCAGGCCCTTCTCTCCGGCGACGATCTCGATCCGGCTCTTGCGGGTGCCGAGGACTTCGGCCAGGAACTCGATCAGAGCGGCGTTGGCCTTCCCCTCCACCGGAGGCGCGGTCAAGCGGATCCTCAAGGTGCCGTCCTCGAGGAGCTCGGCGACCTCGGTTCGCCGGGCACGCGGCGTCACCCGGACGGTCAGCGCTGCCCCACTCTTCCCGTCATGCAGTTTGAACTTCCGCATACCACCTCGCGTAACACCCGACGAGGTCCGCCGATCAGGTCGGCCGCCTCAGCCCGATGAGAAGAACCGGATAAGGAGACCCCCGAGGACCTGAACCAGAATCAAAAGGACGAACGGGCTGAAGTCTAACATTCCGACCGAGGGAAGGAAGCGCCGGATGGGGGCCAACAAGGGATGGACCACCGCATCAAGACTCCTTCGTACCGGATGAAAGGGGTCGAGGAGGAAGCTCACCAATATGTCGGCCAGAATCAGCAGCGTGAGCGCCGTCGTGAGCCACTGGACGATCGTCACCATGGGGTGTAGTTTACATCCGCTCGCCCAGAATCGCCCGCCCGATTCGAACCAGGGTCGCCCCCGCCTCCACCGCCACCTCGAAATCATCCGACATCCCCATCGACAGCTCCGGCAGCGCGCACCCCAACCGGGCGGCGAGGAACTCCTGCAGGCGGGCCAATCGGCGGAAGGCCTCCCGCTGCAGCTCGGAGTCGGCGCCCAACGGCGCCATCGTCATCAGACCGCGCACGGAGAGACCGGGAAGGCGTGAAATCTCACGCAGTTCGCCGAGCACACTCTCCCACGAAGCCTCGACATCGAGGCGCCAGCCGGCTTTCGAGCTTTCGCCGGAGACGTTGCACTCCAGCAGCACCGGCTGAGGCCGGTCGACCCCCAAGGCGTGCTCGTGGAGACGGCGCGCAATTTTCAGCCGATCCACGGCGTGGATCAGGGTAAACCCTGTGCCGACCAACTGCACCTTCCGACTCTGCAGCGGACCGATCAAGTGCCATTCGACGCCGTTCAGGTCGGCCAGCGCGGCCATCTTCGGCAGCGCTTCCTCCACGCGGTTCTCCCCAAACGCCCGGAGCCCGCAGCTGAAGGCCGCACGAATCGTCTCGACGGAGTGGCCCTTGGTCACCGTCACCAGCCGGACCGCCACCGGTTCTCGACCGGATCGCCAAGCCGCCTCGGCGATCCGCCGCTGGACGGATTCCAACCGGACACGAATGGCGTCTACCTGCGGCGGTGTCATCACGATCTTCCTGAAAAGCCGTCGCCTCTAGACCACCACGAAAACTACGTGGCGCCCAATGCCCTTCGGCATGCGCCCTTGGCGGCCTGTAGAGGCCGAAGCGCGATCCCCTCCGGGACGCTAGCGCGGTGGCCACCGGCTCCAGTCGGTCCTGGCTTCGCCCCTTCGGCCTCTACGCCGTTCGCCCTCTACGCCCCTTCGGGCGCGCCCAGGGGGCAGGGCGCCACGCCCTTCGGCGCACCCGAAGGGGTGAGGGCGGCGCACACCCAAGGTGCACCCGAAGGTGCGCCCGAAGGGGTGAGTGGCGGCAGGGCCATGATTCTAGGTCTCCGTGGTCCATCGCTACGCGCTCAGGGCGAGGGCCGCGCCAAAACGTCCGGTCGTCCCGTGCTCGCCGCGATGGGAGAACCAGTCCTGTGGGAGGCAGACGCTGCACAGGCCGCAGACCTCGACTTGCGTCAGGCCTTCCTCGCGCAACAACTGGACATTCGCCGACCACAGGTCGAGATGGATACGGTCGCCATCTTTCGAAAGATGCGCCTCGGCCGACTCCCCGAAGGCCTGACGAAACGCAGCAACGACTTCCGGGCCCACCGGGTAGTGATGGCCGGCGATCGAGGGGCCGAGGCCGGCGCGCAAGTCCTCGGGCCGGCTGCCGAAGCTCTCGGCCATTCGGCGCACCGCCGACCGCAGCACCTGGCGGACGGTCCCCAGCCAGCCGGCATGCACCAGACCGATGGCTTCCCGTCTCGGATCGACGAGAAGGATCGGGACGCAATCCGCGAATCGCATGAGGAGCGTCACGGCGGGCCGGTTGGTGAGGATGGCGTCGGCCTGGATCGGCGCGGCCTCGGCCCGCGGCCCATCGGCCACAACGACCGTCGCCGAGTGAATCTGCCAGACATCGTAGATCGATTCCGGCCGAAGCCCCAAGGCCTCCACCGCCCGTCGGCGGTTGATCTGCACGCGTTCAGACTCGTCGCCTACACCCGCGCCCAGATTGAGCGAGGCCCATGGCGCAGGGCTCACCCCACCGCGGCGAGTCAGGATTCCGTGTTCGACCCCATTCGATTGCAGCGATTCAAATTGGAAGATGCGCAGCGGCCCGACGTCGAGGAAGGGCATGAGGCCAGTTTATCACGCCGGGGGTCCGGCAGAGCTCGGCGGGCCGACGTCGGCTCTGGCCAGATTCACGGCGGCCGCCGCCCGCGTCTCCGTCATCGATCGCTCAAGGTACGGATAGGCCAGCCACACATTGAGCACACCGAAGAGCATCCCGGTCATGGTTCGCAGCAACGGCGTGCTCTCGCGCGGGCTCAAGCCCGCCGGAAAGAGCGGAATCCCCGAGATCAACTGCGATCCACCGTCGATCGCCATCGGAAGGACGCCGACGAAGAACCAGATCCAAATCGACAGCGGCTTCACCCGGCCGCGCACCAGGGCGAAGGCCAGGCCGCCCAACAAGATCCCGCCGTAGATGGCCACGTCGCGCTCACAGAAGGCGACCTTGTACCCGAGGCGCCCATTGCCGATGAACTGCCTGGCCGCCAGCAGGTCCCCCTCGGAGAGTCCGGTGGAGTCTCCGTAGGAGGCCAGCGTGGTGCCGGCCAGCGCCCGGGGATACGCCGGCTGTTCCCCGAAGAGGAACCAGGATCGGAATGCCAGTTGATGACAGACCGGAGAATAGATTGTATAGATCCAGCGCGCTGGCCTTTCCGCGCCGGCCTTCATGAGGACCGGCGCCAAGAATGGGAGCGCCACGTACAGGAAGACGATCGTGTTCAGGACGGCCAGCCAATGCCGCGAGAAACCGTGGGCGATTCGATTCATGCCGATCGCCCGCTCCCGGGCGGAACCGGTGAGCGGTGGAGCGGCCGGGCGACCCTGCTGCGCCGCGAGCAGGGCGACCTTGAGGTCGGTCTGACTGAAGGGGGCGCGCAGGGTGTACGCGCCGACCTCGACCACGGGGACTTCCTCGCCGTGCCGCTCCATCAGCAGTCTGTCGGTTTCGACGTCCACCTCGACCAGGCGGTGCGGGACGATCGCTTGCAGCTCGGCGAGATCCGCCTTGGCCTGGTCGCACAAGCTGCAGTCTTTCTTGGTGAACAACGTGACCCGAATCATGAAGCCAACCCCAGTTGCTCGAGGTAGTTGTCCATCTGCTCGGCGGACATCAATCCAAGGTGCTGGAATCGAATGATACCCTCCGGGTCGATGAAGTAGGTCGTCGGATACCCGACCACGCGGTAGAGGCGCTGCACGGCTGCGCCCGGATCCAGCAAGAGCGGGAAGTGCACTCCGACCTCGTCTCGAAAGGCCTTCACTTCGGCCGGGGTCTCGTCGAAGTTCACTCCGAGCACGGCCAGGCGGTCGCCGTAGGCATCGGCTCTGGCCTGCAGATCCGGCATCTCCAACCGACAGGGCGAGCACCAGGTCGCCCAGAAGTTGACCGCCACGACCTTGCCCCGAAGATCGCTCAGTCGGATGGACTCGCCATCGACGGTTTCTAACTCGAAGTCCGGCGCCGGCGCGGCGACAACCGGAGCCGCCTCCGGTCCGTGGGTGGCGGCAACGGCCGGGGTCGGAGATGAGACGGGAGTAGTGAAGGCGATGAGGCCAATCGCCACGCCCAAGAGCATCCCACCGCCCGCGGCGAGCCAAGTCACGCGCCGAGACCGCTTAGCCGAGCGGAGTTCCAACTACAACCCCAGGGGAATGAAGAACCCGAAGCGCGCCAGGGTCTGCAGGGTTCCGGTGAAGAGCAGCACGCCGACGATGACCATCACCACGCCCGTCACGCGCGAGACGATGGCTACGGTGCGGCCGTGCTGGCGCATGAGTTCGGCTGCCCGGCCGACGCCCAGGGCGGCGAGCAGGAAAGGGATCGCCAGCCCGGCCGAATAAGCCGCCAGCAGGATCACGCCCTGGTTGAGGTTGCCGGTGCTAATGGCCAGAGTCAGCACGACGCCGAGCACGGGGCCGACGCACGGCGCCCAGCCGGCGGAGAAGAAGACGCCCATCATCGCCGACGAGCCATAGTCCATGCCGGACTTGGGTCTCATCTGGCGGCGGGTGTCGTAGTTGAGAAAAGGAATGTTGATGACGCCCATCGTGTGAAGCCCGAAGATGACCACGATCACACCGCCGATGCGGGCCAGCCAAATGCGCAGGTCATAGAGCACCGCCCCGATCAACGATGCCGCCGCGCCGAGAGAGATGAAGACAACGCTGAACCCGGCTACGAAAGCCAGGCCGTGGCCGAAGGTTTCCCAGCGGTTCTCGACGACGACTCCCTCGGCCGTCACCGACCGGCCGCTCAAGTAGCCGATATAGGCTGGGACCAGAGCCAACACGCAGGGAGAAAGAAAAGACGCCATGCCGGCCAGAAACGCCAACGGGATCGTCACGTCCTGGGCTGTCATCCGGCTAGAACTCCTGCACCGCGACCGGCGTTCCCGGATTCGGAAACAGAGAAGTTACGTCGCCCGGCTTGTAAGCGACGGGAGGATTCGACCAGCGGAACAGCCACTTGGCGTCCTCCGGAAGCACATTGATGCAACCGCGTGAGCGGGGGGTGCCGAAGTCGTTGTGCCAGTAGGTGGAATGCACGGCGGCGCCGGTGCCGCTGAACAGAATCGTCCAGCCAACTCCGGGGAGATCGTAGCCGGAAACCAGGTCGCCGCCGGACATGTGGCGTGAGATCATCTTCCGCCACGTCCAGTTCTGGCCGATCGGCGTGTTCCAGACTCGCTCCCCTTCTTTGGTGAAGGAGTAACCCGAGGAAATTCGGCAATAGTAGACCTCGACCCCTCCCTCCATCGCCGACAGGTCCTGCCGATCGAGGTTGACGCGGATGACCTTGGGCGCGTCCGGTTGACCGAGCGGTGTTATTTCCTGCGGCGTGATTCGCCGGAAAGCTTCGCCCGGGGCGTACATCACGACGGCGTTCTCGTCCTCCACCCGATACCACGCCGCTCCATCGGAATCGACGACAACTTCGTTGACATTGAGCACCATCGAGTAGTACAGCCGGTAGCGGATCGGGGCGGCAGGATCGGGCAACCTGCGCCCGTCAACGAAGGGGACGGTGATCTCCGTCCAGATTCCTTCGGCGGCGATCCGCGATTCCAACGGGTTAGGCGCGTTCCGCACCGGCTGCGCGTCGGAAGACCAGACGAACCCCTGGGGAGTTTCGAACCATATGTGGTTGTGCGGGAAGACGCCGCGGCCGACGACCTCGCGCCCGACGACCAGGACGTCGTCCAGGTGGGCCACGGTCACCTCGGAAGACTCGGGGTTGGGCCGCGAGCGGATCGCCGTCTCGAGTTCGGTAACGCGGCACAGCCGATCGGACGGGGACGGAACCCCGCCGACCACGGAGAAGCGTGGCAGCATGGAAGCGCCGAAGGTCGCCCCGCTCAGTTTGAGGAAGTCCCGTCGGGAAAGCTCTGGTCGCAGCCTGCTCATGTCGCCGTTCTCTTAGACGTCCCAGGATAACAGTCTCATACCCATGCGGCAAGCCCACGCCCCCCACGACCCTTCGAGCGAACCTCTCCCCCAGGTGACGGCCCTGGAATCAAGTGGTGGGTCGCTTGCCTTGTCTCGAGTAGCCTGAACGCGATCGGACCCGCAGGCTTCCGGCCTAGACCAGGCGAACGTTTCGCAGCCGCAGGCTGTTGGTCACGACGAAGACCGAGCTGGAGGCCATCGCCGCCGCGGCCAACACCGGGGTCAGCAGACCGAAGGCCGCCGCCGGAATGAGGACGACATTGTAGAACAGCGCCCAGAAGAGATTCTGCCGGATGGTGTGCAGCGTGCGCCGCGACAACCCGATCGCGCGCGGCACCCCGCGCAGGTCGCCGCTGATCAGGGTGACCGGCGCGGTCGACACGGCGACATCCGCGCCCGTACCGATCGCCATCCCGACGTCCGCTTGGGCCAGCGCCGGCGCATCGTTGATGCCATCGCCGGCCATGGCGACGCGTTCGCCGCTCGATTGGAGGGCCGCCACTTCGGAGGACTTGCCCCCGGGGAGCACCCCTCCCCGGACTTCCGTCTCAGCCAGTCCCACCTCCGCACCGATGGCGCCCGCCGTCGCCTGGTTGTCGCCGCTGATCATGATCACCCGCAGGCCCATCGAGCGCAGCTGGCCGATCGCCTCGACGGAGCCTTCCTTGACGGCGTCGGCGATACCCAGCGCCCCCTCGGCCCGTCCATCGATCGCCACGACCACGGCCGTCTTCGCCTGCCGCTGCAGGGCCTGGACCTCGTCGGCCAGTCCATCCAGACTCACCCCACGATGCGCAAGGAAGGCCGTCGTCCCGATCAGAATCTTCCGGCCCTCGACCAGGGCCTCGATCCCTTCACCCGGAATGGCGGTCAGCGATTGCGGCTCGGGAACTTGCAGCTTCCGTTCTCGCGCCAAGGCTATGACGGCTTCCGCCAGCGGGTGCTCCGAACCGCGCTCGGCGCCGGCAACAAGACGCAGAAACGCGCTTTCGTTCCCGGCCTCGCGCAGGACGACATCCGTCACCGAGGGCTGCCCACGAGTGATCGTGCCGGTCTTGTCGAGGATGACGGCGGTCGTCCGCCCTGCCGTCTCCAGCGCCTCGCCTGATTTGAAGAGGATTCCCATTTCGGCGCCTCGCCCGGTCCCGACCATCACCGCCGTCGGCGTGGCCAACCCCATGGCGCACGGGCAGGCGATGACCAGCACGGCAACCGCATGGATCAACGCTTGCGAGAAGACCGTGTTGCCGGGATTGGGCGTAGGCGCCAGCAGATACCAGCCAAGGAATGTCGCCGCGGCCACGAGCAGCACAATCGGGACGAAGACTGCCGACACCCGGTCGGCGAGCCGCTGGATGGGGGCCTTGGTCGCCTGCGCCTCCTCGACCAGTCGGATGATCTGCGCCAGCGTCGTGTCGTTTCCCACTCGCCGCGCCTCGGCCTTCAAACGGCCCAGCCGGTTGAGGGTCGCGCCGATCACGTCCGCGCCCGGCGCCTTGTCGACCGGCATCGACTCACCGGTCAGCATCGATTCATCCACACTGGAGGCGCCTTCCAGGACGAGTCCATCGACCGGGATCTTCTCCCCGGGTCGGACGATGAAGACGTCGCCGACGCGGACTTCATCGACCGGAATCTCGAGCTCCTCACCCTGGCGGACGACATGCGCCGTCTGCGGTCGAAGCCGCATCAGCTTGCGGATGGCCTCGCTCGTCCGGCCACGGGCGCGCGCCTCCAGGTATTTCCCGAGCACGATCAAGGTGACGATGACCGCGGCGGTCTCGAAATACAGGTGCCCCTGGGCCAAGCCAAGCAGGACGGCCACGGAGTAGAAGTACGCCGCCGAAGACCCCATGGCGATCAAGACGTCCATGTTGGCCGTGCCGTTACGCAGCGCCTTGTAGGCACCGGTGTAATACTGGCCTCCGACGTAGAACTGGACGGGCGTCGCCAAAGCGAACTGGACCCATCCCAGGGCGGCCGAGTGGGCAAAGGCCATCGGCAAGAGGCCGAAGTCGGAAGCCATCGACAGGAGAAAGAGTGGAACCGTGAAAACCAGCCCGACGATCAACCGACGGCGCTGCCGTTGGATCTCCCGTTCGCGCGCGTCGCGTTCGACGTCCTCGGTGGCGGAGGACCGTTCCAGCGCTTCAAAGCCCTGCGCTTCGATGGCCCGGCGCACCTCAGCCGGCGTGATCTCGGTTGGAAGGTATCGGATCCGCGCCCGCTCGGCGGCGTAGCTGATCTCGGCTTCGACGACTCCCGGCAGCCCCAGAAGCGTCCGCTCGAGCCGCCGTGCGTCACTGTCGTCCGCCATCCGCGAGACGGCCAGGCGGACATCTCCCAATGCGACATCGTAGCCCGCGCGACGCACGCGCTCGACCAGGCGCCGGGCGTCGACCTTGGCCGGGTCGAATTGAACGCTGGCCCGCTCCGAAGCCAGGCTGACGCTCGCCTGCTCGACGCCGTCCAACCGGCGCAAGTTGCGCTCGATGGTCGATACGCAGTTGGCGCAAGTCATCCCCGTGACGGGAAGCGTCAGTTTCTGCACCGGCTCACCAGGGCTCACATCGATTCCTTGTCAGGCGGCTACGGGATAGTCGATCTCGCCCAGCAACCGGCGGATGCCCTCGTCGGTCGCAGGCGGTTCGAAATCCACCGCTACCCGCTTCTCGGCCTGGTTGACTTCAACCCGGCGCACTCCAGCCAGTTCGGCCAGCTCGGTCTGAATGGTGTGAACACAGTGTCCACATGAGATGTTCGGCACCTGATACCTTCGCGTGTCCATTCGGTTCGTCTCCTTTGCTCTTCAAGTTTGGGCGGCGAGACTGTAGACCTCGGCAACCTCCGCCAGCACCCGCTCCCGCTCCGCCACGTCTTCGCCTCGCACCGCCGTGATCAGGCATGAGTGGATGTGGCTTTCGAGAATGCTGGCGTTGAGTTTGCCCAGGGCCGCTTGCACGGCCTGAATCTGACGGATCAGATCGATGCAATAGGCATCGCCCTCCACCATCCGCTCGATTCCCCGGACATGGCCCTCGATATTCTTGAGCCGCTTGATCGTGTCGGCCTTGTCCATCCTTGCACCTTTGCCTCTGAGCGTTGCCGCTCTCTGTCGCATCCCCCCCCAGGGGGGTGGGGGTCCTTCCAAATGATACCAGCCCCCCACCCACTCGGTCAAGCGACGATCTTCATGCGTGATGCGGACATCCCTCCCAATGGCTATGCGCAGAAGATCGTCGCCGCCCCGCCTGCTCTTAGCCGTCCCGAAGCCCGGCGGAAAGGAGTGTGCCCAGGGAGCCCGATGGAGGTTGACGCGCGATGAGGCGCGATCACTGTTAGCTCGCTAGGTGGAAGACCCGCCAAGGTCTTGAGGATTTGTGTTTGGTGAAGTTGCTTGAGCTCACTGCCGAACGTCGCTCTCGGCGGACCCCTGCCGTGTCGCCGCTAGGCCTCGCTGAACGCCGCCTCTCTTTCCAGTGACGCCCGATCCCTCATCTGACCGCGCAGCACGTCGATGTCACGCGGGATCGCCCGCGCGGCCAGGCCGAGGAAGACCGATCCGATGAGCCACGCCGTCACACAGATGACCTGGATGGCTTCTTGAAGGGACGATCGGTCCGCCGCCAGGCCGGCCAGAAACGGAGCGACCGCCGCCCCGCCTTCCTCGATGAAGTATTGGATCGAAAGCGCCGTGCTGCGGACTTCCGGCAGGGTGATGTCGTAGACGGATGATACGACGTTAGGCGAGGCAAACGGGACGAAGAGTGACGTCAGCAACAGGAATGCCAGGAAGAGCCCGGGCATTCCATTGGGCACTTGCATCGTCAGCGTCAAGAAGAAGGCACCGAGCAAGACCCCGGCGGTCGACACCAGCAATCTCCCTCGGCGCGTCCGCTTGAACGCCCGATCCCCCAACGATCCTCCGACGACGTACCCCAGGGAGAGAACGAGAACGGCCGGGCCCATCGTCAGCAGGATCTGCATCGGGTCGTAGCCGCGCTCGAGCTCGAGGTAGGCGAAGAACCAGAAGGTGATGACATTCCACGGGAAGACGCCGACGAATCCCTGGGCGAACAACAGGAGCAGGCTTCGCTTGTGCAGCAGAGCCGCGGCCTGCCGGCGATCGAAGTGATACTGGCCGACCTGTTCGATCCCCTCCAGCTCGGGCTCGCTTTGCCCACGCGGGGGCTCGCGGACGCCCACCAAGATGATTGCCGAAAGGATGATCCCGGCGGCCCCGGTCAACAAGAACAGGTTTCGCCAGCCGAGCGACGCACCCAGGGTCAGCGCCAGGATGGTCGCGGCCAGGAAACCGAGGGGCTGTGCCACCTGCAGTACACCGTACACACGTCCGCGCACGGCCGGCGGGAAGTAATCGGCAACCAGGCTGTATATACCGGGGTAGCTCGAATCGTCCACGCCGGTGGTCGCGCGGGTGAGCAAGAACGTCGGGTAGGTCGGCGCGCGGGAGCTGAGCCACGTCGTCGCTCCCCACAGGAAGGAGGCCAGCGCCAGCAGCGGAGCACGGGCGTACCGGTCATAGAGGTACCCCCACACCAGGAACATCACCCCACCGACCAACAGCGCCGCCGAGGAGACCAGGCCCATCTGCGCCTTGCCGATGCCGAATTCCAGCATGATGTCGGTGGTCAGAGGGCTGATGAGGAGGCGGTCGGTTTGGTGGAGGAAGATGAAAACGAAAAAGGTTCCGAGGATGAAGCCGCGTCGCGGGCGTCCCGGAATCACGAACCGCTCGATCCGCCCTTGGGTTGGGCAAAGTACCCCTCCACCGACGCCACGCCGCCCCGGCGTCCTGTCGAGGACGCCGCGTCCTGGGCAGGAATGGAAGTGGACTTCACCCCTACAGGTCGCTCCGTGCAGGTGTCCTGCATCCCTCGTTGCACCCGGGACTTCGTGCTACGCCCTCTACGCCCCTTCGCCCTCTACAGGGCGCCACGCCCTTCGGCGCACCCGAAGGGGTGAGGGCGGGCGCCCCCCGGGGGGCAGGGCGCGAAGGGCGGGACTTCGTGCTTCGGCCCGCGCACCCTGACGACCATCGGCCTTCAGCCGCGATGCTCCGATTCGGCCCCCGAGTCTTCGCGCAGCAACCGCACCGCGTGCTCCAGCGCTGGGAGAACCGCGTCCAGGCTCTCGATCGCGCCGCTCGGGCTTCCGGGCAGGTTGACGATGAGCGTGCCGCGGCGGATGCCGGCGACGGCCCGAGACAGAATCGCATGGGGAGTCTTCGCCTTGCCAGCGCGGCGCATCGCCTCCGGAATCCCCGGCGCTAACCGCTCGCAGACCGCCAGGGTCGCTTCGGGCGCCCGGTCGCGCGGCGCGAACCCGGTTCCGCCGGTCGTCAGGATCAGTTCGATCCCAGCCTCAGTCCATTTTCTCAGCTCGCCCTCAATGGCGCCCTGGTCGTCGGAGACGATTCCCGTCCGTACCAGGTCCCAACCTTTGCGCCGCACCCGGTCGACCACGGCCGGCCCCGAAAGGTCTTGCCGCTCCCCACGCGCCGAGCGGTCGGAGACCGTTAGCACCGCGACCTTCACGGGAGCTCCTTGCCCATCAAGACCATGTCCATCACGTCCCACCCTAGCCGGCGATAGAAAGCGACGGCCTCGAGGTTGTCAGGGGTGGCCAGGAGGTAGGACTTGACGCAGCCGCGGGCGGCCGTTCTTCGTTCGAGTTCCCTCATCAGCGAGCGGCCGACACCCTCCCGCCGGCGCTCGGGGACGACGGCTAAATGGTAGACGATCCCTCGGCGGCCGTCGTACCCGCCCAGCACGGCGCCGATGATCTCGCCTTCCCCCTCGGCCAGCAGGAATAGGTCCGGGTCATGCTGCTGCTTCTTGAGGATCTCGTCAGGGGAATCGGAGCGTCCCAGATGTATGCCGGAGCCCGCCGATTGCCAGAGGGCCAGAACTTGCGGCCAGTCTTCCCAGTTGAAGTCCCTCAGCCGGACAACCGCGCCCGGTGACTCGGCCGGCACTGAGCTTCGACGTCGGTCGGAGGGCCCGCCGCTCACTCGGCTTCTGCGCCCACCAGGCGCCGCCACTCGCCGTGGATCCCGTCCTCGGTCACCCCAAAGAAAACGCGCACCTTGCCGCTCTGACGTTGGGCCAGGTCGTAGCGGACACGCGTGCCGCGCCGCTGTTCTTTGACAATACCCAGGTCCCCCTGCCAAGAGATGGCGGCCTTGGAGAGGTCGTCCGCAAGTCGGCTGTGCTCGGTGATGGCGTAGTGCCACAGCCGCCGGGCGGACGCCTGCGTGACGTTCTTGACGACGTTGCCGTTGCGCAAGTCGCGCATTGTGTAATAGCGGGTGCCGTCGCGATCCTCGACCTCGGCCACTTCGACCCCCGTTCGCGGGGGACCGACATCGCCCGCGCTCAGCTCGACCGGCTCGGGCGCGGTTTCCGCCGTAGCCGTCTGCGGTTCCTCGACGGACGCCGCCGCCCCGGCGCGGCGTATCAGCTGAACGATCTCGTCGCGTACGGCCAGTTCGGTCTCGGCCTCGTCCCGGACATAGATCTTGTTATCGTCGACGGCGTAAGGCGGATCGGGACCGCGCGGGACGAGGACGCGCAAGACACGCTTCCCGCGCGTCTCCTGGGCGTCGACCTGGCAGGCCAGCGGCGGGCTGATGCGGCTCCGAATCTCCTTCTCCAGGGCACGCGCGGCGCTCTCCGCATTGGATACGCCCGGCGGCGGCTTCGAGGGATCGGCGTCGAGGCCGATGTACAGCGTCCCGCCATTGGTGTTGGCCAGGGCGCAGATGTCGGCGATGACCGCATACAACCGTCCCCCGCGCTGGGTCATCGACTCATGAAAGACCTGGTTGATCGAAGGGCCTTCTTCCTGGGCCTGGCGGATGAAGTCGAAGGCCTCCTCGGCCGCCGGCCAGTGCGGCCGAGACCGGGCGAAGTCGTTGCTCTCGAAGAGCGCTCGCAGCGCCTCGAAGGTGACCTCATCCACCATGACTTCGGTGGCGCGGTCCCCCACTCCGAGGTTCTTCTTGTTGCCCGGATCGCTGCGCAGGCGGTGCGCATCGGATCCCTGAATACAGTGCATTCGGCGCGGGTACTCCGGTTTGGTGCCGTTGAAGAAAGCCGCCGTCCGACTGTGACTGCGCGCGTCGAGGTCTGTCACCTCGAGGGCGTGCAGATGTGAATCCTGGGTGTAGGCGATCTTCGTCTGGCCGCCGAAATTGAAACCGCGCATGGCAACCCCATTGCTCGAGTTGGCGTGGGCGGCGATGGCCAGGCCCCCGGCTTCGTGGATCAACCGGTAGGCGGTCAGCACGTCCGACGTCGCCCCGACGTTGGACGTGCCGCTGTCCAGCGTTTCGGGCGGAACGCGCAGATTGAGCAATAGATGCTCGACCTCGCGCACCGTCGTGCTCGGCGGGAAGATCCCCAGGACATGGAAGCCGAACGTGGCGGTGAACTCGAAACCCGGAAGCAAGAGGATCTTCTCCTGTAGCCGACGGTACTCGGCCAACTTCTGCGCTTCATCGGGGGCCAATCGTTTGAGCGATTCGAGCAGCTGGTACTGCTGGATCTCCTCCTGCATCTTGCGGTAACCGGCGATGGAATTGTGGTCGGTGAAGGCGGCGACGTCGAGGCCGCGAGCTTCGCAGCGGCGCAGGACGTCGATGTAACTGATGCCGGCCTCTTGGTAATCGTTGGAGGCCGGCGTATGGATGTGAAGATCGACGATCGCCCAGCGGCGTTTCCCCGTTCGACCGCGCCGAGAGGCGTTCATGGAGTGGCGAGCGGCCCGTCGGCGCCGCGGCCGTGATCGAGATTCTTCTTTATCACTTGTGAGAGTTGCTCCGGTGGATAGGGTTTGAGCAGGAATCCGTCGGCGCCGGCCTGCGAGCACTCAACGGAGAGCTCCATACCTGAAGTCATGATCACCGGGATCCGCTCCATCCCCGGCGTCGCGCGCATCTTTCGCAGCAGATCCAATCCGTCGCCTCCGGTCAGAAAGACGTCCATCAAGACGACGTCGGGGGCCTCGCTCGAGACCTTCCCCAGAACCTCACCCGGGCTGCGGCAAACCGCCACCTCATAGCCGTCGAGCTCGAGCAGAATCTTGAGCAAAGAGACCGTCGTCGCATCATTGTCGACTAACAGGACCTTGGCCATGGCTCAGCGCCGGCGGGCCGGCGTGGCGGCAGGCTTTGCACGCGGGGGTCGGACAGCGGGAGCCCGCCGGCCGTCGCTCTTCGCCTTCGCCTTGAGATGGAAATCCTCCAACGCCGCCTCCAATACCTGGCGTACGTCTTCGGCGAAGACGAAACCCAGGTCTCTCCGGACATCGGGCGGAACGTCTTCTAAATCGGGCTCGTTGCGCTTCGGCAGGATGACGGTCTTGAGTCCGGCGCGATGAGCGGCCAAGACTTTCTCCTTGACGCCACCGATCGGGAGAACCTGGCCGCGCAAGGTGATTTCGCCCGTCATCCCGACCTCGCGGCGCACCGCCGCGCCTGTGGCCAACGACGCCAGCGCCGTGGCGATCGTCACGCCGGCCGAGGGCCCGTCCTTGGGTTGTGCCCCGGCCGGGATGTGCAGGTGGATGTCGTTGCGACGCCAATAGGCCTGCGGCACTCCCAGCTCGCCGCTGGCCGATCGCACATAGGACAGCGCCGCCCTTGCCGATTCCTGCATAACTTGCCCCAGCGACCCGGTCAGGAGGAAATCCTTGCCGCCCGGCATGGCCGTCGCCTCGATGAAGAGCACTTCGCCGCCGACCGGGGTGAAGGCCAGCCCCGTCGCCACACCAGGGACCGAGGTCCGCTCGGCGATCTCGACCTCGCCCAGGTAGCGCGGACGCCCGAGCCACTCGGCCACGTTCTCCGACTGAACTTCGGCGAGCGCCGCCTGTCCTTCGGCCAGCCGTGTCGCCAGTTTGCGCAAGAGACGGCCGATTTCCCTCTCGAGGTTGCGGACACCAGCTTCGCGAGTGTAATCTCGAATGATCTTCCGCAACGCGTCCTTGGAGAGAAGAACGGAGTCAGCCGCCAGCCCATTCTCGCGCAGCTGTCGCGGCACCAGGTAGTCGTGGGCGATAGCGACTTTCTCCTCGTCGGTGTAGCCGGAGAGTTGAATGACTTCCATGCGGTCGAGCAGCGGCCCGGGGACGGTATCGAGCCAGTTGGCGGTGGTGATGAACATCACCTGGGACAAGTCGAAGGCGACTTCTAGATAGTGATCGCGAAACTCTCGGTTCTGCTCCGGGTCGAGCACCTCGAGCAGCGCCGACGCCGGATCTCCGCGGAAGTCGCGGCCGAGTTTGTCGACCTCGTCCAGCATGTAGATCGGGTTGCGCGACTCCACCCGGCGCAGTCCCTGGAGGATCCGTCCGGGCATGGCGCCGACATAGGTCCGCCGGTGGCCGCGGATCTCGGCCTCGTCGGAGACCCCGCCGAGGGACGAGCGAATGAACTGGCGGCCCATAGCCCGGGCGATCGACTGGCCCAGCGAGGTCTTGCCCACGCCGGGCGGCCCGACGAAGCAAAGGATGACCCCTTCCCGTTCGCGGCGGATGACATCCGCCGGCTCCTCCGGTCGAGCGCCGCGTTCATGCTTCAGTTTGCGGACGGCCAGATATTCGAGAATCCGTTCCTTGACGTCCTTCAGACCGTAATGGTCCTGGTCGAGCACCTGGCGGGCGTGGGCCAGCTCGAGGTTGTCGGGCGTGGTGCGAGACCAAGGGAGCGAGACGAGCCAGTCGAGGTAGCCACGGATCACTCCGAACTCGGCGGCGGCGCTGGGCAATCGCGACATCCGGTCCAGCTCGCGCCGGGCCTGCTTGGCGGCCTCTTCGGTCATTCCGGCGGCATCGATCCGTCTGCGGAATTCCTCGACCTCGGCGGTCTGCTCGTCCGCTTCGCCCAGCTCGCGCTGAATCGCCTTGAGCTGCTCGCGCAAGAAGTATTCCCGCTGGACCTTGTCGATCTCGGTCCGCGCTTCCTGCTGGATCTGCTGGCCGAGAGAAAGGACTTCCACCTCGCGGGTCAGGACGACCATTAGCCGCTTGAGCTTCTCGGAAGCGCTGTTCTCCTCGAGGATGGCTTGCGCGGTTTCCAGGTCCATCCGCTGGTAGTTGGTGACGGTGTACACCACGTACAGCGGATCATCGAGCATCAGCACGCCGGCCAACAGCTCTCGCGGCAACGACGGCACCAGCTCGGCGATTTGCTGGAACTGATCTTTGACGGCGCGCACCTGGGCCTCGATCTCGACCCCTTGCTCCACAGTCTCCGGGCGGAGTTCGATCTCGGCCTTCAAATAGGGCTCTTCGGCGACGAACGAGGCCAGCTCGAAGCGGGCCAGCCCCTGGACGATCAGCCGGATCGTCCCATCCGCCGCGCGCAGCAGGCGTTCGATCGAGGCGATCGTGCCGAAGCGATAGAGGTCCTGCGGACCGGGCTCCTCGAGCTCCGGCCGACGCGACGACACCAGCCCGACGAGTCGCTGCTCACCGACCACATCATCAATGAGGCGGATGGAGCGCGCCTGCCCGATCGTCAGAGGGATCGGGGAATGGGGGTAGGCGACCAGCCCGCGCAGGGGGAGAATCGGGAGGACGCGCGGGAACTCGGCCGAAACCGGTCGGCCGGTACCCGCCTCGGCCGGCTCGCCGTCGCGTTCCTGTACCGGAATGGCGGGGGCCTGCACCGAATCGGCGGCCATGCGCGGCGGCGGAGGCTGGTGCCGGGAATGCAAGGGGCCGGCTCCTGCCCGGAGGTCTTCCCGTTCGTCCATCATGCCTCAGGTCGAGACGGAAATCCGCCGCGGCTGCGCCTTGGGCAAGACCACTTTGAGGAAACCGTCGGTATAGCTGGCGTCGATCCGATCGCGGTCGACCGGCACGGGCAGGCGGACTTCGAGGGCGAAGTCGCCATAGTTGATCTCCATCTGATGGTAGGCGCGTGCCCCGGTCGATTCGGGGCGCGTTCCGCGGATCCTCAGAAGCAGTTCGTCCAGCGTGACCGATATCTCCACCCCGCGCATGCCGGCCAGCTCCACCACGACCGTGAACTCGAGGTCGGTTTCGAAGACGTCGGTCGGCGGGCGCCAAGCGCGGCCTTGCTGGCGGAGGCGGAATGCGTAGTAATGGATGGCTTGCGGCCAGCCGGTTTCGTCGTCGGAGGCCAGACGGGCCGGGTTGGGAGTGCTCCGGGGGAATTCGTCGTTCATCGTCTCAGAGGTCGATGTCGGCTCATTCTACCACAGCCAGTCCCAAGGGTTCCCGAACACTGGGATCCTCCGAGCCGGGGCGTGCGATTTGAATTCTCGGCAGGATGCTGTAGAATCTGCGGTGCGAGCGATGAGATGAGGCGAGGTCTCCGGGTGAACTCATGAGCGATCTGGAATCCGAGCTGCGCTCGGCCGAGTTGTTCGAAGGACTGTCGTCGCAGGAGCTGCAGTCGATCGCCGCCTTGTGCCGGGCCCGCACTTTCGGCGCCGGCGAGATCATCACGACTCAGGGCGAGCGGGCCGATGAGCTCTTCCTGGTCTCTCAGGGGTTCGTCGAAGTCACGGCCAGCCAACCCGACTCGAGCGAGGCGCCGCGCACCGTCGTCAATCTCGGCCCGGGGCAGATCGTCGGCGAAATGTCGCTCGTCGACCGCGGACCTCGCTCGGCGACGGTTCGTGCGCTGACGGATGGCGCCCTGCTCCAAGAGCTCAAGCGCGAGGCGTTCCTCAGCCTGTGTCAGACCAACACCCACCTGGGATACATCGTGATGCGGAATATGGCCGCCGACTTATCGTTCAAGTTGCGGCACCGCATGCTCTCGGGCCACTAGGGGGTGAACGTGGCCGCCATCTACAAAGTCAGCTACGTGGTGATCGGGGAAGAGCACCCCGGAGCGATCCTCAACACGGAACGCGAGCCCAAGGTCGGCGACACCGTCAAGATCGGCGGGCGTCCCTTCCGCGTGGTCGAGGTCCAGGAACTCATCCCGCCCCACGGAGACTTCCACTTTCTGCACGCCAGCCTGAAAGCGGCGTAAGTCAGTGGTCAGTGGTCAGTGGTCGGTGGTCAGAGACAAGCTCTTCCCGATCCGCGCCCATCCAAACCGCTCCAACTAATCTCTAATCTCCAGTCTCAAGTCTCCAATCGTTAATCGCCAATCGCCAGTCTCCAATCTGGAGTCTCCAATCGCTAATCGCCAATCGCTAATCTCCAATCTCGAGTCTCTAGTCTCCCATCGCCCATCGCCGATCGCTAGTCCCTGTCAGATCACGAACTCTTGGAAGTCTTTGGCCAAGCCGATCTCGCCCTGGAAGGTCGTGTGCGCCTGTTCCAGCAGCGCGCCCTCGTCCAGACCGTCGGGCGGATAGTGGATGAGCATCAGTCTGGCGACCTCCGCCTCGCGGGCGATCGCACCGGCCTGGGCGGCCGTCGAGTGACCCGGGCTCCCTCCAGACGACTCGTGAAACAAGACGGCAGCGCCGCTCGCCAGCCGCACGACCGACGGAGTCGGCTCGGTGTCGCACGAGTAGGCGATGACCCCGTCGCCATCGGTGGCCTCGATCCGCAGCCCAATCGTCGGCACCAGATGGCGCACCGGAGAAGAAAAGACGCGGAAGTCGTTCTTCTCCAGCACCAGCACGCGTTCGCGTTCGGGGAGACGATGGAACGCCACCGGGAAGAACTCCGGCCAGTTCTCCCAGTGATAGAAACCCATCATGTCTTCGACCCGCGCCAGGCAGTGGTGCAGCCCGTAAACCCGCAGCGGCTTCTGGCGGCCCATCAGCCACATGTTCATCAGCAGCAACGGAACCCCGGAGACGTGGTCTGGATGGAAGTGGGTCAGGATCAAGTCGGTGATCGAGTCCAGGTGGATCCCGGCGCGGGCGAGGCGTACCTTGGGCGTGCTGACGCAGTCGATCAGCACGACCCCATCCGACCCGATCAGGGCCATGTGCGTGTTCTCATGCGTCTCGTCGGGGACCGCGTTCGAAGTTCCCAGCAAGATCAGCCGAGCCATCCGCCTATCCCCCGAACAGGACCCGAAGCGCGATCTGAGGCGTGAGGAAGACTTCCACGGCGGCCGCCAGGGCCAGCAGCGGAAACACCAGGCCCACCATCAGGCGAGCCCATTCCGCCATCCCGGCCAGCCAATGCTGTCCGAGCGACCGCCCATGCGCCGGGCTGACGATGACCATTCCCCAACGCAGGATGGCGGCGCCCGCCAGGATGGCCGCCGGAATTTCGAACACCGCGTGAGGCAGAACAAGCGCCCCCAGCACGGTCCACGCCGACACACCGGCGGCAGCCAGGTTCCCGGCGAAATAGCCGACCAGGACCACCGGCACCATCAGCAAGACCAGGCCCAGAACCCCGAAGGTGAAGGCGCCCAGCAGGCTGGCCAAGAGCACCGCCCGCACGTTATTGCCGAACACCCACACCCACCCCTCCGGTCTGAGAAACCCCATGCCCTCCAGGTTGGCCAGGACCGCATTCGGCGAAGTGTGGAGTTCGAGCAAGACTGCCGGAAGCCGCCACACCTGCGCCAGCTGCAATCCGATTCCGTATCCGGCCACCAGGACCAGGCACACCGTCAGGATGGAGGGTATCGAACGCGGTAGGGTTCGCCGAAAAAGGCCGGCGTACCATCCTCGGATATTTCGCGCGCCTCCGGTGAATTCGGCGCGGACGACCCCGCCCATCCAGCGCAGATTGATGATGTCCAAATCACGGCCGAGCAGTTCCTCCCGGTTGAAGAGGTGGACCCCCATCCGCATCAAGAGCACCGCGGTAACCACCAACCCGATGACGATCAGCCACAGGACCGAGTACTGGCCCCAGAACATGATCAGGCTTTCCAGGATGACCAGTTGCGCCACAGGGATGATGATGAACGACGCCAGCAGATTGGCGGCACGGACGGACGTCGTGAGCGAGGAGATGACGACGGCGCCGGCGACCATCACCAGGGCCTGGGCCGTTGTCAGGACGACAACTTGTGCCAGGAGTTCCGCCGGCGGGCGCCAACCCAGCCGGAGGATCAGCCCGGCGGAGTAGACGACGATGCCCAGGTAGGCAGCCAGCACCGGCGCTACCAGCGAAGCCATCATCTTGCCAGCATAGAGTTGGAAGTTGCTCAGCGGGGTGACCAGAAGAGGCTCTAACGAAAGCCTCTCGCGCTCTCCGGCGAAGGTCTCGAGGGCGATCACCAGGGAGATCGAGATCGGGAAGAACCCGACGACCAACAGCAAGAAGGGGATCAGCCGCTCACCAATCAAGGGCGCGTTGTAGCGATTGACAAAGTCGACGGCCGCCCGCGCTGTGAAGTTCATCAGTAGCGGGAAGAAAAGGGTCAATCCCAGGATCGGCGCCAGGATCCGCCAATCGCGACTCTGGTCGCGGATTTCGCGCCGGGCCACCAGCCAGGCTGACCTCGTCGGGCTTAAGGAGGCGGCCGGACTGCTCATGGTGCGGTCTCCCTCCCCCTTGCAGGGGGAGGGATGGAGTGGGGGTGAGCCTTCGCCCTCGAGTGCGCGATCAGCATCCTACCCTTCCTCGCCCTTCGGCTTCCCGACGACTTGCAGGTAGACGTCCTCCAGGCTTCGCTCGACCTCGGCCAGAGTCACCACCTGGAGACCGGCCGCGCCCAACACTTGAAGCACTTGTGGATTGGTTTCCTGCGGGTTGTCCGTCCGATAGCGCAGCCAGCCCTCCCCGGAATCCACGAGGACGGCCTCGTCCGGCAGAAGGCGGGCGGCGCCGTCCAGCGGTCCTTTGAGGCGCACTTCCATCTGGCGGCCACCCAGGAACTCGCTCTTCAAGGACTCCACGGTTCCGCTGGCGGCGATCTTCCCCGCCTGGATGATCGCAATTCGATCGGCCAGGACTTCGGCTTCTTTCAGGTTGTGGGTACAGACAATGATGCCGCGCGAGGCGCGGCGCAACTCGGCGATGCTCTGGCGAACGAGGTAAGCACTGGACGGATCCATCGCCGAGGTGGGTTCATCGAGCAGAAGGACCGGCGGGTCGTGCAGCAGGGCACGGACCAGGGCCAGCTTCTGCCGCATGCCTTTGGAGTACTCGCCCAACCGTCGGTCACGGTCCTCGCCCAGTCCGAACTGAGCCAGCAGCCGGCCGGCCCTCTCTCGGATCACATCTCGAGGAATCCCGTATGTCCCGCCAAAGAATTCCAGGTACTCGCCCGCCCGCATGCGGGTGTACAGGCCATGATGTTCGGTGAGCAACCCAACCCGGGCCCGCACCTGCGCCGGTTGGAGGGCGACGTCGAAGCCGGCCACCCTTGCCGATCCCTGGGTCGGCGCCAGCAGGGAGGCCAGCATCCGGATCGTAGTCGTCTTCCCGGCCCCGTTCGGACCGAGCAGGGCCACGATCTCACCCGCGGCGACGCGCAGGCTGACCCGATGGACGGCGCGGAAACCGTCGAAGTCCTTCGTCAGCTCATCTGCCTCGATGAGGGCGCCGGCCATGGTTGCGGGATTATAGCAGTCTGACCCTTGCCCGCACCATCGACCGAGGTTCCTAGAGGAAGTCACCCGCCCAGGCACCTGGTCGAGTCAGGCCTGACAGGCTACAGAATAAGACGCTATTCCCCTACGGGCTCCCGCGCCGGACAACCGCGCCTGTGGAGTCGCGGTCCGCGCGGCAAAGGGCCTGCCTTGCCGCTTGCTGCTCCTCGATTCAACGGAGCATTTCGCCGAAGAGCCTAATTGGTTTCCGAAGCGCCCGGCCGGGCCCGGCGCACTCGGCGCCTGGGGACTAGTGCCTTTGGGCCTTGTGGCCAGGAGGCCGCGCCCGGCGGTGCCGGATGATGAGAGCCGCCGCGCTGGCGAGCGCCGTCAACAACATGAGCGCCTGGTTGAAGTTCAGCCCATAGGAGCGGACGAAGTCGAGGCGGAGAAACTCCAGCAAGAACCGACCGAGCGGGTATCCGATGAGGTAGATCAAGAATAGGTCGCCGGCCAGGAGGCGTCCCCGGAAGTGCCGCCAGACCCAGAGCAAGAACAGCGCCAGTCCGAAATTCCACAGGCTCTCGTAAAGGAAGAGAGGATGAAAGCGCTCGTAGAGTTCATAGCCGGCCATCCGGTTCTCCGGCCGAATGAAGATGCCCCACGGGAGATCGGTCGGCGGGCCGTACAGTTCCTGGTTGACGTAGTTCCCCCAGCGGCCGATCGCTTGGGCCAGCGCCAACCCCGGCGCGGCGTAGTCGATCATCATGGCGAACGAGATCTTGCGCCGGTGGGTGAAGAGGTACATGCCGAAGAGCCCGCCGACGATCGCACCGGGCATCCCCAGACCGCCGCGCCAGGTGAACAAAATGTCGAGCGGATGAGTCAGATAGTACGCAGTATCGATGCCCATCGCCCGCAGGCTCTCCGACGGGGTGAAGATGTGGTACAGGCGGGCGCCGATGATGCCGAAGACCAGCGCCCACATCAAGGCATCCCACACCAGGTCCGGGTCGCGTCCGTCGCGGCGCATCATCCGGCGAGCGACCATCGCCGCGGCCAGTGCTCCCAGCATCAGGATGATCCCGTAGAAACGGAAATACAGCGGACCGATGTGGATCCCGTAGGTATCGATCATGGGGCAACCCTTATCCAGGGATTGGAGACTGCCAATTCATCGCCTGCGCTGGGAATGGGCTCGGTCTACCCGCCGGACCGCATCCGAGCCTGGTGGCGGACGGCGAGAATCCGTTGCAGCGCGGTCACGTTCGCCAGGATGGCGATCAGGCCGACGCCGACGAGGACCGCCTGAGTCAGGCCGAGACCGGTGAGGACGAGCGCCGGCGCCAAGATTAAGTATCGCTCCAGTCGGGTCAGCATTCCACCGCGGGCTTCGAAGCCGAGCGATTCGGCGCGGGCTTTGACGTACGAAACCAGCACCGAGCCGGCTGCCGCGACGAAACTCAAAACAACCATCGCCGACTGGCCCGAGAACAGGAAGAAATAGATGAGCCCCGCGTAGATGAGCAGTTCCGAGTAGCGGTCGGTCACCGAATCGACGAAGGCGCCGAAATCGCTCGCCTCCCCCCGCAGGCGCGCCATCGCGCCATCCAGCGCGTCAATCGGGCCCATGACCAGGACCAGCAGACCGCCGATGAGCAAGTTGCCGCGCGCCAGGAAGATGATACTGATGGCGTTGCCGGCCAGCCCAAGCAAAGTGATCGTGTTGGGCATCAGCCCGAGTCGCAGCAGGAAACCGGCTACCGGGTCGAGAACCCCCTTGAAACGCAGGCGCATGTAGTCGGAAAAGGTCCGCTGGGCCGGTTGTACGCCTTCATGGACGCTCATGGAGATCTCGCTGAAAGGGAATCGTCACATGCTAACCCGGCCGGCATCAGACGTCAAGCGCCAACCAAGAGTGGTCAGTGGGCGGTGGTGAGTGGTCAGAGGCCCGTTGATCTTGTTTGATAGTGAGGGTGGGTGGAGATTGGAGATTGGAGATTGGCGATTAGCGATTGGCGATTGATGGTTATCAGAAGGCTTGGCTGAAAGCTGACGGCTGACCGCTGACAGCTTGTTTCTGAGCACCGAACAATGACCACTGGTCAGGCTTCGTCTTCGTCGAACTCCTCTTCCTCGTCATCTTCTCGCACCAAGACCTCGCGCGTCTTGCCGCCGCTTTGCGAGCGGCCGACAACTCCGAGCTCTTCCAGCTCGTCCATCAGGCGCGCGGCGCGCGGGTAGCCAATGCGCAGGCGGCGCTGCAGCAAGGAGGCGCTGGCCATGCCGCTCTTGCGCACCAGCGCAATCGCTTGCTCGAGCACTTCGTCCTGCTCGTCGCTGGATTCGGCGCGGGCGATCAAGTCCTCCCACGGCGCCTGCGCAGGGGCGGCATCCGCTTCTGTCGGCTCGGGTTCGGCTGCCTCCCGCCAATAGTCCACCAGCCGCTCGACTTCGGAGTCGCCGACGAACACCCCCTGCAAGCGAACCGGCGCGCTGGCCTCGGGGGACAGGAACAGCATGTCCCCCTTCCCCAACAACGTCTCGGCCCCCGCCCCATCCAGGATCACGCGCGAATCGACCATGGAGGGGACGGCGAACGAAATACGGGCCGGGAAGTTGGCTTTGATCAACCCAGTGACGATATCCGTGCTCGGGCGCTGCGTCGCCACGACCAGGTGGATCCCAGTGGCACGCCCCATTTGGGCCAGCCGCACCAGTGTCCGTTCCGTCTGATCGGGCGCCATCATCATCAGGTCGGCCAGCTCATCGATCAGGACGACCACCCGCGGCAGCGGTCGGCCGTCGCGTCGACGGCGCAGCTTGCGATTGTAGGCCTCCAGATCGCGAGCCCCTTCGCGCTCGAGCTCTCGATAGCGATGGTCCATCTCCTGCGTGCACCAGCGCAGGACGACGACGATCCGATTCAGCTCGGTCTCGACCTTCCCCATCAGGTGGGGAACGCCGTTGAACCGCACCAGCTCGACCATCTTCGGATCGATCAGGACCATCTGTAGGTCGGCGGGCGTGTTGTTGAAGAGCAGGCAGGCGGCCACAGACGTCATCAGGACCGACTTCCCCGATCCGGTCGTGCCGGCGATGAGCAAGTGCGGCATCCCCACCAGGTCGGCCGAGACGGCCTCGCCGGCGACATCCCGTCCCAGCGCGATTGCCAGCGGCGATCCGACCTTCTGGAACGACTCGGATTCCATGACCGCCCGCAGGCTGACCAGGGCCGGCCGGCGATGGGGGACCTCGATGCCGACGTAGGCCTGCCCGGGGACGGGGGCTTCCACCCGGATGGCCGGCGCTGAAAGGGCCAGGGTCAGATCATCGGCCAGCCCCGAGATCTGTGAAACGCGAACCTTCTGCCGGCGGACGTGGCCGTCAGCGCCGGCCTGCTCGATGTATCCGGGTTCGACGGCGAACTGGGTCACGGAGGGCCCGGTCCGATGATCGATCACGCGCGCCGGCAGCCCGAAGTCGGCCAAGGTCCGCTCGATGACGCCGGACATTTGTTGGATCTCTTTGGACGTCGCTCGCCGAGTTTCGACCCGGTCCAACAAATCGAGGGGAGGGAGGCGTTTGTCGCGGTCCCAACGAGCGCCGGAGGTCCTCGGAGAGGCGGCGGGACGCGTGGCCGGACGAGATCGCGCTTCTTCCGGTTTCCTCGGTCGGACCGTCCCGGCTCGGGCCTCCGTCTTGTCGTCTGCCTCAGCCGCGAGGGCCGCCAGCGGCTCCGGTTCGGGCAGCCATTCCGCATCTGCCTCGACCCGCTCGTCACGCCGCGCGGTCGAGGCCCTGCCGGAGACAACACTCGGCGTGCGTGCGGCGAGGGCGATAGCGGCCGCTACCAAGCCGAGGAGGACGGCCAGACCACCCCAGCGGCCAAGCACCCCGCCCGCCAGCGCGCCGACTCCCCACCCGATCAGGCCTCCGCCCTGCCCGGACTCGCTTTCCGCCAATGAGTAGTCCGCGGCGAGCGCTAGCCCGCCCATGGCGGCGAAGAGCGCGATTTCCAGAGCGACAATTCGCACCCAGGGGATCTCCCAGGGAATCCCCAGCCGGCGGCGCCCCAGCGCCACGACGCCGATCATCATCGTTATCGGGAGAATCGGGGAGAACCAGCCGAGCCAACGCTGCTGGGCAACCACCCACGCGTCCACCAGGGCGCCTTGAGTCAACCCGAGCATCCCAAGGATCGTAATGAGGGACGCCACGCCCAGTGCCAGGGCGGCGGCATCGTCGCCATGCTCGCGCAGCCAGCCGGCGATGTCCCACGCTTGGCCGCCCGCCGCGGGGCGGCGCGGAGGCCGAGAGGGTTCCTTGGGTTGGGCGGCCCGGCCTTTTGTCACCCCGTGTGGCCTTGCGCCGAGGCGCCGGGCTCCTTTCGGACGGTCATCATGACGGGTCAGGCCGTCTCGGCCGAAGCCTCGCCCGAGCGCGTGGCAACCAAGTCGCGCAAGCTGAGCCCCAACTTCCGGTTGGACGGCTCGAGGCGAATCACACGAACCCGCAGACGGTCCCCCTCACGAAGGAGCTCCGACGGGCGAGCCACGCCTCCCGAGTCGATCTCGGAAACATGCAGCAGTCCCTCGACACCGTCTTCGATTTCGACGAAAACGCCGAACCTGACGACGCTCGTCGCGGTTCCTTCCACGACGTCGCCGATCCGCAGGCGGCTGCCCAGCGTTGCCCAAGGATCGGGTCGGAGCGCCTTGAGGCTGAGGGCAATCCGGCCGAGGTCCGGATCGGTGGAAAGGACGGCTGCCTCGATCGGCTGTCCAAGGCAAAGGACGTCGGCCGGGTGGCGTACGCGGCCCCACGAAATCTCCGAGACGTGGATCAGTCCCTCGACACCGCCCAGATCGACGAAGGCACCGAACGGGGTCAGGTTGGACACGACTCCGGTCACTCGTTCGCCCGGCTGCAGGCAGCGTAGAAGTTCCCAGCGCCGGCCGGGCGCCGCCTGCGCTGCACGCTCAGAAAGCACCAGGCGGCCGCGCGGGGGATCGAACTCGATGACGCGCAGGCGCAGCGTCCTCCCGACGAAACGTTCCAGGTCCGGCATGTGAGTCGTGTTCGTCTCTCGGCACAATTCGAGGACATGCGAAAGCGGCACGAAGCCGCGCATGCCCTGGGCCTGAACGAGCAGACCGCCTCGGTTGTAACCCACGACCGGGAGATCAACGAGGTCGTCGCCTTCGTAGACCTGCCGGGCCCATTGCCAGTCGGCGGGCGACCCGACCTCGACCTGGGGCTTGGGCGAGGGCGGCCAGGCGACATCCTCCGCGGAGCGCCGCACCTCGTCGCGGTAGACCGACTGCCACCAACTCTCGTCTGGAGGCGGCGGTGCGTCACCCGCCTCGTCACGTGTCGCTGGCGTGCTCACGGTTACCTCTCCCTGATCCGAGCACCCCTTGAATCGTGGTTAGCATACCCGAAACAGGCTGGGATGCAAGATGATGCCGTCCGCGCGCGAGCTCCTTCGAAGAGACTAGTGACCAGTTGCCAGCGATCAGTAATCAGTGATCAGTAATCAGTGATCAGTGAACAGTGGGCGCTGATCACCGATCACCGGTCACTCGTCACTGATCACCGATCACTCGTCACTGGTTTCTGGCGGCGCGTGCGGCGGCTTCCTGTTCCATCTGCGAGATTGCCGCCGCCACCGCCTCGATCGCCACCCGCTGCTTGCGGTACAGGTCGGCTTCCGACATCGCCAGACGCAACGCGACGTCGCGCACTTTTCGGCCCTCAAGGAACTTCATCTCGAGGATGTTGTACAGCATCCACTCCCCGGTGAAGCGGCGATCACCGCTCGGGCGGACTCGTTCGACCCCGCGGGAGAGGACCGATCGCAGAGCGTTCACGGCATTCCCATTGTTCTGGGCCATCGCCTCCTGCACGATGCGCAGGCGGAGCAACGGGCTGCGGGTCAGGCGCGGGCCGCCCCAATAGTGGGTCAGAGCGTCGCGCACCATGTGCGCGAGATCCGCCTCCGCCTGCAGCTCCGGTTCGCCTTGTAGCAGGTCGGAGCCGGCATAGCGGCCCACAGCTCGCAGCCGTTGGACCTCCTCGGCCTGTGGCACAAGCCGGTCGACGGCGCTGAAGACTTCACGCTGTAGCAGTCGCTCGGCGATGGCGAAGGAGGCGCGCTCCGATAGCACCTTCAGTGCCGACGCCGACTCGGGCGGCAAGCCCTCTTCCAAGGCTATCGCTCGAATCCCGAGCAGGCCGATGATTTCTGAGCCTCCCGGCTGGTGCAAAGGAATCAGCCAATACGAGTCCCAGGCGAACACGGGGCCGAGCTCGGGGAGTTCGCTCCGCTGCGAGTCGGCCAGCGTCGGGGGTAGCTGTCCGATCTCCTGCAGCGGGTCATCGGGCCCCACGGCCACTTCCAGGTCCACCCGCCCATCCGCCATCAGGGCCAGAAAGGCCGACGAGGCCCCGGCGACGTCGCTCACAGCGTTCAGAATCGCCTCGAGGAACTGCCGCAAGTCGCCGGAAGTCAGCAATCTCTCTTCCAGGAGATGCAGGCGGCTGATGTCTTGCCGGTCTTCGCCGTAGAATAACCAGCGTTCGATCGACGGCCGAAACAGAGTGATGGCGAATTGGAGCAACAGGAGAGTCGAGACCATGGCGATCGGCACCAACCGGCTTTGCTCGGTCCCCATCAGCAGCGCAATCCGATTGACCACGACCGACACCGCCAGGACGGTCGACGCCACCACCGGTCCCCGCAGGATCCACTGGAACAGCCGGCTCTTGACCACCCGGTCGGGATAGCTGATCCCGTAGTACGCCACCGAGTAGGCCATCAGCACCATCTGAACCGCGACCAGAATGTTGATCAGGGTCTGCGTCGTCCAGAACACCAACGGCCACTGCAACAGGAAGGGGCCTCCGGCGGTCAGGAACGGATAGGCGATCAGGACCGGCCCGGCGGCACCGAGCATCAAGTACCGCATTCGGCGCCGGCTGGTGCGTGTTCGGCAACGCTGGTAGGCGCGCCACAAGCTGCTGGCGACGATCCCCAATGCGGCGAAGAAGAAGGCGAGAAAGGCCGGGAACCACAGACCGGCCGTAAGATGCGGAACACCTCCGGCTTCGCCGAGGTTGGCCAGAAGCAGGTCGGGTCGGGCGGCGATGAGGAAGCTCACCAAGCCCAAGGCATACGCCACTCGAACGGCCCAGAAGCGGCGGCCGCGCGAGGGTCTTCCCGTCGCCTCCAACAGAGCATCGCTGAAGTGCAGGTACGTCGCCGGGAGGAAGGCGATGCCGAGCCATTGCAGCCGGAGCCAGGCCTCGATCTCTTGCGCCCCGACGGTGGTAGCGGCCAACACGTCGGTCAGACCGATGATGGCGACGCAGCCCATGATCAGGGCAAAGGTGCGGGCGACGCGGTCGCGCAGGTTGAAGGTCAGCGCGTACAGCAGCAGGGCCAGCGCGGTGATGGCATTGCCGGCGACCAGGATTTCGTTGACCACACGCAGGATGTTGGTCAGCAGGTCCATGGCGGAGCGCCGCTCTCAACCCCGTGTCCCGTTCCGGAGGGAGGTCGACGAAGGCCTTCCACCTCGGAACGGTTCGAGGCGGGCGTGGGGGTCGACACCCTGGGGTCCCGGAGCAAGGTTGCAGTGTTGCATCAGGTGGTCAATCTATGCCGACAACGTTTCAGCTATTTACAGAACGGGACACCAAGTCGAAGCTGAAGAACAGGCTGATGTCTTCGTTGGGGTAGAAGAAGTCGCTGTACCCCGAGAAGACGAACCCCATCTTCTGCGCCAGCTGAATCGCCGGAAAGTTCTTGCTCTGCATTTCCAGGAACAATCGGGCCTGCTGGCGGGCTCGCCCCCAGCCGATCGCCTCCCCAAGCAATCGACGGCCCAGCCCTTGTCGGCGGAAGACCGGTTCCACCGCCAAGTCGGTGACCCAGAGCGCATCGGGCGCCGGTGCCGACGCCAGGGCCACGTAGCCCGCCAGTCGCTCGTCGATCTCGCCGACAAACAGGGCCGTCCGCTCGGTCCATTCGTCGGCCAGGCGTTCGACCCGCCTCGGATAGTCGACGCGCATCGGGCGGGGCAAGCGGACTTCTCGAAACGCCACTTCCACGCCGGGCGACACAGGCTGGAGCGACATCTGCCAGACGTGGTCGGTGCTATAGGAGTGATCGAACTCCATCAACCTCGGGACATCCGTCGAGACAGCCTGGCGGATCACGAAGGGTTCCATGGCGGGTGTCGGGCCTGGCCCGCGGTTGGCCTTATCCACCGGGCAAGACCCGAACCCGGCGAACGCAGGGGAGCGGCGCGTTGCCGGCCGTGTCGGTCACCACGAGGCGGAAACCGTAATCGCCGGGGTTCACCAAGGTCGTGTCCCAAGACCCGAGGTCGGAGTCCATTCTGGGCTCGGTGCCGGCCGAAATGGCCCGCCAAACGGCACCTGGAGCCGGACTTCCGGCCGCCAACGGAATGTACTCGTATTTGTAAAAGGCGAAGTTGGCAATGGAAGCCGACCCGAGGATCGTCACCATCCCGCCCAGCTCGCTCCCCTCTTCCGGGAAGATCAGGGTCGCCGCCGGGTTGAGGCAGCCGCTCGAGTCGAGGGCGGCCTCGGGCAAGGCGGTCGCCGCCGGACCCGTCGACTCAGGAACAAGAGTGGATGGAGTCGCAAGGAGGGACACCGTGGGAAGCGGCGTCGGGCGAAACGCGGCCGGCACGGCCGGGCTGAGGAGAGTCGCCACCAAGAATGTCAGCACGCCGACGCCGGTGACGGCGATCGCCATCCCCGCCGAACGGGTCCATCCGCGGCGGGCGCGCTCGCGTTCCAGCCCGAACTCGGCCAGACGCTCGGCGCGCCACCAGCCGGCCGCGCTCCGAGCGTAAAGGAGGAAGGCCAGCGCCAGGACCAGGAAGATCCACGTCTGATAGGCCTGAATGAGAAGCAGCGCTTCGTCCATCCCGCGGAGGAAATCACAGCTTGCGGAGGACCCGGCGCAACAGTCCGCTGAGCTTCGGCGCGATCAGCTCGCCGGCCTGCAGCACTTCCTCGTGAGTCGTCGCCGTGTCGCCGTCGAGGTTGGCCTTATTGCTGATGCCGGAGACGCCGAGCACACGAGTTCCACCGTGGCGGGCAACGGTCACTTCAGGCACCGTCGACATCCCGACCGCGTCCACGCCGGCCAGCCGCAAGAAGCGCAAATCGGCGGGCGTCTCGAACGATGGACCCGCCAAGCAGAAGTAAACACCTTCCCGCAGCACAAGTCCGGCAGCCTTCGCCTCCTGGCGGGCCAACGCTTGCAGGGGGCGATCGTAGGCTTGGCTCATGTCCGGGAAGCGCGGGCCGAACTCCTCGAGATTGGGTCCGCGCAGCGGAGACGGTCCGGCCATCCCCATCAGATTGAGATGATCGGTGATGAGCATCAGATCGCCCGGGACGAAATCCGGATTGACGCCGCCGGCAGCGTTGGTCACGATCAGGATTTCGATCCCCAGCCGCTGCATGACTCGCACCGGGAGGCCGATACGGGCCATCGAATGACCTTCGTAGAAATGCGCCCGGCCCTGCATGACGATCACCGGTTGGCCCTCGAGGATCCCCATATGAATCCGCCCAGCGTGACCGGCGATGGAGGCCGCCGGCCAGCCCGGAATCTCGCGGCCTTCCAGGCGCGTGGCCTCCTGGATATCGTCCGCCAAAGGGCCGAGTCCGGAGCCGAGAATCATCCCGAGGCGAGGCTGCAGTTTCGTCCTTTCGCGGATCGCAGCCGTCGCCATCTCGATGTCATCTAGGGTCAGGAACTCCCGACTCATGGCTTGGCGCGTTCCAGCTCACTCTGCAGACGATGCACACGCATGGCGTTGGCACTCGTCAGGCCGAGCACCTGCTGAACCTCGCGGCGGCTCCGGCCCTCTTGGAGAAGATGCTGAGCGAGCGTATGCCGTAACGAGTGGGGCGAGAGGTCCGCGCCGAGTCCGGCGCGCGCCGTCCAGCGCTTGACAACCAGCCACAAGCCCTGACGGCTCAGCCGGTCGCCGCGCTGATTGAGGAACAAGGATCGCTCGTCCGGCCGCCGAGTCAGGTGGGGGCGGCCATCGACGACGTAACGCCGCATGGGTTTCAGCGCGCGCCCGAGGGGAAGGTGCGGATCCGAGTGCTGCACGCGGCTGACCCACCCCTTCTCGAGGTCGACCTCGTCGAGGGTAAGGGCGACCACCTCGGCCGCGCGCAAACCCGTCGCATACAGCAGCGACAGAATGGCGGCGTCCCTCAACGAGCGCGGGCTGTCCTGTTTGGCCGGCGCATCGAGCAATGTCTGCAATTCCTCCGGCGTGAGGACACGGGGCCTGGGCCGCGGGGCGCGTGGCGGGCGCAGCTCAGACCGCAAGGATAGGTCGGTCACCACGTTAACGCTCAACAGGTAGTCCAGGAAGGAGCGCACCGCCGCCATCTTGCGAGAAATGGTCGCCGGCCGATACCCCTGCTGCCCCAGCCAGGCAACATAATCAGCCAGGGCCTGCTGGCTCAACGCTTCGGGGCTGTCTGACTTCCCGCGGAGAGCCGCAACAAACTGACGCAGGTCTGCCCGATAAGCCAGGAGCGTATTGGCCGAGCTTCCTCGGACATCTCGCAGGTACACCAGGAAACGATGAAGGGCGGCATCCATTCTGGCGGAGGTCAGGGCGGGCCGACATTATAGCATCCGCCAGTCTGACTTACCATAACTGCAGAGTACTATCCCAATTCTCCCCGGGGACCACCCTTTCCGCCTGGCCATTCTGGATTTCGCCCCCCTCCGGCCACGCCCTCGCTCGCCCGCTCGCTCTCTACGGAGCGCCAAGGGCGGGGCAGGCCTCCACGGGGAGCAACTTGGGAGGGGCGTCTTCCAAGCTCCGGGACCGCGCATCGGCATGTAGCCTCGATTAGACCTAGGGGAGACTTGGCCCACTCCTGGCAGTCCTTCAAGCACTTCGCGTTAATGTCATCCTGAGCGGTCCGAAGAGATGCCTGGTCGGAGAGCCCGCGAGCGATGGATCTGTTTTCTGAAATAGGAGGCGGGTGAAGAAGTACTACGTCTACATTATTACGAGCAGGTCCCGAACCCTCTACGTTGGGGTGACGAACGATCTGGAGCGCCGCGTTTACGAGCACAAGCACAAGCTGGTCCCAGGATTCACGGCCAAGTACAAGATCACCCGGGTTGTGCACTTCGAAGAAACGGAAGACGTCATGTCGACGATCGCGCGGGAGAAGGAGATCAAAGGCTGGACGCGTGCCAAAAAGATCGCCCTCGTGGAGGCCACGAAACCGACTTGGGAAGACCTCGCCGCGGAATGGGGCGGGGAGTAGGAACAGCAGGCCCTTCGCGGCCCCGCGGGCCGCTCAGGGTGACAGGAGGGTGAAGCACCCCGCGGCGGCCTCGTGAAGTCCTCCAAAGGCGAGGTCTTCGCTGGGACCAGCGACGCGGCCGTCGAGAGCGCCACCGGCCGGAAGTGGAAGACATGGTTCTCGCTGCTCGATCGAGCAGGCGCCAAGAGGATGACCCATCCTCAAATCGTTTCGATCGTCTCAGAGGAGTACCGCGTCGGGCCTCGGTGGCAGCAAAATGATCGTTGTCGGGAATGAGCAGGCGCGCGGCATGCGGAAAGTGCACGAGCGCCCAGACGGTTTTCAGATCGGCGCCACCCGGACGATGGCGGTCCCGGCCGCACGGCTCTACACAGCGTGGACCGATTCCCGTCAGCGGTCTCGCTGGCTTCCCCGAGCGAAGATGGTCATCACCAAGGCCACGCCGCGGCGGACCCCGCGGGTCCAATAGGCCGGAGGCCGGAGTCGAATGGATGTGACCTTCACCAGCAAAGGGAGGTCGAAGTCCACAGTGATGGTCACGCACGCCAACTTGTCGACGACGGGCCGAGCCGAGCGCGTGAAGAAGCACTGGCGCGAGGCGTTGCAGCGGTCATAGGGCTGCCTCGGAACTACCCGATGAGGCGCGCCCCTGTGTCCCCGGTCGAAACCATGCTCTCCGGCGGTCTCGCACCCGGACGCCCCCTGCTCCACTTTGGAGTTGGAAGCCTCGCCGATCATCCCTCCCAGGCGCTAACGCGCTCGAGCGCCTGGATCTCTTCCGGGGTGAGCACGAGACCGGCCGCGCCGAGGTTGTCCTCGAGCTGCGCGAGATTCCGCGGTCCGATGATGGGGCTTGTGACTTCCGGTTTGGAGAGCAACCAGGCCAACGCGACCTGAGAAGGCGATTCCCCTCTCGCCTTCCCCAGTTGGCTCACGACCTCAAGAACGTCCCAGGCTTGTGGATTCTCCAGGTACGCGCGGATCCGGCCGCTGCTGGCACCTCGCGTCCCCGGCGTGGGGGCGACCCCGCGCGCGTATTTCCCGCTCAAGAATCCGCTGGCGAGAGGGCTGTAAGGGAGCACCCCCAACCCGAAGGAGCGGCAGGCGGCCTCCAGCTCTTGCTCGAATTCCCGACGATGGAGCAGGTTGTAATGCGGTTGGACGCAGGCGAAGGCAGCGAGGTGTTCACGATCGGAGGTCCACAAGGCTTCGACGGTGCGCCAAGCCTCGAAGTTGGAGCAACCGATGTACCGGACATAGCCTTGCCGGACCAGGTCATCGAGCGCCTCGAGCGTTTCGTCGATCGGGGTGTCCGGATCCGGTGAGTGCAGCTGGTACAGGTCGATGTGGTCCGTGCCCAGCCGGCGCAACGAGGCCTGGACCGCCGCCACGATGTGGAGGCGCGACAGCCCTTCGCCGTTCGGCCCATCGCCCATCCGCCCACGGACCTTCGTTGCCAGAATCACCTGATCGCGCCGGGCCGGGCTTTTCGCCAGCCAGCGGCCGACGATCTGCTCTGCCTCTCCACCCGAATTCCCCTCGACCCAGCGGGAGTAGACGTCGGCCGAATCGATGAAGTTCAAACCCGCGTCGAAGGCCCGGTCAAGAATCTGGAGCGCTGTGGTTTCGTCGGCGGTCCATCCGAACTGCATCGTACCCATGCACAACTCGGACACCTTCATCCCGCTGCGACCGAGTCGACGATAGTTCATTCCAACGCCTCCTTGAACCCGCTGAGAAGCCGCCCAATCCCATTCATCCCGCCACCTGGGTGACTGCCTGGCCCGTTCATGGGCCACCGTGTTGCCGCAGGTCGGAAGAAATGCGCGGCGGCGCGGGCCCGCCATCCGACCGCCGATGCTCGCCATGTTATCATCCGCGCAATCATGCAACTGCGTCCTCGGATGCGCCTCAGCCTTCCTTTCGCCCTGCTCGCAGGCTTTGCTCTCGCAGGATGCTCACCTCGCCCTCAGGTCTGGAACGGCACAGCCTACGAGAACCCGCCGACCGCTCCAACATTGCCGGTTACTTCGACCGGGAGCGATCCGACCTCCGATCCCGACCTGACCGGGCACGTCTCCCTCATCTACTTTGGCTATACGCACTGCACCGATTTTTGCCCCGCCACCCTGGCGATTGTTGCCGAGCTTTTCGAACGTCTCGGGGACGAGGCGGACGATGTTCGGTTCTACTTTGTCACGGTCGATCCCGAACGCGACACCGGCGACGCTCTGACCGCCTATCTGGACCAGTTCGATTCGCGTCTCATCGGGGTTCGTCCCGATCCGGAGGCCCTGCCCCCCCTGCTGGCCGGTTACGCGGCGACGGCATTCCTCGATCCTGATCACGCGGACGAGGGAATCATCGCTCACACCACGCGGCTCTTCCTGGTGGACAAGGTCGGGAAACTGCGCGCTCATTATCCCTTCGACACCTCCGCCGTTGATCTTCTGGCCGACGTGCGCTATTTGCTGCGCCAAGGCTGAGGCGATCCAGTCGCTTCCCGCAACGGGCACTCGCCCCCGCCGTGACCTCCTCGCCCCCCTCACGACGCGACTTCCTGGCTACCCTTGCCTGCGTGACGATGGCGCTCAGCGGGGTCATCCATCTGGCCATCACAACCGAGCATTCTGAGCGCACGCCCGCCCACGCGTTGTTCTTCGCCGCGCTCGGAGTCGTCCAGATCGGATGGGCGGCCGCCTATTGGATGCTGCCGGGTCGAGGGTTGCGGTGGACGGGCTTCGTCCTATCCGGCGGAATGATTGTCCTGTGGGCGGTAACGCGATCCCTTCCGGCACCCTTCTCCGGAACGCCCGAAGAGATCGACCTGGCAGGCGTCGTATCGAAGATCCTCGAGGCGACTGCTATGGCGAGCCTGTTGATCGAGGATTCGCGCGACTATGCACCCACAAGTCGTCAGGCTCGCTCGGTGATGGCCGCTTTCCTGCTGGCCATGTTATCCGGATTGGGAATCTACGCTTCGGCACTGGCGCTCGAGCCGATCGCCTCACCCATGCTGCCGGCCCCGATCGAGCGCGAAGAGGGCGAGGCTTCCTCGGCAACCCACGCGCATACCGGCGCTCGCCGCATTCGGCTGGACGAAGAACCCGCCGGTCCATATCTGGTCCGGGCGGTGACATCGTTCGGTCCGGACCGGCTACAGGACGTCGCTCTCGAAGTGCGCGTCATCGACGCGACGACCCGCAGGACGCTGACCGATCCAGAGGTGTGGATTGTCGGCGAAGATAAGTCGGGGACTCGCCTCGAAACCACGGCAGCTCAAGGTGAGGCGAAGATCCCGCGGGACTATGCCGCCGTTCTCGCCCTGCCCGCCGCCGGCGCGTGGCATATCGCTATCCTGGTCGACGGACCGCGGGGCCAAGGGCAGGCTGGATTCGATCTGCTGGTTCCAAGCGGCGGAGGCGTCGGAGCTCTGATCGGGGCTTATCTGCCGTTCGGCGGCTTGTTTCTCCTCATCGTCGCCTACATCCTGGTGACTCGGGCGGCCGACCGGGAGGGCGGGCTAGACTAGCAAGTCGCTAAACTGGCGACCTCGGCTGCCGCCGAAGCCTGGGCGCCCGGCTCAGCCGGGTTCAGCAGCGCGATCAGACCCAACGCTCCCATATTCGCAAACAAGAGTGGTGCCAGGAAGGGTGCGCCGCGTAGAAAGCGCTCCCCGACGACCGTCCCTTGCGATGTCAGATTCTCCTGGATGTGGAGCAAGGCCCCGACCGAGCCGACCACAATCAGCGCCCCCATCGTCCAGGCGAACGTCGCAATCTCCTTCGGCTCAGGGCGCCTCAGCGACCCGAGGCCGATGGCCACCGTCGTCGCAAAGATTCCCGCGACTGTCGGGATCCACAACCACGGGTTGGCGAAGGCCGTACGGGCGTGATCCAGAACGCTGCTGATCACGGTGGCGAGCGTTCCCAGCCCGATCATGAACAGATAGGCGCGTGTCTTGCTGTAGGGAAGCGCCAGACGGCGCAGCCGCGGTAACGTGAGAACGCCGCTGTCGGGGGGAACCTCGATCCACGCTGCGCTCAGCCCGATCAGCCCGACCAAGCAGAAAGTGAGCGGCCCCAGGATGGGTGGTGCCCATACCAGGAGAGGAATGGAGACGCGCTGGCCGGGGAGCGCGTTAGGGAGAATGGCCCTGATCCAATGCAGGTAGGCGCCCACCAATCCAACCAGAATGCTCAGAAGGAAAACAACCGTGGCGAGAATCGATGCGGCCTCGCGATTGCGGCGCGCCATCAAGCCGGCCAACAAGAGCAGGCCCGCCGCCAGCGGCCCGAAGACGATCGGGATCCATTCGAATCGAGTGATCGTTCCACTGATGCTGTGGGCCAGGGCGATGTCGAGCCCCAGGAAGAGTTCGTTGAGGGCTGCCATCAACAACATGAGCTCGTCCCGCGAAAGCGGAAGATGGCGCTTCCCGAGCCGAGGGACGACGACCGCCAGGTAGCCCAAGCTACTCTGTCTTGGCACCGAGCATTTCGCCTGCCAGCTCCCTCAGCTCGGCCAGATCGCTGAGGAGCTCGTAGGCGCCGTGCCACTGGGTGTAATCCGGCCCCTGCATCCAGACGCCGAACTTGGCCGTCCGTCCCCAGTGGTGCCACAATTCGAAGTACAAGAAGTCGATGGGCTGGTCGAAGGGTTCGTCGGTCAGCAGGCCGGCCGACTTGAGCGGCGACATGATGGCGTCGCTCTGCCGAACCCAATCATTCACAGCTTTGGTACCCTCGTCGGCGTCGGTATAGAAGTCGTCGAGGAACACCCGGTTGTGGCACTCCAGGCAGATCCCTTGCATGCGTACCAAGTTGTCCTGCCAATCAGGCCGGCGTTCGCTGATCGGCGCGAACAGAAACCAGGTAAGGCGATCGCCCACGTCATGTGTCGTCCCAGACGGGCCGAAGCCGCTGAAGTGGCAGGTGGCACACGTCGGGGCCGGGAAGTCCCTCACCGCCAGGGTCCCCGGATCGGCCTCCCAATTCCATGAATCGCCACCGGTCTGGTAGGCGATGCCGTGCGGCGACTCCTGGTAGATCTCCCATTGCGGGTGATCCGGGCCGATGTGGCAGGCGTTGCATGTCTCCGGCTTGCGCGCCTGCTCAAGCGAGAAGTTGTGACGTAGGTGACATTGTTGACATTCCCCGACGCTCCCGTCGGGTTGAGGCTTGCCGATGTTGTGGCAGGCCTCGCATGCAAAACGGGTTATTGCCGGGCCTTCGATGGCGAAGAGTGCGTGGCGCATCTTGTCGGGAGCAAAGCCGCCTTCCGGAATGGCCCGGTAGCGCGCCAGGTGATCCGGGCTTAGTCCGGTCGTCCCGGCCATCGCCACGTATGCCGGAAGGGAATGACGGCTCTGGTTGTACTGGGCCACTTCCGCGGCGTGGCAGCGCTCGCAGCGGGCCGGGGTCGGCTGGCTCAACACGAACGTCCCCTCGTGCTCGACGGCACCCGGGTAATCCGCATCGACCTGATGGCAGTCCCGGCAACCGACTTCGGCCGCCGCCATCGAGCTGCTGCCGTATTGCTCGACAATCCCAGGACTGCTTTGCCGATGGCAGATGACACAGTCGTCGGTGCTCACCGCCAACGCGTCGGGCGGTTCTTCGTGCCCGGCCGAGGGCCCTCCGGCCCCGATGGCCAGCACGATAAGCCCCAGCCCGATGACGGCGACAACGACGACCAGGCCCCCAACAAGGAGCCTCGGCCACCGAGAGCCTTGCTTGGCAGTTGGTTCTTCCATGGGTTACCTAGAGCGGGGATCTTCAGCCCGAGAAGGAGGATTGGCGAACGGGGGCTCGCTTACTTGTGAATGATATCACGATGGACAAGGCCTGGGCTCGGCAAGCATGAGGGGGATCAGGGTTGCCTGGCAGGCCTAGCCGGGTCGCGGGTGCGAAAGCTGGCCGACCTGCCCTCCTGGGCTTCGATGCGCCTCATTGCCCGCCCCTCATCATTCCAGCGCGATTTGGCGGGGGGAGAGGCTTCCCAGGAACTGGCTAGACGGATGGAACCCTGGTCAGAATATCCAGCACCATGGCGCCGAAGATCAGCGCCAGGTAAATGCTCGAGTAGCGGTAGAGCGCCCACGCGCGGCGCGTGCCTCCCCCGCGCAGCAACCCCCAAGCCCTCAGCACGAAAACAAGACCCAGCGCGAGCGCGGCCACGAGGTACACCGTACTGACCATGCCGATCCCCGGCAGAAGAAGTGTGAGCGCCACGAGCTGCACGGAATACAGAAAGATCGTCCAGCGAGCCGCTGGATCCCCGTACACGACGGGAAACATGGGGACCCCGGCACGCGCATACTCACCCCGCCGCGTCAATGCCAGGGCCCAGAAGTGAGGCGGCGTCCAGAAGAAGACGATGGCGAAGAGGAAGAACGCCGGCATCGCCAGCGATCCGGTTGCGGCTGCCCATCCGACCAGCGGCGGAATCGCGCCGGCGCCACCGCCGATAACGATGTTGTGTGGCGTCGCCTTCTTCAAGAGCAGCGAGTACGCGCCGACGTAATAGATCGCTCCCAGCGCGGCCAGGAACGCACTCAGGGGGTTGACAGCGATCGCCAGAATTGCCACCCCCAGCACACACAATCCGACGCCGAGGAAGGCCGCCCGGCTCGGTGGGACGCGACCGGCGGGCAAGGGGCGGCGGCGCGTACGCTGCATTTGTGCGTCCAGATCGCGGTCGATGTACTGATTGAGCGCGCTGGCCCCGGCGGCTGCCAGCCCTCCCCCGAGAAGGGTCCAGAAAGTGAGCGACGACGAGGGGAGCCGTCCGCCGCCGACCACCATCCCGGCCCAGGTCGTCGCCAGCAGAAGCAAGACAATCAGCGGTTTCCCCAAGGCCACGTAGTCGCGCCAGGTCGCGGGGTTGCTGGCATGCCGTTCTCCCTGCTCTCGGAGCTGAGCCGGCGATCGCTGTCGTTCGGCAGGCGTCGTTTCCCCAACAGCCATGACGGACGGGCTATTCGGCGGTGTAACGGGGAGTTCCGAGGCGGTTTGCGTCATCTCAGATCAAGACGCTCAGAACGGCGAAGACCATCAGCAAGAGGACTGGCAGGACGAAGATGGCAGTGTACAGCCGATGGTCGCCCCGCAGGTGCATGTAGAAGGCGGCGACGAGTCCTGCCTTGGAGAAGGAAAGAGCCAGGAGGATGACGTTCAGAGCTGGCGGTGTAACCCCACTTCCGGCCACCATGATCTCGATGACCGTCAGCAGGATCAGGACCAGAAAGACGCCCAGGTACAACGGCCAACGGCGGGCGGGCTGAGCGGAAGGAACTTGCATCCCGGGCCTCCTAGGGGATCAAGTAGATCAGCGTGAAGAGCATGATCCAGACGATATCGACGAAGTGCCAGTACAAGCCGAAGACTTCCACCCCCATGTTCCGTTCCGCCGAGAAGGCGCGTCGCAGGCCGCGCACCAGGACGACGATCGCCCAGACCACGCCGGCCAGCACGTGCAGCCCGTGGAAACCGGTCAGCGTGAAGAAAGACGAACCAAAGACGCTGCCGGTGAGAGTGACTCCTTCGCCGTACAGGTGGGAGAACTCGAGCGCCTGGCCCGTCAGGAACGTGGCGCCCAAGAGGATCGTCAGCAGAAGGAAGACCGACATGCGCCCCGATCGCCCCGCCCGAATCGAAGACAGAGCCATGACGACGGCCAGACTGGACGTCAGCAGGATCGTCGTATTGACCCCGACGGCGACGATGTTGAGGCGGGAGGCCTCGGGGAAGCCCAACGTGTACTTATAGTGAAGGTAGGTGGCGATCAACCCGCCGAAGAACATGACCTCCGACGCGATGAACAACCACATCCCGATCTTGCGGTGATCGACGCCCAGCGCCAGCCCGGCGCTGTAATCCTCGGCGTGCGTCATGGCTTGCTGACTCATACCCTTGCCTCCAAGCGCCTAGCCGGCGGCCGGCGCCGCGGCCGGCTCGGCGGTGAGGCTCGACTCTTCGCCGTAAGCATAGGGGTCCGTCGTCACGACCGGGATTTCGGCGAAGTTCTCGGTCGGCGGCGGCGAAGATGTCTGCCACTCCAGGGTGAGGGCCGACCACGGGTTGGCCGCCGCTTTCGGACCGCGGGCCCAACTCACGATAGCGTTGTAGAGGAAGGGCAAGGTCGAGAGGGCCAGGATCAGGCCGCCCAACGTCGCCATCTGGTTGTACGAGGTGAACGACGGGTCGTAATCGGCTACCCGGCGCGGCATCCCCATCAGTCCCGCCGCGAACATCGGGAGGTAAGCCAGGTTGGTGCCGACGAAGTTGGCGACGAAGTGCACCCGGCCGGTCTTCTCGTCGTACATCCTGCCGGTGATCTTGGGGAACCAATAATACAGTCCGGCGTAGACCGCCGAGACGCTCCCCCCGAAGAGCACGAAGTGTAGATGAGCCACCACGAAGTAGGTGTCGGTGACATGCAAGTCGACCGGGATGGCCGCCAGGAAGATCCCGGTCAACCCACCGATCAGGAACATCGAGATGAAGCCCAGGGCGAACAGCATCGGGGTGGTCAGACGGAGCTTGCCGTACCAGATCGTCGCCAGCCACGAGAAGATCTTGATCCCGGTCGGCACCGCGATGACCATCGAACTGACCATATAAGGCACCCGCAGGCGCGGGTCCATGCCGCTGGCGAACATGTGGTGCGCCCAAACCGTCAGCCCGAGCACGGCGATGGCCATGCTCGAGAGAGCGATCATGCGATAGCCGAAGATCGGTTTGCGGGCGAAAACGGGGAAGATCTCGGAGACGATCCCCATGGCCGGCAGAATCATGATGTAAACCGCCGGGTGGGAGTAGAACCAGAACAGGTTCTGCCAGAGGATCGGATCGCCCCCACTGGCGACAGTGAAGAACTGGGTTCCAACCACCCGGTCCAGCGCGACCAGTACCAAGCCGGCCGTCAGCACCGGAGTCGCCGACAGCACCAGGAGAGACGTCGCCATCATCCCCCACACGAAGAGGGGCAAGCGACCAAACGTCATGCCGGGAGCCCGCATCGTGATCACGGTGGTTACAAAGTTGATCGCCCCCATGATGGCGGAGATCCCGAGGATCATCACGCTCACCGCCCACAACGTCTGGCCGGGCGGACCTCCGATCGACAGCGGCACATAAGCCGTCCAGCCTGCCTCGGCTCCCCCGACGAAAAAGCTGGCCAGCATGATCAAGCCGGCCGGTGGGATGAGCCAATAGGACAGCGCATTCAAGCGGGGGAAGGCCATGTCGCGCGCGCCGATCATGAGCGGGATCAGGTAGTTGCCGAAGCCGGCGACCACCGGCAGGATCCACAGGAAGATCATCAGGGATCCATGGTTCGTCATGACCTGGTTGTAGGTCTCGGCGTTGAGCAAATCCGAGCCCGGGGCTCTCAGCTCGGCCCGCATCAGCATTGCCAGCATCCCGGCCAGGATGAAGAAGACGAAGCTGGTGACGATGTATTGGATCCCGATGACCTTGTGATCGGTGTTCCAGCTGAAGTATCGCCGCCAGGTGCCGGTTGCAGGATAGGTCGTCATGCGTTCGGTCTCCTTCGAACCTAGGCCCTTAAGGCTGGGCGAGCAGGAAGGCCACCAGGGCCTGGAGCTGCTCCGGGGTAAGGCGTTGGCCGAAATTCTTCGGCATCAGGCCGGGCTGGAAACCCGGGGCGACGAAGCTGTCCGGCTCCAGGATGGATTCCTCGACGTACGGCGCCGCGTCCTCGCTGGGGGCTCGCCCGCCGGCCCTGGCGGCCAGGCCGTCGAGGGGCGGCCCGACGGTCCCCGTGCTGCCGGCGGCGGCCAAGATGTGGCACCCGCCGCAGCCCATGGTCAGGAACAGCTGCCCTGGATCATTGGCCAGCGCCTGTTGCTGCGCCAACCATCCGTCGAACGCATCCTGCGATTCGACGACGACTTGCGAGGTCATGATCGAATGTCCGGCGCCGCACAACTCGGCGCACCGGATGGGAAAGACTCCGATCTCCCTGGGCGTGATCGTCATCTCCGATACCTGTCCGGGGGTGGCATCCCGTTTGCCGCGGAACGCCGGCACCCAGAACGAGTGGATCACGTCCTCGGAGGTAATCTGGAAGACGACGGACTGTCCTACCGGCAAGTGCAGCTCGCTGGTGGCGAGATCCTGGTCTGGGTAGCGAAAGCTCCAGGCGAACTGACGGCCGATGATCTCGACGATGCGCGGGCTGCGGCCCGGATTCTCGATCGACATCAGCACTTGAAACGAATAGACGCCGATCACGACGACGATCGCCGTCGGGATCAACGTCCACAGAATCTCGAGCGAAGTGTTGCCATGGATCGGCGGGCCATCCCTGTCGTCGCCCGCCCGCTTGCGGAAGCGGAGGACGGCGAAGACCAGGGCGCCTTCCACCAGGAAGAAGATGACCGTTGAAACCCCGAGCAGGACTCGGAAAAGCTGATCGACCTCGACGGCCCGAGTCGAAGCCTCCGGCGGCATTAGATTGGCCTGGCTCGCTACCAGGAAGCCGAGGGCGACCAGGACAATGGCAACGATGGCCGAGAGGAAGAGGGTCCGTTCTTTCACGTCGTTCCGACCTCCGAAGGCGCCGCAGTCGGCGCGGGTCGGCGGCGGCGGTGCGACGCCGCGCCCGTTTCACTTCTCGGTTGGCAGCCGTTCATGCGGGTTCGGCCCAAGGCGGCGATTCTACCATCAGTGGCCAGTGGCCAGTGGTCAGTGGTCGGTGGTTGGTGGTCAGTAGGCATGCGTCCAGGTGGAGAATCTCCCTATCTTGATCGGGGTTTGGCTGGTTTCTGATGAGCGGGCGCATGGGGCATGAATGTCCGGCCCCACTCCCGGCAAGGTCTGACCACTGACCACTCGCCACTGACCACTTGTCTCAGAGGTCGACGCACCAGGCCAAACCCACGATTCCCGGCCCGGTGTGGGCGCCGATCGCAGGACTGGCCCACGACACCATGGTCTCGACCGGCGAGAATCTCGCCTTGGCCTGCTCCAGCACGGCGACCGCGTCGGCTTCGGCATCGGCATGCATCGCGGCGAGACGGACCTGGCTGTGGCCCTTCAGCTTCTCACCGAGCACGTCGAGCATGCGGGCATGCGCCTTGGCCTTCGTGCGAACTCGCTCGAGGGGTTCAATCCTTCCGCCCTCCAGGTGCAACAACGGCTTCATGTTGAGCGCCGTCCCCAGCAGCCGCGCCGCGCCGCCGATCCGCCCACCTCGGTGCAGAAATTCCAGGGTGTCGACGGCGAACATCAGGCCGGTGTGCTGCTCCACCTTGCGGGCATAGTCGGCCACATCGGCGAAGGATTTCCCGGACTCGATCTGCCGGGCCGTCTGCAGCACTTGGAAGCCGAGCGACATCCCGGCGTGCTTCGAGTCGACGATCTCGATTTGCGCGGCCGGAAAGTCCTGCTTCGCCTGCTCCGCGGATTGGATCGTCCCGGACAGTTTGGTGGAAACCAGCACCGCCACGATCGGACGGCCGGCGGCGACGAGCGGCTGGAAGATCTTCTGAAAGGTAGGCACCGTCGCCTGGGAGGTCGTCGGCATGGTCGGGGAAGCCTTCAGCCGCGTGTAGAACTGCTCGGGTGATATGTCGACCCCATCCTCCAGAGTCTGACCATCCCAGATGACAACTTGCGGTGCGACGTGAATTTGGTAACGGGTCAGGAGCTCGGCCGGGATGACGCAGGTTGAATCGGTGACAAGCGCAATTTGGGCCACGGACCCTCCTCGGGTTGGGCAGGGAGCGGGTGCAGAGGCGAGGTGTCTGCCGAGGATAACCCTGCCGGCCCTCGGAGGTCGCGTCCGGTGAATGCGGTCAGCCGCGCCCGCGCAGCCAGCCGACGACCTCGTCGGCCGAGCGAGTGTTCAGCACGGCCAGCCCCGGGAGCCAACCCCGGCGCGCCATCCCGACGCCGTAGCGCCTCAGCCGAAATTCGTCGGGACGGTGGGCGTCGGTGTTGATGGCGAGCAGGCATCCCACCTGCCACGCCCTCCGAGCGTAGGCGTCATTCAGATCTAGCCGGTCGGGTTGGGCGTTGATCTCCAATACGACTCCGTGATCTGCCGCTGCGGAGAAGACCGATTCCAGGTCGACGTCGGACGCCGCCCGCGAACCAAGCAAACGGCCGGTGGGATGTCCGATCATGTCGACATGGGGATTGCGGATCGCGCCCATCAGCCGCTCCGTGATCTGTGCTTGGGGCTGACGCAGCGAGACATGGAGCGAGGCGATCACCAGGTCCAGCTCGGCCAGGACCTCGTCCTCATAGTCGAGATGGCCATCCGCCAGGATCTCGACTTCGGCCCCCTGCAGCAGCTTCAACGAGCCGCCGATTCGTTTCTGGACCCGGTCGATCTCTTGCCGTTGCTGACGCAGCCGGGCCACACTCAGTCCGTTCAAGGCGCCTAGACTGGGCGAATGGTCGGTGATCGCCAGATAGGACGACCCAAGTTCTCGAGCCGCCTCGGCCATCGCCTCGACGGTCGCCCGGCCGTCACTCCAGTCCGTATGCGCATGCAAATCGCCCTGCAGATCACTCTCGCCGACCAGCGTCGGAAGGGAGGCGGCGTCGGCGGCCTCGATCTCACCCAGATTCTCTCGCAGCTCGGGCGGGATCCAAGGCAGGCCCAGCGCGCGGTAAACATCTTCCTCACGAGCGCATAGGATTTCACCGCCTTCGCTGCGTTTCAATCCGTGCTCCGAGAGGGAGAGACCGCGTTCCAGGGCTCGTTCGCGCAGGCCGACATTATGAGCCTGAGAACCCGTCGCATATTGGAGAGCGGATCCGAAACGGTCCGGTGGATGGACCCAAAGTTGGACCCGCAGCCCCCCGACGACCTCAACGCTGGCCTTGGTATCTCCCTGCCCCAGCACGCGCTCCACTTCGTCAAAGGCGACGAAGGACCGCAAGACTTCTTCCGGCGAGACGGCGGCGACCAGCAGGTCGAGATCCCCAACGGTCTCCCGCCAGCGGCGGACGCTGCCGGCTGGCTCCGCCACCTCAACTCCCGGGAGGTGGCGCAACTTCTCCGCCAGCCGCTCGGCGATGGGCCGGGCGATGCCGATGCCGATGCGCCCCTCCTGGCGGCGCGCCATGCGCTCGATGCTCTCGAGGATCGCCGTTTCCGAGCGCGCCCCCATCCCGGGAAGTTCGCGCAGCTTCCCGGCGCGGGCCGCCGCCTCGAGCTCAGGGACGGTGGTGACCCCCAACTCCTTCCAGAAGCGAGCCGCCTTCTTCGGTCCGACCCCGCTGATCCTCAAGACGTCGATCAACCCGGGCGGCACTTCGTCGGCCAGCCGCTCGTAGAAGTCCATCTTTCCCGTTGTCAGCAGCTCGTCGATCTTGGCGGCGATCGCCTCCCCTACTCCGGGAATCTCTTTGAGACGTCCCTCTCGCTGCAAGTCCTCCAGGCGCCGCCCCTGGGCGCGGATGCTTTCCGCCGCGCGGCGGTAGGAGATGACGCGGTAGATCGATTCGCCTTTGATCTCGAGCAGATCGGCGATCGCCTCAAACACATGTGCGATCTCTTCGTTGGTCAAAGCTTACGAGTTCTCCAGGTCCTCCGATAGGGTCACCCCTGCGAAAGCAGGGGTCCAGGGATCTGGATCTTCCCTGGATTCCCGCATCTGCGGGAATGACCTTCGCATGTTGTCACCTCCGCGCATCGCGCTTCGCCCTCTACGCCCCTTCGCTCTCTACAGGGCGCCAAGGGCGGGCGCCCCCAGGGGGCAGGGCGCCACGCCCTTCGGCGCACCCGAAGGGGTGAGGGCGCATCCCGGAGGGGAAGCGGGGTCCAGGCTTTGACATGTTCTACTGGATTCCCGCTTCCGCGGGAATGCCCCTCCCTTGTCGTCCCCCGGCGAAGAAGGAGTTCAGCCTACATCATGCCGTCCTGGATTCCCGCCGACGCGGCGCCCTCCGCGCCCCTCACCTCAACGCGCCTTCCTACGGGCTCGGGCCTTCGTCGTTGGCCGACGGCCTCGGCTCGCAGGCTGCTTCGGGGCCGCCGCGCCTTTCGTCCCAGGGACAGGCGTGCTTGAAGTTGCGGCCATTACAGGCGGCGCAGCGATGAGCTGCCCGAAGAGGCCTTCCTCGGGAACCGCCGGCGCCAGCTCTTCCGGATACGGGTCCCTGCCGGTGGACTTCGCCATCAGGTATCCGCCGGCGATGCTCAGGCTGCTCAAGATCGGGACGATCAGGAACGCCAGCAAGAAGTCCCCCATGATCACGGGCACCAGCACCGAAATCAGAACGACCGAAGCCGGCAAGCGCACGAACCGACCGATGATCGGTACCGCGATGAGATTGTAAGACACCTGGGTGGTGATGACATTGACCGCCGTCACCAGGATGGTGAAGGCCACCGGGTCCATGTCCGGGAACCGCGTCGACCCCAAGACCAGACAAGGGATGGCGACGACGAGGCTGGCGATCAGACCGCCGATACTCGGGATCAGCGTCAGAAGCCCGGTCAGGACCGCCATCAGGATGAAGAAAGGCACGCCGAGGAGCCAAAACTCGACCAGGGAGGCGACGGTCATGATGAGCCCAAAGATGATCTCGGCCGTCAGGTACCCGATCCAGATTTGGTCGAGCCGGCGGAGCAGCACGCTCACCTGACGGACCCCATCTCCCACCAAAGAACGCCTCAAAGCCCCGCGCCGGCTCCACATGTCGTTGAGCAGCCAGAACGACAAGATAATGGCGACGAACGCTACTCCAACGAGCCCGGCGATCGACGCGATCAGGCCCGTGATGGCACCGCCGACAGCCGTCACCGAGCCCGATGTCTCAAGGCGGGCCAGAACGGGCTGCAACGGGCTGCTGGAAAGGTTCGTCGACAGCTGTTGCTGAAGACCAGCCGCAGATCCCGAGAGCCAACCCAGCGCACCAACAACAAGGAGGACCAGCAACACGAAAAGCACTAGATGGAAGAGCGCCACTGCGCCGCTGTAGCGCAAGCGCCGGCTTGCCCAGCGAACCGGGCGGTAGAGAAGGAACGCCAACAGGAAACCCATCATCAGGGTCTGACGGGCCGCGCTGATGAAGACCAGGACCGCAAGAAGCCCCAGGATAAAGATGACCGCGCCCAGGTGACGACGGAAGGGCGACCACGGTGTGGCGTCGGGGGGTGGCAGAGCGGCGGTTCGTATGGCCATTTCAATCTCCTTGTTTCTTCTCGTTGGGCATCCTCTAGGAAAGGACACTCTCGGATGCGGGCGGATGTTCAACCGGGCCCAGTCTAGCCCGGAGGTATTCAAATCGCCTGACTCCTGCCGCCAGAGTCGGGACGATGTTCTCCGCTCCGAGCTGGCCAAACAACCCGGCCTGGCGGAGTTGGTCACGCACGTGCCCATGGACGTGCGCCAGGAAGACCAGGATCGATTCCTGGTTGAGCTCTCGGATCAATTCTTCAAGCATGTCGATACTGGTCAGATCGATATACCCGGTGGCACCCAGGTCGAGCAGGATCCCGCCGGGAGGAGTCCCGAGCTTCTCGATCTCCACCTGAACGGCGCGCTTTATTTCGTTGGCGTTGGCGTAGAAGAGTCCCGCATCCAGCCGGAAGAGCAGAAGGCCTTCGACCGGTTCGATTTCGGCTCGTCGGCCGAGCTCGACGAACTCATCCGGCCGATCCTTGGCGCGGCCCAGCGCACTCACCCGAGGACGGCTGGCGCGGAACAACACCATCCCCAACGAAAGGAAGACCGCCAGCATCAACCCTGTGGCCGGGTCGGTCATGATGACACCGAGCAAGGCAATCAGTCCCAAGAAGAAGTCGACACGGTTCAACTGGTAGAAGCGCCGCATCTCCTCTCGGTTGAGCAGTCCGACGAGCGAATTGATCACGACCGCCGCCAACACCGCGTTGGGAAGGTTCTGCAGAATCGCGGCCAGGAAGAGCACCGTCAACAGGGTCAGCCCGGAGGTGACCAGCGCCGAAACCTGCGTCCGCGATCCGGCCGCCTCCGACGTTGCCGTCGTCGACATGCTGGCATCGACCGTGACCCCGCCGACGAGTGACGAGCCGAGGTTAGCCATGCCGATCGCCACCAGCTCATTATCGGCGTTGATTCGGTAGTGGTGGCGGGTCGCGTACAGGCGGCCTGCCGCCAGCGATTCGCCGAGGGCCAGGAACACCATCGAGCCGGCCCCGGCCAGGAGAAAGGCCAAGTCCCCCGGGGCGACGGTCGGAATGCCGATCTTCGGAAGACCTGTGGGGATGAGGCCTACGACGCTCACGCCGAACGTGCTGAGGGTGACAATGTTCCCCAGCAGGATCCCATAGACGACTGCGATCAGAGGTCCCGGGACCTGGGGGGCGAGCTGGCGGAGGCGGATGATCAGGAATCCCGCGCCGGCGCCGATGGCCAAGGTATAGATGTTGGTCTGGGGGAGGTTGCGCAGAACATAGGCGAACTGCTGGAACGTGTTGCCATCACCAGGTGGTATCCCCAGGAGTTTCGGCAGTTGGCCGACGATGATGTTGATCCCCAGGCCAAAGAGGAATCCGGTGATGACCGGCTTCGATAGAAAGTCGCCGAGAAACCCCAGGCGCAGGAACCCTGCAATGACCAAGAGCACGCCGACCACGAGAGCCAACGCGGCGGTCAGCGACAGCAGATCTCCGCCGCTAACCACCAATGGCGCGACGATCGAGGCCGACATGACCGCCATGGTGGAACTCATGGTGATCCGGACGTGGCGACTGGTGGCAAACAAGGGATACACCGCCATCGCGACCATAGCGGCGTACAAGCCGTATTGCGGCGGGACCCCCGCCAGCTGGGCATAGGCCATGGCCGCCGGAATCATGACGGCCCAGGTCGTCAGCCCTCCGATCGCGTCAAGGCGGAACCAGGCGCGGGGATACTTGGGGAACCATTCCAGGATGGGAGCGTAGCGAGGGACCAGGGCCCGGAAGTCAGCTTTGCGCAGAGTCGCCCTTGCATTCGAGGTCCGCCAGCGTTGGCGAAGATCTGCGAAGCGAGCTTGCATCAGACTCTCCCTGCCGAGGGAAGGTCAGCCCAAAAGGGGTGGCCGAGGGTGCGATAAGGGCTGATGGGGAGCCCACAGGCGGGTCCTTGCTCGTTCAAAGGGGGAGGACTCGCACATATGGGGGGAATGCGGGGATTATACCGCCTGTCCACGTGGCCGGGGTCGCGCAACTCCCCCAAGGCGGAAGGGTTACATCAGTCGGGAGAGCCGTCCGCCGGAGGGCCCTCACCCAATCCAACAAATCAGGTCAAGGAGGAAGAGATGTCGTTCGAACTGTTGTGCGCGGGGCTGATCGCTATGATCTTCGGGCTGGTCGTCCTGCTCAATGGGTACAAGGTCTTTCTGGTCCTGCTGCCGATTTGGGGCTTCATCTTCGGCTTTGCTCTGGGAGCAGAAACGCTTCAGGCCTTGTTCGGATACGGGTTCCTGGCTTCCGTGACAAGCTGGGCCGTTGGATTTATCGTCGGGGCGGTCTTCGCCGTCCTGTCGTACCTGTTCTGGATCGTCGCCGTGGCCCTGTTCTCAGCCTCGATCGGCTATGGTCTGGGAGTCGGGCTGATGGGTGTGCTCGGCATCCAGGGCGACGTGATCGTCTGGTTGGTTGGCGTCGCGGCCGGCGTGGCCCTGGCGGCGGCCGTCATCATGCTCAACCTCCAGAAGTGGATCGTCATCATCGGGACGGCGCTGATCGGAGCGGGCGCCGTCGTCGGGACGCTTCTGGTTGTGTTCGGGGTCGTCCCTCAAGCCGTCATCGGGGCCACCACGGTCCGCCTCGCCATGCAGAACTCAACCTTCTGGTTGATTTCGTATGTGGTGCTGTTTGTCGTAGGGGTCGCAGGGCAGTACCGCAACACGCGAAACTGGATGCTTACGCCGGCTCCCGACCGCTGGTAAAGCAAACACACGAAGGATGTCTGAAACGGGCTGCGGGATGAACCCGCAGCCCGTTTATTGTCGCTCGAACAAGACGTCCGGCTCGAGGCACGCCCGCAGGGGCATCTCTACGTCCCCGGTCCCTTCTCGGCCAGAAGCTGGACCAGGTACCGCCATTGGCCGTCTTCCGACAGGCCCAACCCGGTCAACGCGAATTGCGAGTCCAGCACGTCGCGGCGGTGGGACGAATCGGTGAGCCATGCCTGGAGCACGGTGCCGGCTGGGTCTTCCGCCTCAAGGCTGACGGCGATAACATGCTCCGCAAGGGCGCCCGAGAACCCGGCTTGCGCCATCCGATCCCCCGGTGTCGTTCCTGATGAGGGATCGACGTGCCAAAGCGACCGCGTCTGGGAAAGCTCCTCGGAGCGAACTTGCGCGATCCGGGCTAGGTCGGGGCTGCTGACAAGACCCGGTACACCTTCGCGCTCGCGAATCCGGTTCATCGTCTCAATGATGGTTGGCAGATCGAGCAGCTCGCCAGGCCCCGTCGGTGATTCCGTCACAGCAGCGATGAGGACGCTGGTCGGCACAGGCACATCGTCTGACCCTCGGGACTCGGTCGCCAGGACTTCGACCGTGGGCAGTCCGACAAACCCTCCTGGAAGGAACGGGGTACGGGTCGTCGTCGGTTTGGGAACGGGGGACGGCCTTAGAACGTCGGCTTGCCCGCAGCTGGTCGTGGCAAGTAACAGCGTTACGATCAGACGCAGGCGGACCATGGTTTCCCTTGCACCGGCCGCGGCCGATTCTACGCCCGCGAAGAACTTGGTGGGCCCGCCGCGTTTGTGATACAGGCCGGTTCTGCCTGCGTATCAGGCCCGTTACAATCCGTTGACCTCCCGTTCACCGGAAGCCCGGATGATTGCCTAGCCGACTCACGTATGATATTGTGGAAGAAAGCGACAGGTGACCGAGAAATGCTGGACGCCTCTCCGAAGACACAAGCGATCGCCATCTATGTGATTGACCGGCCTCCGCTTTCGTCGCCCGATAGCGGGCCGTTGTTTGCCTGGCTCGCGACCGATCAAGAGACGGAAGCCGGCCTCGAAGGTCTGTTGGGGCCGTACGACCCGAAGTCAATTCAGTGGATGGTCGACGAACATCCGGCCGGACCTGCCTGGAACGAACTGCTGGAGGGTCTGACGCAGGAGCGGTTCCAGATCGTCGTCACCCACCTGGCGCCGCTGACTTCCGGGCAGCGCCAGCTGCTGATCGCGGTCTGCGCCCTCTGCGGCGCTCAGCTGGTCACCCCCGGGAACGCGATCGGCGCCCCTCAACCCTCGCACCGCTCTCCAAGCTAAGCCGCCTAGCGCCGAATCCCCTCACCAGGTTCGCCGGGTGCCGCACCTTGACGGCGAAGCTTGCCCGTCCTTCCCTCGAGACGCCCTGGAGCATCGGGAGCCGGGCCGGTTTGCAGCAGCGACCCTTTGTCCAACCGCGTCATTGCGAGCCGTCCCGAGGCCGCCGAGGGACGGCGTGGCAATCTCCCCAATGAGGAGATTGCTTCGCCCCCTTTCGGGGGCTCGCAAGCACGTCACGGGGTGATGAGATTGCGCACCCCGTCCGGTCCGTAAGCCCCGCAGCGCGCAGCTCCGGCAGCGCCACGTCCATGTTGGCCGGTGGACCCGCCTCTCGTGCGATAATCCTCGGGCCCGTCCGCGGCAGCGTTCATGTTCGAGATCGTCGCCAACCTCCACTCTCACACCGTTTACTCCGACGGCTGGACCGATCACGAGACGATCGCCCAGGAGGCGTTGCGCGCCGGTCTGGACGTCGTCGCTGTGACCGATCACAACGTCTGGGTCGACGGTTTCGACGGTTATCGTTACAACCATGGCCGGCAAGTGTTGCTCGTCACCGGCGAGGAGATCCACGACCCGGCCCGGCAGCCGCAAAAGAATCATCTGCTGGTTTACGAAGCGCGGCGCGAGCTGGCGCCACTGGCCACCGAGCCGGCGCGTCTCCTGGAAGCCGTGGCGCAGAGCGGGGGTCTGGCCTTCCTGGCGCACCCTTTCGATCGTGGCGCACCGGCCCGCCCGGGTACCGACCTGTCGTGGGTCGACTGGCAGGTGGAGGGTTACCAGGGCCTCGAGATTTGGAACTACATGACGGAATTCAAGAGCCTCCTGCGATCACGGCTGTGGGCGGCCCTGTATGCGTACCATCCCGGTTGGATTGCTCGAGCCCCGTTCGCCGAAACGCTGCAGCGATGGGACGCGCTTCTCGGCGTGGGCCAGCGTCTGACGGCGATCGGCGGGGCTGACGCTCACGCCTTTCCCGGGCGGCTGGGCCCGCTGCGGCGGACGATACTGCCGGGAGTCTTCCTCTTTCGGACGGTCAACACTCACGTCCTGCTCGACGAACCGCTCCATGGCGAAATGGAGGAGGACCGCCGGCGGGTCTTCCACGCCCTTCGTCATGGCCGTTGTTTTGTCGGATGTGACTGGCCGGCCTCCACGCGCGGTTTCCGCTTCCAGGCCCAGGGCCATTTGGGAAGGGCCGAGATGGGCGAGCGACTGTCGGTCGGCCTGGGAGTGACTTTTCAAATCCGGACACCCCGCCCCGCCCACCTGGTCTTGCTGCGCAACGGCACTCCGGTCCGGCACTGGTCCAGGTCGATGGCCGCGGTGGAGGTCGTCACCCAACCTGGCGCGTACCGGGTCGAGGCGCACCTGTATCATCACGGCGCGTTACGCGGCTGGATCTACAGCAACCCGATCTATGTGACGGCGTGAAGTAGTGGCCAGTGGTCAGAAACAAGCTGTCAGCTGTCAGCGGTCAGCCTTCAGCCAAACCTTCTGTTAACCATCAGTCGCAACTCGCTAATCTCCAATCTCCAATCGCCAATCTCCAGTCACCCATCGTCAGCCACCCATCGCCAGTCACCCATCGCCAGTCACCATCACTGCGGGTGTTAGAATGATTCGCTCCGATGACTGACTTCGAACTTCACGCGCCCTACTCCCCGATGGGCGACCAGCCGGAGGCGATCGCCGAGCTCGTCGCGGGGCTGAGTCGCGGCGACAAACACCAGGTGCTGCTCGGCGCGACGGCCACGGGCAAGACGTTCACCATGGCGAACGTCATCGCCCAGGTGCAGCGGCCGGCTCTGGTGATGGCCCACAACAAGACGCTGGCGGCCCAGCTCTATGCCGAATTCCGGGAGTTCTTTCCCAACAACGCCGTCGAATACTTCGTCTCCTACTACGATTACTACCAACCGGAGGCCTACGTCCCCCGCCACGATCTGTATATCGAGAAAGAGACCGAGGTCAACGAGGAGATCGAGCGGCTGCGCTTGTCGACGACGACCTCGGTCATCTCACGGCGGGACGTCGTGGTGGTCGCTTCGGTGTCTTGCATCTACGGCATCGGCAGTCCGGAGGCCTACGGCCGGGTCGTGCTGCAGCTCCAGACCGGGCAGCGCTACCGGCGCAATGCGGTGCTGCGCCAACTGGTCGAAAGCCAGTATGAGCGTAACGACACCCAGCTCCGGCCGGGCGCCTTCCGCGTTCGCGGCGACACCCTGGAGGTCATCCCGGCCTACGAGCAGCACGGCGTCCGCATCAGCTTCTTCGACGAGGAAGTCGAGCGGATCATCGAGTTCGACCCCCTCACCGGCGAGCTCCTGGCCGAGCGCAGTGAAGTCGCCATCTACCCGGCCAAGCACTACATCACCGAGGAGGAGAAGCTCAAGGGGGCGCTGGCCGCCATCGAAGCCGAATTGGACGAGCGCCTGGCCTGGCTGCGCGCCCGGGACAAGCTGCTCGAAGCCCAGCGCCTCGAGCAGCGCACACGCTACGACCTCGAAATGTTGCGCGAGGTTGGCTACTGCAGCGGGATCGAGAACTACTCGCGCCACCTGGATGAACGGCCGCCCGGTTCGCCGCCGTGGACTCTGGTCGACTACTTCCCTCCGGATTACCTGCTGATCATCGACGAGAGTCACATGACCGTGCCGCAGATCAACGGGATGTACGGCGGCGACCGAACTCGCAAGGAAACGCTGGTCGACTACGGTTTCCGCCTGCCGTCGGCGCTGGATAACCGCCCCCTCTCCTTCCCGGAGTTCGAGGCCCGCACGGGTCAGGTCATTTACACCACGGCCACGCCCGGGCCGTATGAGCTGGCGCGGGCGGCGCAAGTGGTTGAGCAGATCATCCGGCCGACCGGCCTGGTCGACCCTCAGGTCGAGGTGCGCCCGGTCACCGGGCAGATCGACGACCTGGTGGGGGAGATCCAGCGCCGGGTCGCCGTCGGCGAACGCGCGCTGGTGACGACTCTAACCAAGCGCATGGCCGAGGACCTGGCGGACTATCTGCTCGAGATGCAGGTCAAGGTTCACTACCTGCACTCCGAGATCGAAACCATCGAGCGCGTCGAGATCCTGCGGGATCTGCGCTTGGGAGTCTACGATGTCGTGGTCGGGATCAATCTACTGCGGGAGGGCCTGGACCTGCCGGAAGTCTCGTTGGTCGCCATCCTGGACGCGGACAAGGAGGGCTTTCTCCGATCCGAGCAGGCGTTGATCCAGACGATCGGCCGGGCTGCCCGGAATGTGAGCGGTCTGGTGATCATGTACGCCGACAAGATCACCGATTCCATGCGGCGGGCGCTGGACGAGACCGATCGCCGGCGGGCCAAGCAGCTTCAGTTCAACCAGGATCACGGGATCGAGCCGCTAACCGTAGTCAAGGCCGTACGCGACCTGACCAACCAGCTCACGGCGCAAGCCGTCGCCGAGCCGCGCGGCGAATACCGCGCCGGCCGGCCGGCGGATCTTCCACGAGACGAGCTGGCGCGAGTGATTCGTGATCTCGAGAAGCAAATGAAGATGGCGGCAGAAGGGCTCGAGTTCGAGAAGGCGGCCGCCTTGCGGGACGAGATCTACGACCTGCGCCAGATCGTGGCCGAGCAGGAAACCGCGGCGCCCTGGCGCAGGGCGAAGCTCTTGAGCGGAGGTCGATAGGGGCAACGGCAAATACAGAAGGTCCCCGCAAGCTTGAAGCCGGCGGGGAGCTTTGCTTGCAGCGCCCCTGGTGCGACTCGAACGCACAACCTACGGATTAGAAGTCCGGCGCTCTGTCCATTGAGCTACAGGGGCCGGTTTTCATTCTAGGCGATTCACAATAGACGGTCAAACAGTGGTCGGTGGTCAGTCGTCGCGGATCGAGATCCCGGGCCGGCACCGATCCCTTGAGCCACCCACTATTCCCCCAATGCCAATGCCCGATAGCTGACGACCGGTCACTGACGACTGGTGACTGATGACTGGTCACTGATGACTAACGACTTGTCAGCCGCCCTCGAGGATCGGGCGGATGCCCTTGTAGACTCGCGGGGCCGAGAGCGTTCGGAGAATCGTCTGGGACGGACGGCTGAGACGCTGGCCCAGCTCGCTGGAGGAGATGGGGGTGTTCCCGGAGGCGAGCAGGAGCCGGAAAACGGCGTCGACCAGGCTGCTCTGTGGATCGATGTATCCCGGCTGCCGGGCGCAGTGGGTCATCAGGATCTGTTGCATTCCCCCAATCTGGCGGACTTCGCCTGTATCCGGATCGACGTGATCGAAGATCAGGTCGCCCTCGATCTCCGCCAACTCCGCCCGATGCTCCGGGCAAAGATAGTCCTGCAGGAAGACTTCCAGATCCCGGTCGGCTCGCTGCCACCAATCGTAGTCGATATGGAACTTCGTTTCGAGGCTCGGGCGGAGCAGGCCGTGCGGCGCGGTGGGAAAGCTCACGAGGAGGCGGCCTCCAACCCCTCGGCCCACCGCCAGTAGAGGTCGCCGACGTACTGGTAGACGCGGCGCTTCTGCAGCTGTGTGAATACGGCCGCCGGCGGAGTCCGCGCCAGGACATTGACGCCCGAATACAACGCTTCGGCGTGGACCGCGCTCTGGGGGTTGAGCTTCGCCAGTTCGAGGAACACGTCCTGCACGAGACGCTCGAGCGGCTCCTTGCGCAGTCGCCGATTCAGCCAGGCGGCATCAAGCGCCTGCGGATCCGTCACTCCGACGATCATGCGTTCCTCATAGGACGTGCCGACCGGCTGCCTCAACATCGTGAAGCCGATCGAGCCGTCCGGGCGCACCATGGCCGTGCGGATCCATTCGTTGCGACGCCGCCGTTCCGCCGCAGCCACGATGACCTCTCCCGGCGCCTCTCCGCGCCGCACTCTGATCAACCCTCCGGCCGGGACCTCGTAGCGCCGGTACCAATCGGCCAGACCGAAGACGTAGCGCGGACCGCGTACGACCCATCCGGGAAAACGGTCGCCGCTGTGGCCATCGACCAGGATGAAACGGATGCGGGGCGCTTCATAGGCCGTCGGGAACAGGGGCCGAAGGCGGGCGGAGAGCGGAAGCGTCCCGGCGCGCCAGTGTGGAAAAAGCAGCGGGAGGACGACTTCCTGCGGCGCCTCGTCCGGAACCGGAAGGGGAGAGTGCTCGTCATCCAGACTTGCCTCGAGGGAAAGCAGCTCCGGGGTCAGGCCGACGCGGCTTTCCTCGGCGGCTACAGGTTCGAGGCGCGCCGGAGTGGAAAGGACATCCGGCGGCTCCAGACGACGCAGGTACCATAACACCAGGCCGGCCGGCCCGACCTCATCGAAACGATCGTCCTGCTGCAGGGCGTAATCCAGCGAGAATTGCGCCAGAGCCGGATCGAAAGACTCCGGGAGATCGACGTGAGTCAGCAGCTCCGGGGTCGGCAGCGGCCCCCCTCCGCTGACATCGAGCACGGCTTCCGCCAGATTGAGGTGTCCCTGGTGGATCTCCGCCAGCAAGGCGGAGGGGAACCAGCGGCCGGCGATGCGAACGATCTCACGCGTTTCGCTGAGGCGTCGTTCCAGAGCTTCTTCGATCCTTCGACCATGCCGCTGCAGCACACCTTCGATCTCATCGGCGCCATCCGATGGCGGCGGCGCCTCGGCCACGTGGTTCAGCCGGTGGTCCGCCAGGCCTGAGACGAACTCTCGCGTCTCTCCGTTCTGGCCGAATCGAACGCGAATCACTTTGAAAGATCCCAGATCAGGATTGACCCCATCACGCTCCGCGACTACGACTCCGGCGGCGCCGTCGAGGGCAGGGAAGAAGACCGAGGCCCCGACAGGGTATCTCTCTCGAGGCAAGTAGGGCGCCCCCGGTGCAGCACCCGCGGCGAAGATGGCTTCCTGCTGCGCCAGCCTTCGTTCCACGACGGCGTGAGACATCTCCTCCGTCGTGAGGGGAACTTCGCGCTCCAGCAGGAGGTTGGTGATCACCTCCAGGTCGCGGTCTTCGACCTCGAATCGAATCCAATCGATTGGGCGTGCGAGCTCGGGGGTCAAAGGTAAGCCGTGCGATGCGTACGGATGCGGGCGGGCATTATACTACAGGCCATGACTTCAGGCGAGAATGCCCCGTTGGTCAGTATCGCCAGCGACCTGAGCCGGGCCGAAGCGGAAGTCCTGCGCGGGCTGCTCGAAGCGAATGGAATCCCGGCGATGTTATCGCAGGAGGCCGCCGGATCGATCTACTCCGTCGGTGTCGGCGCGTTTGGGCAGGTGGAGCTTCTGGTGACGTCGGACCGCGTGGCCGAAGCGCGTAAGGTATTGGAAGAGTACCGCGCAGGGCAGGAGTAGGCTCCGTCCTCGGCCGATCACGGCAGGGACGTCTCCGTCCAATCCAGCGGCTGCACCGGGACCCCGCCCACCCAGATCTCCCAATGGAGATGCGCCCCGGTCACGCGTCCCGTCCCTCCGACCATCCCGATCAGGTCCCCAGGCTCGACCGGATCTCCCGGTTGGACGAAGATCTCCGACTGGTGAAAGTACCCCGAATAGACGCCCCAGCCATGATCGATGTAGGTCGTGTTACCGCGCACGGTTAACGGGCCGGCGAATACGACCACGCCGGGGGCCGGGGCGTGGATCTCGGTGTCCGTGCTGCCATAGAGGTCCAGCCCGGTATGGTAGGAGTTCCATCCGGTGCCGTTGTAGTTTCTTCGGCTTCCGAACTGTGACGGGAAGGTCTCGTGATAGTCCGCCGGAAACAGGAACGGACCATCCCACATCTTCTCCGGGGTCACCGGCGCGAGCAAGGCCGCCACCTGCTGATCCTCGGGGACAGTATTGGCCGGGTCGAGCGTCTCCGTTGGCACGGTCAATGCTTCCCGGGGGTAATCCTCTTCCCGGATGCGGACCGGCTGCATGAAGGTGAAGGGCGCCCCTTCGCCGGAAGGCGTGTACGTGAGAGTCAGGTCCACCAGCCCCGGTTCTGCCAGGGCGTGGATCCCCTGCAGGGCCACCCGCTTCAGGGAATCCTCCGGCTCAGGTTCGAAATTGAGCTGCCGGTTGCCGAGGTTTCCAGCCAGGGTTCCGTCCTCGAAGAGGTCCGCGCTCAAGATCGCAGTGTGACCTTGCCCGGGTTGTTCGGGCTCGATAGACACCGAGCCTATCGAGGCGGGTAACGCACGCGGCAATTCGTCGCCGCCTGGGACGAAGAGCGGCTCGTCCGCCGACAGCCAAAGTCGTGAGCTCGCTCCGTTCAGGCCGTCGAGGATCCACGGGTTGGCCCCGACCTGGACGGCCATCTCCAGCGCGGAGGTCCCCGGGGGTGGTTGGACAAGGGTGACGTTCAAGGGCTGATCCTCGCCCTGCTCGACCGGGACAATGAACGGCTGACCGACATATAAGCGCGACGGATTGGCGATGCGATTGAGCCGCGCCAAGCTCTCGGGCGGTGTGTGGTGCTTCAAGCCCAGGCTGACCAGGTTCTCCCCCAGATCCACTGGTCTGGTCTCGAGGACGCCGCTGATACCCTCGAACCCGGGCAGCACCAACCGCATCCCGGGGAAGATCGCCGACGGATCGGCCAGGCCATTCGCCGCTGCCAGATCCTCTACGGTTGTCCCGAACCTTGTGGCGATCCCTATCAGGGTGTCGCCTTCCTCAACGATGTAGACGGGGCCATCTTCCTGCGCCGCTACTGGAAAGGGCGTCACGAGCAGGCTGGCAAACGCCACCGCCATCACCAGCCGGCTAGCCATGTGTCTCCTCAGTGAACTCGAGAACCTCACCCACCGCCGCCCGGTCCAGGATCTCTGGTGACCCTTCGAGTGTGAAGCGGGCCGGCGCCGCGGGCAGATAGACGCCCCAGGGGGAGGCCCGGCGGGTGTCGACGACCGTCCCCTGCCCGTCGACCCACACCACTCCGATGGCGAAGAGCATGCCGAACATGTGGATAGACGTCGTCCACCTGCCGTCGCGGCTTTCGACGAGCATGAGTCCAGTTTCCGAGGGGAGCGAGCGGCGCAAACTCAGGCCGCGCAGCTTGCAGAGGAAACTCGAGCACCAACGCGCCCGGGCGACGGTCAGCCCGTTTCGGCTTCGATTGCGGACGACGACCCAGCGCGGCATCCCCCAACTCACACGAAAATGGGGCGGCCCTCGCCGCCCCATGAGCCTGACTCCAACGCTTCTGCGGTCACTCGGTTTCGCCGAGGATCTTGGCGACGCTTTCCAGCAGCTCCTGCGGTCCGAATGGTTTGGTGATGTAGTCGTCGACCTTGGCGATGTGCAGGCCGAGGACTTTGTCGATCGATTGGGCTTTGGCCGTGACGACGACGACCGGGATGTCGCGCAGCGCCGGATCGGCCTTGATCTGCTGGTAGACCTCCCAGCCGTCCATGTCGGGCATCATCAGGTCGAGCAGCACCAGGTCCGGTTTTTCCCGACGAACCGCGTCCAGACCTTCGACGCCCCCGTTGGCCCCAATGACTTCGAACCCCTTGCGGCCGAGGATGAGCCGCACCAGGTCGATCATCTCGGGCTCGTCTTCGATGCAGACGACTCGCTTCGCCTGCGGCTCCATCCAATCCTCCTGGCGGAAGGCCAGTCTCGCAGTTTACCATACGCGGCGGAACGCGCAACGAGCGTAGGTATCCGAAAGGTGAACGAATCCCTGCCCTAGCCCGGCTTCCACCTTTCAGGAGCCTTGCATTTGGCCGGCCGCCAACCCGCGTTCCGCCCCTTCGGGCGTGAATTCAAGCGGTGTAGGCATCCTGTAAGACGCCTCAGGCGGGGTTCTGTGCTACGGTTTCAGCAAGAAACGCCTGACGACCGGAGACAACGGAATGGCATCAAGGACAGGAAGTCGAGTGGAACACGCGATCCAAGAAGCGGCGGGGCGCTGGCGGACTGAGGAGCGAATGAAGGGTCGGTCCGCTCTTGCGTGGATCGTCAAGGAGCATCCAGAGAACCTGGTTGCCTGGCTCTGGCTGTCCCGATGTCTGGCCGAGTCCGAGGAGAAAGCGCGCCGCCTTCCACAAGGAAGACCGGCCGAGTTAGCCCGCCCCGCCCATTAAGACTTCGACCCGAGAAATGACGGCCGCCTCGGAGGCGGCTGTTTTCGTTTGTCGAGCCGAATCGAAACCGGGTTTCTTGAAGAAACCCGGTTTCTGCCTTGATGGTGCCCCCGGAAGGACTCGAACCTTCAACCTCCCGATTAAGAGTCGGCTGCTCTGCCAGTTGAGCTACGAGGGCCTGGGGTCCAACATGTGATTTGTTAAGAGTGAGCTGCCTTGTCAAAGAGACGAATGGGCCGCATCGAGGCATTATACCAATGGTGACGACCGCGGCCCCTCACGGCCGCCGCCTCGTTCGCTCGGTCACTGACCAAACATGCCAAGGAGGACCGAATTGATTTGACTCCAGTCCGGGAGGAGCACTTGTGCTCCGGCGTCGGTCATGAAACCGTTGACCATGTCGCGCCCGATGACGCGCCAGTCGACCCCATTCGATCCGGCGCGCACGAGAGCCAAACCGAGCCGCGGCCACTCCCAAATCGGCAGATCCGTCCTGACTGCGGAGGCCAGCGTCGCCAGCGCTAACGGCCAACGCGGCCACGTTCTGGGTCGGAGGGAGGCCTGGATCAGGGAGCGAACGATGATTTGTCCCCGTTCCATGCGAAAGAAATCGTCCGTGCCCTCCCGGTCGCGCACGAAGGCCAGAGCTTGCGGTCCATCGAGATGATGCCGACCGATGGCGTACCCACCTGTCGCAGAAACCAGGTCGATATCGACCCCGCCCAGGGCATCGACGAATCGTACGAATCCAGAGAACTCGATCGACAGATAGGCGTCGACATCGACGCCAAAGTTGCTCCTGACGGTTTCGATCGCCGCCCGCGGGCCGTGTCCCGGCCGTGCCGCCTCGGCCAAGAAGACGGCGGCGTTGATGCGATTGGGACCGAAGCCGGGTATCTCCACCCATAGATCGCGGGGAATCGAAAGCATCCCAGCGTAGGGCTGCAACGGAATGAAGGTGAGGAGGATCAGGGTATCGCTGCGCGAGGCCGCCGGGCTTTGCTCCGGCCGGCGGTCCACGCCCAGGATCAGCAAGTTCGTCCGAAAAGGAGCCAGCAGGTAGATGGCGGAGCTCAGCCCCAGCGCCAAGCCCAAGAGGATCGCCAATCCCGGCAGCCGCTTCCGCGCAGGATCGGCAGGAACATGGGGCTTTGTGACGGCGAGGCTGTTGCCTGTCTTCGGCCGAACGTCGCCTGGGGAGGGATCGAACATACGCGCGCATTGTAACATCGGCCTCGGCCCCCCGCCCCGTCAGGAAATCCTGCTAGAATCGCGGCGATGGTGCTCGACCGACAGATCGTCCGGGCTCCCGAGTTTCCCCCCGTCGACTGGCTGAACGCACCCGAACCGCCAACTCTGGCTGGCTTGCGCGGGCGGCCCGTGCTCGTTGACATCTGGGACTTCACCTGCATCAATTGCCTCCGAACGCTGCCGACCCTACGCGATTGGCATGCGCGCTACCGGGAGGCGGGCCTGGCCGTGCTCGGTGTGCACACCCCGGAATTCCCATTCGAACGCAACCCTCACCACGTGCAGGCAGCCCTCGGCCGGCTCGGGATCCGTTGGCCCGTGGCGCTCGACAACGATCAGGCCATTTGGACCGCTTACGCCAATCACGTCTGGCCATCGATGTATCTGGTCGATGGTGCCGGCTACCTACGGTATCGTCATGCGGGCGAAGGGGAATACGCCCGCACTGAGCACGCCATCCGTGACCTCTTGATCGAGTCCGGCCAGTCAGGCGTGGCGCTTCCACCGACCGGAGCCAGGGGCAACGAAGAGTTCGTCGAAGGCGGCGCCTGCCTTCCGTCCACACCGGAGCTGCAGGCTGAGTCCCTGGGGAACGGTTCGTTCGAACTGGATCGAGCGAAGGTCCTTGCCCTTCCGGACCAACGAGCGGAAGGAGTTTTCTACGCCGACGGCGAGTGGCAGTTGAACGCTCAGGGATTGAGCCTTGTGTCCGGGCAAGGAGAGGTCGTCCTCCCCTTCCGCGCAGCGGCGGTCCATGCCGTCTTGAGCCCGTTCCCTGGCGTCGAGGCCCCGCCCTCCCTCGAAGGGGTCCCCGTCGAGGCCGTCCTCGATGATGCGCCCATCAGCGGCGGCCACTTCGGGCGTGACCTCTTCTATCGCGAGGGCTCGACCTGGTTGCAGGTGGACTCGCCGCGCCTCTACGACATCGCCGACGGTCTCGGCCCCGGGCAGCACGAGCTGCGCTTGCGCTGCGCCGTGCCCGGCTGGAGCCTTTACGCTTTCACGTTCCGCGCCTGCCTCGATCCCTCATCGATCCCCGGGAGCGCACCGTGCTAAGAGCCCTGATCCTTTATTTGTCCGGTGCCGGTTGGGCCCGTCACGCCGTCACTCGATGGCGGTTTGCCCGCCGCACCGCCTCCCGCTTCGTCGCCGGCGAAACTCTGGACGATGCCATCGGCGCCGTTCAGGGCCTCGAAAGGCAGGGCCTGACCGCGACGCTCGACCATTTGGGAGAGCACGTCACCAACGAAGCGGAGGCCCATGCGGCGGCGGGGGATTATCTCAAGATCCTCGATCGGATCTGCGGCTCCGGGGTACGCTCGAACGCCTCCCTGAAGCTGTCTCAGCTTGGACTGGGCGTGGATATCGACCTGTGCATCGCGAACTTGAGCCGTGTCGTCCGTGAGGCAGCCGAGTGCGGGATCTTCATCCGGATCGACATGGAAGAGTCCTCGACCGTTGACCGCACCTTGGCCGTCTATCGGGCGCTGAGAGCGAAGGGCCTGGACAACGTGGGCTTGGTCATTCAAGCCTACCTGTACCGAAGCCAAGAAGACGTACGCGCCCTGCTCGCCGAGGGGGCTCGATTGCGGCTCTGCAAAGGGGCCTACAAAGAACCCCCACAAACGGCGTTTCCACGCAAGGCCGACGTCGACGACAACTACGATCGACTGGCCACGATGATGATCGAAGCGGCGGTCCGACGCGGCCGTGAATCGTCCTCCGCCGATGGACGGGTCCCGGCCCCCGTGGCGATCGCCACGCATGATCCGCGTCGCATCGCCTTCGCCCGCAGCATGGCGCACAAGGCGGATTTGCCCAAACAAGGGATGGAATTCCAGATGCTGTATGGGATTCGCAGCGACTTGCAGCGGTCGCTGGCCTCCGAAGGTTACCCGGTTCGCGTTTACATCCCTTACGGAACGGAGTGGTACCCCTACGTGCTTCGCCGACTGGCCGAGCGGCCGGCCAACGCGTGGTTCTTCGTGTCGAACTTCTTTCGTGGGTGAACGTGGCCGAACGGCCGGCGCCTGGGTGGAGGAAACGCGTTGAATTTGGAAGGAAAGGTCGCCTTGGTCACCGGCGGGGCGCACCGCGTCGGGAGGAGCATCGTGCTGGCACTGGCCGAAAAGGGCTGTGACGTGATGGTACACTTTCACGAGGCGGGGACAGAATCCGAGCAGACGGTGCGCCAGGCCGCTGATCGCGGGGTTCAGGCGCAGGGGATCCAGGCCGATCTCCGGGACCACGCCGGGATCGGTCACCTCTTCGATGAGGTCGACCGCCTCGCCGGTGGCCTCGATGTGCTCGTCAACTCCGCCGCCGTCCTCGAACCCGTCGATCTGTTGGCAGCCACGGAGGCCGATTGGGCTTCGACCCTCGACCTCAACTTGAGGGCAGCCTTCTTCTGCCTGCAGGCGGCCGCACGAAGGATGCAAGCGCGCGGCGGAGGTGCCGTCGTCAACATCTCGGACGTCGCCGGCCAGCGGCCGTGGCGTCGCTACCCGCTTCACTCGATTAGCAAGGCCGGCCTCGACATGCTCACCCGCACCGCCGCCCTGGCGCTCGCTCCCACCATCCGGGTCAACGGCGTCGCCCCGGGACCCGTCGAAAAGCCGTCCAGATTGTCGGAGGAGCGCTGGCTGGAGATCGGGAGGGTCCTTCCGCTAGGCAGGCCGGGCGTGGCGGCCGACGTCGCCGCGGCCGTCATCTTTTGTCTCGAGAATGATTACCTTGTCGGCGAGACCCTCGCCGTCGACGGTGGCGACCTGATCCGTTGAGGCGGCTGCGTGGCGGAAGAAACCAAACACCTGCAGCAAAGGCTGGCGCTCGAAGGCAGGAAGATCGCCGACTTCTTCGAATCGCTCGCCGCGGAAGATTGGGACCGACGGGTATACACCAGCGGACCGCAATGGGCCGTGCGCCATATCTTGGCGCACTTCGTTTCGGCGGAGCGCGCCTATCTCCACTACATGCGCGACGTGGTCGACGGCGGTCCCGGGGTGCCGCGCGACTTCGACATCGACGCCTTCAACGAATCGCAGGTGCGTGCCTTGAGCCCTCTTCGACCCGAGGAACTGGTGGAGGCGCTGCGCTTCGCTCGATCCGAGACGGTGGCGTTCGTCGAGGGGCTTTCCTCGCAAGATCTCGACCGGCGCGGTTACCACCCCTGGTTTGGTGACACCGACCTGGGTTTCATGCTGAAACTGACTTACCGCCATCCGATGCTGCACGTGCGCGATATCCGGCAGGCGCTGCAGACGGGTGCGCCCCTTCCCCATGGCGAAGGGTACGCCAGCTTCGCCCGCAACGACGTCAAGGACGGAGGTTCGTAGGTATGTCGGAGAGAAAGCGGGCGATCGAAGCTTACCTGCGACAGGCTCATCAGGCGACCTGGCCCGTGCTGGCCGCGATTCCTGGCGAGGCGCGCGAACGTATCGTCTATTCGGAAGGCGACGGGCCGTGGACCGTGCGAGACATAGTCGCCCACCTGGCCGACGCCGAAGCCGGCCTGCTCGGTCAGGTCCAGCGGTTGATGGCGGGCAAAGTCACGGTGCCGGCCGACTTCGACCTGAACCGATGGAATCGCTCGGCCGTTCGCCGGAGCCACGGCCGCACTTTCGACGAGCTGGTCGGGCAAATTGCAGTGTCGCACCGGGAAGCGATCACCACACTCGAAACGTGCGACGAGGCCGCGCTCGATCTGCAAGGGAGACATTCCAGCGGTAAGGTCCTGACCGCCGAGGGCTTCTTCCGCAGGATGGCCGATCACCGGCAGGAGCACACTCGCGATATCCAGCGGGCGATCTCCGGCGCCGTGTCCGGCAAGAACGGTCCAGGGTGAAGTCCCCAGGAAGTGCGATGGGCGCCACATCGGCCGGCGCCGCCGGCATTCACGACGGGCTTGTCGCGCCTCTATCGACAATCCTCCGAGGCGGGGCGGAGGTCCTTCCGCTTGTCGCCTTTCAGGACCATCTCCTGCGTCGCTTCGGGCGCGCCGAGATCGTCCGGCTTCGAGAGGGCGCCGAATTCACCGTCTTGCGAGAAGTGGCGGATGAAGTCTGGGTTCTGGTGGGAGGCTCCGCCGAGTTTCAGCTGGACGACCGACGTCCGGGTTCTCCGACTCGCGGGTCCCGCCAGATCATCCAGGCGGGGGAACCGGCGCGTGTCCTCGTTCCGTTCGGCGTCCACGCCCGGATTCTCTCCCGCTCGCAAGCGACGCTCTTGGTCCGCTTCATGACCCACAGCGAGAGCGAAGACCGGCCGCTGCCGGAGGGCTGATGCCAACCTGGCGGCAGTTCCGTCTCTTCTTGCGGCTCTCGCGTCCGTGGTTCCTTCTCGGACCGATTCTGCTTTACGCGCTCGGTCTTGCCCTCGCCCACTACCTGGGCGAGCGGATCCGAGTTCCGCTGGCCATCGAAGGTCTTGCGCTCGTCCTTTCGCTGCAACTGGTCGTCCACTACTTGAACGAGTACTACGACGCCGAGGCCGACGCCGCAAATCCCAACCGAACTCCTTTCAACGGAGGCAGCGGCGCGATCGGGAAAGAAGGGCTGGCCCGGGCCACCGCCCTTCAGGCGGCTGTCGTCTGCCTGGCCTTCGTCGCGCTTCTGGCGACGACGATGCTGATCCGCGCCGAGACCGCGCCGCTGGCGTGGGCGGTCTTCGCGCTGATGCTCCTGGCATCCTTCTTCTATAGCGCCCCGCCTTTGAGGCTGGTGTCCTCCGGTTACGGTGAGTTTGTCGCCGCCCTGGTCGTCTCCGCCCTCGTGCCGACGCTGGCCTACACCCTTCAGACCGGCGCCATGCATCGGTTGCTCTTCCTGGCGACAGCCCCCCTGGTGTTGTTCAACTTCGCCATGATCTTGGCCTTCGAGGTCCCCGATTACGGCACGGATCTTCGCTTTGGCAAACGGACACTCATGGTGCGTGTCGGTTGGGAGACCGGAATGCGGTTGCATGATGCGGCGATCGTGGCTGCCGTCCTGGCTATCCTGGCCGGCGTCCTGCTTGGCCTGCCTACGCGAGTTACGGTTGGCGTGCTCATCGTCCTTCCGCTGGCAGCGGCGCAGGCCTGGCAAATGGGTCGCTTGCGACGCGGCGCGAAACCAAACTGGACCTTGCTGGCAGCGGGAGCGGTAGCGCTGTACGTGCTGGCCGCCTATCTCACCTTCGCCGGCTTCGCGACGAGTTGAGCATGCCCGAGTTCCTTCGACTGGTTTCGCCGGGAGAGGCACTTGCGAAGTGGCTGTCGGCCATCCCTCAATCGAGCGGCCTCCGGATCGAAGAAATCGAGACGGTCTCGGCGCTGGACCGGATCCTGGCTGAGGAAGTTGCCTCTCCGCACCCGCTCCCCCCGTTCGCCCGCTCGACCGTCGATGGTTACGCGGTTCGAGCCGAAGACACGTTCGGTGCGTCTCCGAGCGCCCCATCCTATTTGCGCATCATCGGCGAAGTCACCATGGGATCGGTTTCGACGTTGCAGGTGAGCGGCGGCGAAGCCACTGTCGTTCACACCGGCGGGGCGATCCCGTCCGGAGCCAACGCCGTGGTCATGCTCGAGGACACGCAGGATGTACCCGGAGGCGAGATCGAGGTCCACCGAGCGCTGGGCATCGGCAAGAACATCATCGGTGAGGGGGAGGATGTCAAGCAGGGAGAGGTCGTCCTCGAGCCCGGCCATCGACTGCGCCCGCAGGAGATCGGTGGTTTGATGGCCCTGGGGAAGCTGCAGGTATCGGTCTTCGCCCGCCCGCGTGTGGCGATCCTTTCCACCGGCGATGAGGTCGTCCCGGCCGAGGCTGAGCCCGGCCCAGGGCAGGTGCGCGACGTCAACAGCCACTCGCTGGCCGCGCTGGTCCGCCGAAGCGGCGGCGAGCCAGTGGGGTTCGGGATCATTCCGGATCATCCCGAAACGTTGTATGCCGAAGCCCGCCGAGCCCATTCGTCCGCCGATCTGGTCGTGATCACGGCCGGTTCCTCCGCCAGCGCGCGCGACAACACCGCCGCCGTCGTCCGGCGCCTGGGATCGCCCGGGGTACTTGTCCATGGCTTGGCGATCAAGCCCGGCAAGCCGGCGATCCTTGGCGTAGCGGAGGGGATTCCTGTCATCGGACTCCCCGGAAACCCGGTCAGCGCCATGGTCGTCGCCGGGTTGATGGTGGTCCCGATGTTGCGGCGTCTGAGCGGCGAAAAGAGGCCGAGCTTGGTGGCGACCGTCTCGGCTCGGCTTGCGGCCAACATTCCCTCCGAGGCGGGCCGCGAGGACTATGTCCCAGCGAGGTTGGAGGCCTCCCCTCAGGGCTGGATCGCCGATCCAGTCTTCGGCAAGTCGAATTTGATCTTCACGCTCGTTCGCGCCGATGGTTTGATCCGCATTCCGCCACAGGCGACCGGTCTTCAGGCCGGCAGTATGGTCAATGTGATTCCCTTTGACTAGGAGCTCGCTGATGCATGGGAAGACCGGTTCTGCCTTCCCCCTCCCCTTTTAGGGGGAGGGTTGGGCGTGAGGGTGGATCCTCTTAGGCGCGGCACCCACCCTAACCCTCGCCCTTGCCGAGGGAGGGGAGAGCCTTCCGCCGGTAACCGCCCTTGACGATGATGTATCTTTCCGACATCCCCCTCGACGAAGCCTGGGAACGTTTTCGCGAAGCCCTCCGGGTGGAGGGCCTGTGGCAGCCGCTCGGGGCTGAGAAGGCCGCGGTTGAAACGTGCCTGGGTCGAGTCACGGCCGAGGCGATTTGGGCGCGTCGATCCGTCCCCCACTATCACGCCTCGGCGATGGACGGCTTCGCCTTGCGCGGTCGCGGGACCGCCGGGGCAAGCGAGCGGACACCGGTGGACTTGCTCGTTCCCACGGACGCAACCTACGTCGACACCGGCGATGCCCTTCCCGATTGGGCCGATGCCGTCGTCCCGGTCGAAGAGGTGGAGAAAGTTCCACTTTCCTCCGGAGGCGGAATTCGACTCCGCGCGCCGGTGCCTCCGTGGAGCCACGTCCGCCCGATGGGAGAGGATCTGGTCCAGACCGAACTCGTAATTCCAGCAGGCCACACGCTTCGGCCTGTGGACCTGGGCGCGCTGGCAGCCACCGGCTATTCGCTCGTTCCTGTATGGCGCCGCCCGAGCGTGGCGATCATCCCAACTGGAAGTGAGCTTATCCAGGCCGACGTGCACGCCCCCGCCGGACGAATCCCGGAGTTCAACTCGATCACCCTGGCCGCACAGGTCCAAACCTGGGGCGGCACAGCCGAGCGATTCGGCATTGTTCCCGATGACGAGGAGCAGATCCGGGAGACGGTTGCCCTCGCCGCCAAGACGTACGACCTGGTCCTGTTGAACGCCGGCTCGTCGGCCGGCTCGGAGGACTACACGGCCAGGGTGATCGCCTCGCTGGGCGAGGTCCTCGTTCACGGCATCGCCGTGCGGCCGGGTCATCCGGTCGTCATTGGGATGATCGAGGCGCAGGGCGGCGCAAAACACCGGACTCCGATTATCGGCGTCCCCGGTTACCCGGTGTCGGCCGCACTGACCGGAGAGATCGTGGTCGAACCTTTGCTGCGACGCTGGCGCGGACTTCCTCCGGCGCAGCCCGAGACGATTCAGGCGACCCTCACCAGGAAGGTCCATTCGTCGGCGGGCGATCTCGAGCTTCTGCGGGTGACGGTTGGGCGCGTCGGCGAACGCATCGTGGCGGCGCCGCTCTCCCGCGGGGCAGGAGTCATCTCATCGCTGGTGCGGGCCGACGGCCTCGTGTTCATCCCGCCTGGGGTACAAGGCCTGGAGGCGGGCGAGCGAGTCGCGGTTCGCCTCTATCGATCCTCGGCTGAGATCGACCGCACCCTAGTCGCCCTCGGTTCGCATGATCTGACTTTGGATCTAATGGCGCAGTTCCTCGGCCGGGAAGGCATCCGCCTGGCCTCGGGCAACCTCGGCAGCCAGGGCGGCTTGGTGGCATTGGCACGGGGGGAGGCCCACTTCTGCGGCTGCCATCTGCTCGACTCGGAGACGGGGGAGTTCAACGTCCCCTACGTCAAACGCTACCTCGAGGGAAAGCCGGCGACGATCGTGACTCTGGTCGGCCGGGAGCAGGGACTGATCACGGCCGGCGGCAATCCTCGTGGACTGCACGGTCTGCAGGAACTGGCTGGAAGCGGGATCGGGTTCATCAATCGGCAACGGGGTTCAGGCACGCGCCTTTTGTTGGATTACCACTTGAGCCAAGAAGGGATCCCTCCTTCATCGATCGAGGGCTACGAACGCGAGGAGTACACCCATCTCGGAGTGGCGGCGGCGGTCGCCTCCGGTCGCGCCGACGCCGGGCTGGGAATCCGCGCGGCCGCCTCCGCGCTCGACCTCGGCTTCGTGCCGTTGTTCCAGGAACGCTATGACCTGGTGATCCCCGCCGAGTTCTACGCCTCCCCGAAGCTGCGCCCCCTGCTCGATCTTCTTGGCGATCCCGAGTTTCGAGATACGGTGGCCGCGCTACCCGGGTATGACGTCTCGCCGATGGGGAACGTGGTCTGGACGTCGACGTAGGAATGCCGCTGGCACCCGGCGACGCCAGGGGTCCTAGCCGCGTAGCCGCAGCCTTTGCGAAGCACCCCGCCCTTGGCGGTCCGCACCGCTTCCGGTGCGCCGAAGGGCGTAGAGACCGAGCGCATGCGAGGGGTAGCCTGCGCCGCTAAGATCCTCTTCAGCGGGCCAAGTTCGCGTGTGGGGCGATCCGATATTCGGGCGAAGGACCGCTTCGGTCCTTCGCCCGCTACGACACCTCTCGATGCTTCAAAGCGTTACGGGCGCGGTTCTCCGCAAGGCAGTGAGGTCACGACCACCCGTTTCGCCAGCACGCCGCCCTAGGCAGCTGGTAGCCCAGCCATCCCCTCGCGATAAGCCTGCCCGTACAAGTGCCCGCTGACGGCGGCGGCGTACGCGGTGAGGGGATAGGTCCCGATCAGGCATAGGATCGACCCCACCACAGAAGCCACAATGCTTACGGCCGCCGCCACGAGCCAGGCCACGAGGAAGCCTCCAAGGTTCGCCCGAGCCAGCTGCCAGGCCTTGGCTGGATTGACCGCGTCGGCGAAGCGGCCCTGGGTGGCGTAAATCCCCATCATGGGCGGTATCAGAAAGGAGACGATCAGTCCGTACGGCAGCGACAAGAACGCGATGCAGGCGCCGAGCCAGGTCCCGGCGCTGCCCCCGTTATCGGAAGCCGCCGACGAGACAATGGCGCCGAATACGCCCAGGCACGCGGCGATCACGATCAGGGGCAGCATCCACAAGAAGATCACAGCAATCACGATCAGGCCATCGACGAAGTACTTCCCGATCTCGCCCCATTCGGGAAGCAGCTCTTGATCCTGGCGGATGACCCTGCGGACGATCTCGACCGTCCATCCCAGGACAGCAATACCCCCGATCACGGTGAAGATCAGCACCGCCGCGATCAGGATTTTCTCGACCCACTTCTTATCTTCGGTAGTGAAACGTAGCGACGCAGCGATATCCATGGAAAGCCTCCCGGCGACTCTCTGATTGTAGCCCGGTCGGGGCGGACGGCAAGGCGCTCTCCTGCGGACCGTGCGATAATGGGAGCAGCCCGTCGACCTCGGGAGGATCCTATGCCGAAGTCCTACCTCGAAAGCCTGCTGGCGCACAATGAGAAGATCGAGCTCGTGGCCAGGCAGCACTGGTTCATGCTGGTGCGCTCGATCGTGCTCGAAATCATCCTGATCATCCTCATCGGGCTGGGCGTTTCGGTCCTGGCGGTCTTCTTCCCTTTGGCGGCCGTGCTCTACGTCCTGCTGCTGATTCCGTTGGCCACGCTGTTCCGCGATGCGCTCACCTGGTGGAACCGCCAGTACGTGCTCACCAATCGCCGGGTGATCCAGGTCGCCGGCACCTTCAACAAGCGTGTAACCGACTCGTCCCTTGAGAAAGTCAACGATGTCAAGATGGTCCAATCGTTCTTCGGCCGCGTGTTCGACTTCGGCGAC
>DATEVL010000081.1:0-5661 GCA_035281845.1 Anaerolineales bacterium | reverse complement strand
ACGGACTACTTTTTCTGACCACCGACCACTCACCACGGACCACTCCCTAGTGGGCCGCGGCCGCCTTTCGAATCGCCCCCTCGAGCTCTTCGAGCGTTACCGGTTTGAAAACGAAGGCGTCGGCGCCCTTGGCCATAGCGTCGTCGACTTGAACATCGGTTGTCTCGGAAGACAGCATGATGACCGGGAGCGAAGGATGGCCCCCTGGTCGGCGAAGGAACTCCAGCATGTCGATCCCGCTCACCTCGGGCATGTTGATGTCGAGGATCAGCAGATCCGGCCGGCTGCCGGAAGCCAACGTCTGGGCCGCGCTGCGGGCCTCACGGAACGTTTCCACCCGGTAGTCCAGCATGTGCAGCATGAGCTGCACGGCGTGGCTCATCTCTTCATCATCGTCGACGATCCAGGCCAACGGCATCCGCTCTCCTATAGTCCAGCTTTCACCCGCTGAGCGATCTCAAGTGAAATCCCCGGTATCCCCATCAGGTCCTCGACCGGCGCCTGGCGGATCCGGTCGACGTCGCCAAAGGCGCGCAACAAAGCCTTCCGCCGCGACGGGCCGATGCCGGGGATCGCCTCCAACTGCGACGCCAGGCCGGAGCGCGTCCGCTGCGTTTGGTGCTGGGTGAGCGCCACGCGGTGGGCCTCGTCACGGATGCGCTGCATCAGATGCAGGGCGTGGGAGCCGCGCGGGAGGATGACCGGGGTCGGCTCGCCCGGCCGGTAGATCTCCTCGTGGGCTTTGGCCAGCCCGACGAGAGGAAACCCGCTTTCCAATCCGGCCTGGCGGACCACCTCCACCGCCCGCCCCAGCTGCCCCTTTCCACCGTCCACGATCAAGAGATCCGGCAGTCGTCCGAAACTGGGATCGAGTTTTCCGCCCGGCTTCTCGGATTCCTGGCGGGCGGCGCTCCAACGATGGAAACGACGACGCAGGACTTCCTCCATGCTGGCGAAGTCGTCCTGCCCTTGAACGGTCTTGATGTTGAAGCGCCGATACAGTCGTCGGTTCGGGGCGCCCTGCTCGAAGACGACCATCGAGCCCGCGGCGGACGTCCCCTGGAGGTTGGAGATGTCGTAGGCTTCGATTCGATTGGGCGGAGTCGCCAGGCCGAGCGCCTGCTGCAGATCGGCCAACGCCTGGACGTGCTTGCTGCGATCGGCTTCCCACTGGGCCCGCAGACTGGCCAGCGTCTCGGCGGCGTTCTCCGCCGCCAGCTCGACCAGCTCGCGTTGCGGGCCGCCGGACGGCACGGTGATTTCCACCGGCGCGCCGCCTCTCCGCCCGCGCAGCCAGGTCTCGACGATGCGCGCCTCTTCGATGTCGGTCGGCAACACCAGACGTTCTGGAACGAAGGCGGCCTCGGTGTAGAACTGCGTCAGAAAGGCGCCCAGCACCTCCCGGTCCTCCGCCTGCTGCGCCCCTTCCAGGACGAAGTACTCCCGGCCGATCATCTTTCCGCCGCGGATGAAGAACACCTGGACACAGGCGTCGCCCTGGTCCCGGGCGAAGGCGATCACGTCCGAATCGATCCGGTCCTGGGAGACGACCTTCTGGCCCTCGACGACTTTCTCGATCGCCCCCAGCTGGTCGCGCAGGGCCGCCGCCCGTTCATAGGCCAGCGCCGCCGAGGCGCGTTCCATTTCGTGCTGCAGGTGGGCGATGACGTCATCGGTTTTCCCCTCGAGGAAGGCGCACAGGTCGCCGATCATCGCCCGGTAGCCGGCTTGGTCGACGGCACCGATGCACGGCGCCAGGCAGAGCTTGATGTCGTGGTACAGGCAGGCCCGCGGATCCTGACCGGTGATGACGCGATCGCACGTCAGGTACGGAAAGATCTTGCGCAGCACATCCAAGGTTTGGTGCACCGCCCAAGCGCTGGTGTACGGCCCGTAATAGCGCCCGCCGTCGTCCGCCATGCGCCGAGTCACCGTCACCTTGGGGAAAGGGTCGGACCAATGAACTTTGACGTAGGGATAGCGCTTGTCGTCCTTGAGGCGGATGTTGTACTTGGGCCGATGGCGCTTGATCAGGTTCATCTCCAGGATCAGCGCCTCGAGCTCCGAACCGACGACGATCCACTCCACGTCGGCGACATGTCGGACCATCTCTTCCGTCTTGGGGCTGTGCCCGGCGGAGGCGTGGAAGTAGGACCGCACCCGGGCGCGCAGCTGGACCGCCTTGCCGACGTAGATCACGCGGCCCTCGGCGTCCTTCATCAAATAGCAGCCGGGTTTTGTCGGAATCCCTTCGAGAATCGGCGATAACGCCGGTGGTAAGTCCATGGCCCGGCGATTCTACCAGTGGTCAGAGACCAGTGGTCCGTGGTCGGTGGTCGGTGGTCAGCCAACAGCCATCAGCGATCAGCGATCAACCATCAGCCGATGCTCTCGCTCCGATCGCCAATCTCCAGTGACCCATCGTCGTTCTTCACTGACCACTGACCACCGACTACTAGATGTATAATGCGCGCCATGTCGTTACGACATTGGGCGCGCCTTGCCGGCGCGCTTGCCTTCTCCTTGAGCGGCTGTACTCCCTTGGCGGCGACCGGATCACCGACCGCGAGCGCTTCGCCACCGCCGATCATCCCTTCGACGCTCCCCGCGCCGAGCGCGACGCCCCCGCCAACGGTCATCACATTATGGCTTCCGCCGTTCCAGGCGCCGGATCCCATCAGCGAATCCGGCGCCTTACTGCAAGAACGACTGGTTGCGTATGAAGTGGAGCATCCCAGAGTGAAGCTGGTGGTTCGCACCAAAGACCTCCAAGGGCCGGCCGGCCTGTTGGAGAGTCTGCGCCTGGCCAGCGCCGCCGCGCCGGCCGCCTTACCGGACCTGATCAGCCTGAATGCCGGGGATCTTGGAGCGGCTGCGGATGACGGGGTGATTGCGGTTTATCCCGCGCCGCTTCCCCCGCCCGAACCGTCTTCCTGGTACGACTTCGCTCTTCAGTCGTCCCAAAAAGACGGGACCCGCTATGGCGTGCCGTCCGCCAGCCAGACCGACGTCCTGGTTTACGATCCGTCGGCGCTGGGTCGAGCCCCGTCTTCCTGGTCCGAAGTTCTCGGGAGCCCCGCCCCGTTCCTCTTCCCGGCCTCCGATCCGGAAGCCGCCTTCACCCTGGCACAGTATCTTGCGTTGGATGGACAGCTCGTTCAACCGGAGGGCTCTCCCACCATCGATCCGGCCGCGCTCGAGGAAGTTTTGAAATTCTACGGCTCGGCCTACAACGCCGGCACCTTGCCGCTCATCTCCCGCCAGTACCAGAGCTCCGCTCAGACCTGGGGCGCGTTCGAAGAGCGGCGAGCCATCAGCGCCGTGGCGCCGCTCGAGGGGTGGATGACGAACTCGGAGGATTTTGCCGCGGCCGGCGCTCTTCCGACCCGGAACGGCACCGGCATCGCGCTGGCGACGACCTGGTCGTGGGCCGTCGTGACCCGCGACGCGGACCACCAGGCGATCGCCGTCGATCTGATCGAATGGTTGAGTGACCCCTCGTTCCTTGGACCTTGGACGCACGCCCTCGGCACGCTGCCGCCTAACTCGGCCGCCCTCCAGGCGTGGCCCCCGGGCCCGGCGACCGTCCTGGCGAACCAGCTGGTCTTGATCGCGAGGCCGATGCCCTACGGGGAGGTCATCGCCGCGGTCGGACCGGCCCTGCGGAAGGCCGTCGATGCCGTGCTGAGCGGCGAGATGGCACCCCAAGCGGCTGCCCTGCAAGCGGCAACCGAAGTCGGCGGCCCGTGATGGTCCCCGACCCAGCCGCAGCCCCGAGTTCGTTCTTCATTTTTCCCGGACGGACGGACGCAGGCTAAGGCGCAACCGAGGCTCCATGGCGATCCATTTCGGCACCGACGGATGGCGCGGCGTCATCTCCGATACCTTCACCTTCTCCAGCCTGCGCCAGGTGACACAGGCCATCGCCGACGCCGTCGCCTCCGACGAATGGCTCAACGGTTCCAGCGATCCCCGGCCCGACCCGCGACGGATGGTGGTTGGCTTCGATACCCGTTTTCTGTCGGACCGCTACGCGGTCGAAGCGGCGCGGGTACTGGCAGCCAACGGCTATCACGTGTCGCTGGCCACCGCCGACCTTCCGACCCCGGTCCTGTCCCATTCGGTGCGACATCTGGGCGCCATTGCCGGGATCATGATCACCGCCTCGCACAACGCCCCGCGCTACAACGGGGTCAAGCTCAAGGCCGGTTATGGTGGGTCGGCCAGCCCCGAGCAATGCCGTCGGGTGGAGATCTATCTGACCGACAACGAGAACCGCGCCCGCGGGCCGAATGTGATGGATTACGAAGCGGCGCGTCAACAAGGACGGATCCATCGCTTCAGCCCGGCGCCCGAATACGAAACCCACCTGCGGCGCCTGATCGAGTTCGACCGGATCGCCAACCATCCATCCCGCCTGGTCGTCGACTCGATGTACGGATCGGGACGCGGAATGGTCAAGGATCTGCTGGAGGGAACCGGGTGCCAGGTCACTGAGATTCGAGGTGAGATGAATCCGGGGTTCGGCGGAATCCACCCGGAGCCGATCGCCCGCTACCTCGGCCCGCTGGCCATGGCGCTGGCGGCCGGGAAGGGCAGCCTGGGCGTGGCCACCGACGGCGACGGCGACCGCATCGGCGCCATGGACGGCCGCGGCCAGTTCGTCGATCCCCACCGCATCCTGGCCCTCACCCTGCGCTATCTGGTCGAACAGCGCGGCTTCCGGGGCAAGATCATCAAGACCGTCTCCACCACCCAGATGATCAACCGTCTGGCGGCCCGCTACGGGTTGGAAGTCGTCGAGACTCCGGTCGGGTTCAACCACATCGCCGAGCACATGCTGCAGGGCGAAGTCCTGTTAGGTGGGGAGGAGTCCGGCGGGATGTCGATTCAAGGGCACATCCCGGAAGGCGACGGTGTGTTGATGGCGCTGCTGTTGGTGGAGATGGTGGCCGCCCTAGAGACGCCGCTCGAGGATCTCGTCGCCGAACTGCTGCGCGAGGCCGGGCCGTCCCATTACGAGCGGCTCGATCTGCGGTTATCGGCCCCGGTGGCCAAGGCACGGATGGTGGAGCGACTGGCGGGAACGGCCCCGTCGTCGATCGGCGGGGTGCCGCTCGTCGGAGTCAGTGTGCTCGACGGCGCTAAGTACATGCTGGAGGACGAGTCGTGGCTCTTGATTCGGCCATCCGGCACGGAGCCCGTCTTGCGGGTCTACGCCGAAGCGCGCGAACCGAAGATGGTCGAGGCGTTGTTGGCGCACGGAAGGTCGGTGGCAGAAAGCAAGAGCTAGTGGTCTGTGGTCAGTGGTCGGTGGTCAGCAATCAGCGATCAGCAATCAGCTATCAGCCCTCACTCCACGATCGCCAACCGTCATCGGCAGGTCCAATCCCCAATCGCTAATCGCTAATCGTAAATCTCCAATCCCCGTCACTTATCACTGATCACTGATCACTGATTCACTGGTCACTGATTCACTGGCCACTGGCCGCTGATCACTAATCACTGGTCACAGAAGTGGAGACCAGCTTGTAACCTCGCCCGCGCTGTGTCAACAGGTAGCGCGGCGCCGCCGGGTCGGCCTCGATCTTGGCCCGCAGCCGGCTGACCAGCTTTTCAATTCGGGCGTCGTCCACCTCGCCCAGGTAGTTCTCGCCCCAG
>DATEVL010000080.1:0-4278 GCA_035281845.1 Anaerolineales bacterium | reverse complement strand
GTTGGTGGCATCGACGATGTTGTTGATCGGCCGCATCCCGGCCAGGCGCAACCGCCGCTGCACGGCGTAAGGACTCGGCCGGAGGGTGATGCCCTCGATCAGGCCGAGCACGAAGCGCGGGTTGAGCTCCGGTTCTTCGATCGACAGCGAGGTGCGGCCGGCAATGGCCGGCGCCGACCCTTCGGCTTCGTACGACGGTGGGCGGAGTGCCGCGCCGGTGAGCGCCGCCACTTCCCGGGCGATGCCCAGGATGCTGGCGTTGCGCGCCATATTGGGGGTCAGGGCGATGTCGAAGACGGCGTCTCCCATGTACTCCGCCAGCGGGCGGCCCACCGGCGCGTCGTCGTCGAGCAGAATGACCCCCTCGTGGTCTTCCGAGATCCCCAGCTCTTTCTCCGAGCAGGCCATCGAATACGAGTCGACGCCGCGGATCTTGGCCCGCTTCAAGGTCATGAGCTCCCACCCGGGCTGATGTCCGTCGAAGAGCTGCGCCCCTTCGCGGGCATAGGCAACTTTGATCGGCTGCCCCAGACGCCCCTGACCCTTGAACGGCAACAGGTTCGGGGCGCCGGTCAGGACGATTTGCTCTTGTGTCCCGTCTTCGAGCCGGCACAACACCAGGCGATCGGCGTTGGGGTGCGGCATTACCTCCCACACTGCACCGACGACGATCTTCTCGGGATCCCAGCTCAGCCCCGTCACCTTGAGCCGTGCCGTCTCGGCCGGGAGAGCCAGCCCGACCAGGTGCACCGATTCGACCTCCAGGCCGGCCAGCGTCAGCCGCTCGGCCAGGTCGGGGATGGCGAGGTCGATGTCGACGAACTCGCGCAGCCAGGAGAGCGGGACCTTCATGCCTGACCCTCCGGCCCGGGCGGCGGCCGGCCCGACCAGGACGACGCCGCCCGGCCGAGTTCCTCGTTCATCTTGCGCAGGATCGCCGTCAGGTCCTGGCGGACTTTCGACTCGACCTCCCCCGTTCGCACCCGTTCCCCGAACTGGCGGGCATCCTGTTTCATCTGCTTGCCCGTCTCACTTTCGGCGAAGTCGCGGGCGGCCTTCCCCAGCGCATCCGCCAGTTCCCCGATTCCGCTCTCGATCTCCTTCTGCAGACGCCGGCGATCGTCGCTGTCCCAGGCGGCCTGGAGGACGCCGCGCAGATTCTCGCCCAGGGCGCGCAGCTCGTCCGACAGTTCTCCGGTGGGCGGGGATTCCTGATTCATGGCAGCCTCCTTCAGAATTGCTCGAGGAAACGCAGGTCGTTTCCCCAAAAGGTACGGATGTCCTCGATCCGATGCTTGAGCATCGTCAATCGTTCCGGCCCCATGCCGAAGGCGAACCCGGAGAAGCGAGCCGGGTCGTACCCGCCGTTGACCAGCACCGTCGGGTGAACCATCCCGCAGCCGAGCACTTCCAGCCAGCCGCTGCCCTTGCACACCGGACAGCCGACGCCGCCGCAGACGAAGCACTCGATGTCCATCTCGGCCGACGGCTCGGTGAAGGGGAAGTGCGCCGCTCGAAAGCGGGTCGCCACCGGCGCGCCGAACAGGCGGCGGGCGAAGGCGGTCAGAGTCCCTTTGAGGTCGGCGAATGTGATCTGCCCTCCGACGGCCAACCCCTCCATCTGGTTGAACTGGATCTCGGAACGGGCCGTCACCTGCTCGTAGCGGTAGCACATTCCCGGCAGCACGACGCGGATCGGGGCCGGGGCGCGCTCGCGCATGACGTGAATCTGCCCCGGCGAGGTGTGCGTGCGCAGCAGCACCTGCGGGTCGGTGGTGTAGAAGGTGTCCACTTCGCCGCGCGCCGGGTGATGGGGCGGCATGTTGAGCAAGGTGAAATTGAACTCGTCGGTCTCGACTTCGCGCGAGAGGTAGACCTGGAAGCCCATCTCGGCCCAGATCCTGGTGATCTGATGAATCATCCAGTGCGCCGGGTGCACCCGGCCGCGCACTACCGGCCGGCCCGGCAGGGTGACGTCGAGAGCCTCCTCCCGCAGGTGCCCTTCCAGCAGAGCGGCCTCGATCGCCTCGCGGCGCGCGGCGAAGGCTGTCTCCAGATGGGCCTTGAGCTCGTTCGCCCGCCGCCCGACCTCGGCCCGGTCGGCCTTGGGGAGATCGACCAGGTGCTCCAGGGCGCGGTTCATTTCCCCGTTGCGCCCGAGGAAGGTCTGCATCCGTGCGGCGAGCCCATCTGGAACGCGCACACCCTCTAATCCGTCCAGGGCGCGGCGCTCAATGGCCGCTAGCACTTCCTCCAGTTCAGCTTTCGTCATTGGTCCGGCCTTCGGTCCCTGCCTCGCGGCCATCCGACCCTCCCCAAAGCAAAAGCTCCCGCCCCATCAGGGACGGGAGCTTCATTCCCGCGGTACCACCCTGGTTCTCCCTCGTCCTTCGACTTCGTGAGGCCCCTCGCTTCGCTTCGGGACCTCACTCCGCTCAGAACTGGACTCGGGACCACTCTGCGCCGCCCTTCGACCCTTCGACTTCGCTCACGCCGCTGCGGCGTCCGGTCGGGGAGGGCTTAGGACGAACGGCCCCTGGCTAACGGGGGGATCCGGCCCGGACTACTTGTCCTTCGACTGTCCCTTCGACTTCGCTGGCCTTCGGCCAGCTCCGCTCAGGGCAAGGCTCGGGATTTCACCCGGGCGGCTCGGGAGGGAACTTCGGCTGGTTTCGCTCGAGCCGGGGTCTCAATCGTGCCCCGGCCTCCCTGGCGAACTCCACCGGCCTACTTTCCTCCGTCGTCGCCTTTGACTGTTCCTATTTCCTTGATTATCCGCCGAATGGGGCGTTTGTCAACGAAACCGATTGGGTCCGCCTCACCCTTCGACCTCGGCTGGCTTCTTCTCACGCGACGTCAGGCTGCGCAGCAGCGTCGAACCGTTCACCACCAGGATCCCGGCCACCACCATCGCCGCCCCGATCAAGAGACTCGGGGTAACCGGCTCCTGCAGGAAGACGATCCCCAGGATCAAACCGACGACCGGAAAGACATAGGTCACCGTCGTTGCTCGGGTCGGGCCGACGCTGTGCAGCAGGGAAAAGTACAGCAGGTAGGCGGCGCACGAACCGAGCAGTCCGAGCCACAGGAGCGCAAACCACGTCAGCGCCGTCGTCGGCACCAGGCCGGGAATCTCGAGGGCAATCGCCCCGGTCCAGATGAAGGCGTCGGCGACGACCAGCGGGACGAAGGCCTGTACCACCGGCGGAAGCCCGTGCAGATTCTTGCGGGCGAAGACGCTGCTGAAGGCATACAGGATCGCGGCGAGCAGGACCGCCAGTTGGCCCAGCCCGCCGACACCGAACCCGCCCGGAGCCAGTTCGCCCGACATCAGGACGATCACGCCCAGAAAACCCAGGATCAAACCGGTGACCCGGGCCGGCGTCATCCGGTCGTCTTCCAGGGCGAAATGGGCGATGACCATGGCGAATAGCGGGACGGTGCCGTTCAGGATCGAGGCCACCGCCGAATCGATGCTCTGCTCACCCCACGAGATCAGAAGGAAGGGCAGCGCCGTGTTGGTTAGCCCCAGGAGCGCCAGCAATCCATAGATGCGCCGCTCGCGCGGAAACGTCGGACGCCGGACCAAGACGACCAGCGCCAGCCCGGCGACCCCGATCAACAGCCGCCAGGACACCAGGGTGAACGGGCCGACATTGTCCAGGGCGATTTTGATCCACAGGAACGACGAACCCCAAATCAGACCGAGAGTCCAGAACGTCACCCAATCGCGCAGTTTCATTCACACCTCACCGTAGGATTGGTCTTTCTTGCTCAGGGGAGGGCCGCCCCTTCCAGCGCCAGCAACCGGCGTTTGGTGCTCAGCCCGCCCCGCCCCGAGTAACCGCCGAGCGAACCGTCGGAGGCCAGCACTCGGTGGCAGGGGACGACGATCGGCACCGGGTTGCTCCCCAACGCCTGCCCGACCGCGCGCGCTGCCCGCGGCTTACCGATCCTGCGACCGATGTCGCCATAAGTGGCCACCTGCCCACGCGGCACGGACCGCGCCGCCTCCAACACGCTGCGCTGGAAGGACGTCACGTGACGCAGGTCGACCGGCACACTGAAGGCCTTCCGCCGGCCGCGCAGATACTCAACCAGTTCGCTGCGGGCGGCGGCGGTTCGCTCGGCCGAACGGACCGGTGTCGAACGCAACCGCCGGCCGACCCACCCGGCAAACTCGGTTTCACTCCCGCCGTAGGTCACCGCCGCCAAGCCGTGATCCGTCACGGCGACCCACAACGGACCGACGAGCGACGATTTCACCCGGTCATAGTA
>DATEVL010000079.1:0-32438 GCA_035281845.1 Anaerolineales bacterium | reverse complement strand
GCAGGTCGCCTACGTGTTACTCACCCATTCGCCACTAGGACCAGTCCCGTATTGCTACAAGACTGACCTCGTTCGACTTGCATGTATTAGGCACGCCGCCAGCGTTCATCCTGAGCCAGGATCAAACTCTCCGTAAGACTTACCTACGTCCAAAGACGTAGATGGGTCTGGATTGACTGGACTGCGAGCTCGCAGGGCTCCCTGTCACTCTTCAGTTGTTAAGGTTCCGGCGCCCAAGCAGGCGATCCTATCGCCCCGCGCCACAGCATGTCAAGACGAAGACGCGCACTCGCCGGTGGCCTTCCTGCGGCCATCGGCCAGGCTTCAGACCAGCCGGGTCAACTGCCCTTACTCAGGGGGACCCTGGTCTCTGACGCCCCTGTCGCCGTGCTTTGTGTGGGGTCTTTCCCCGGAGGGACGAGACCGAGCGTTTCGTCAAGGTCAGTATAACAGGCCTAGACCGGATGTCAAGGCAGCCCGGTTCGACCTGAGCCCGTCACTCGCACCCCGCAGCCAGCTCTCCGCCGGCCTCCTTCACGGTCCAGGTGGCACACTCCATGACCTCGACGCCAAAGGTGGTCCCAAACTCGTCGTGACCGCAGTCCGCCACCCACAGGTCATACGGTCCGACCGGGAGTTCGAACGTCTGGCTCGAGCCGGGCGGCAACGACGTGGACACTTCGTCGGTCGAGTATCCGATCCCAGTCCGCGAAAGGTACACCGTGCAGATCTCCAGAGGCGAGCCGTTGACCAGGACGACATCGACGCTCTCCCCGGCCCGGCTTTCTTCGATCACCCAGTCGTAATCTGCCTCGAGTCGGACCTCCTGCCGCAAATCGATCGTTCGATAGTCGCAGTCCTGGGCATGCAGGTTGTACGTATCCACCGGGGTCGCGTAGAAATCGTAGGCCGAGCCGGAGGCAATCGGGCTTCCGGCCGTGTCCACCGAATACCAGATGTCGCTGCCGGCGCTGGCGTGAAAACTGGCGTCGACGATGACGTAGCATACGGCCGAGTCACTGCGGTTGACCAGCCTCAGGCGAACCATCGGTGGAGGATCCGTTGCTCGATCCGGCGTGCGGCCGGGATGCCCGAGGGGAGTCGCCGGGGGCGCGTCCGTCACACCCTCCTCAACGGTCGGGCTGCGGACACTTGTCGACCCGCGGCAGGCCATCGCCAGGCTGAGCACTGCTGCGGCGGCCGCCAGCCATAGAAGACTCGAAGGCCGTCTTAAGGAGCGGGCGAGGCCCACGTCGGGCCCCTCGGCAGGATTGTTAACGGCATTCATGTGGAACTTCCCCGCTGGTCATCGCGGCTTCAAGGGCGGCGGCGGGCGCGGCGCGGCTACACTTCGCGCCGCCCCTCCAGCGCCTGGGATAGCGTGCTGGCGTCGGCGTATTCCAAATCCCCGCCCGATGGCAGCCCCCGTGCCAAACGGGTGACCTTCAGCGCGAAGGACTCCAGGCGGCGGCGCAAGAAGAGCGCCGTCGCCTCCCCCTCCAGCGTCGGGTTGGTCGCAAGAATCACTTCCTCGACGCCCCCCTGCTCCACCCGAGCCACCAACTCCTCGATCCTGAGATCCTCCGGCCCGATCCCTTCTACCGGGGAGAGCGCGCCGTGCAACACGTGATAGCGGCCGCGGTAGGCGCGCGATCGCTCAAGGGCGACGACGTCGAGCGCGGCCTCCACAACGCAGATCGGCCCTGCCCGACGACTCTCGTCGCGGCAGATGGCGCACGGATCCAGCCCGCGCTCAGTGATGTTGAAGCAAACGGAGCACAGAGATGTGGCGCTGTGCATCTCGAGCAGGGCCTGCGCCAACTCGGCGCTCTCCGCTTCGGAAGCCTTGAGCAAATAGTAGGTCAGGCGTGAAGCGGTTTTGGGGCCGATGCCCGGGAGGCGGGAGAATGCATCGATCAGACGGCCGACCGGGCGCGGAAGGTAGGCGGTCACTTGCCTCGCACGAGTCCGGCCAGGGGGCCGGCGATCGGCCCGAGCCTCCTGGCGGCCATCAACTGCGAGTCGTGGATGGCCTGGTTGATGGCGAGCAACAACAGGTTCTGGATTTGTTCGACTTCCCCCTTCTCGACCAGGGCCGGGTCGATCGAAACCTGCTTGCACTCCTGGGTCCCGCTCATCACAACCCGCACGGCGCCACGCCCGGCACTGGCCTCGACGGTCTCGTCGGCCAGGGCCTGTTTGGTCGCCTCGAGTTTCTTCTGGATATCCCGCAGCTGTCCAAGCATGTCTTCCACACCCACACCGCCTTGGTTGGTATCTATCGCGCGGGCCGGACGTCAGGCGTTGACTTGCCCTGTCGGGCTCGGGGCCGGGCTGACCGCCACGACGTGCCCGCCGAGTTCCCGCACCGCCGTAGCGACCATGCCGTCGTCTTCCATCGGCTGGGTCGGCGTGGGTTCGTCGCCTCCGGCGTCCTGCCCCAAGAGGACGCAGCGTACTTCCAGCGGCAGGCCGAGCGCTTGCTCGATCGCCCGCCGGGCATGCGTCAGGCTGTGGCCCTTCTCCATCTTCTCGCGCAGGATCTCCGTTGGAAAACCAATGACCACGCGGCCATCGCGTACGCCGAGGAGCTTCCCCGAACGCAACAAAGCCTGTGTCCGCGAGTCCAATCGGAAGGCGGCCTCCAGGATCGCATCCCAGTTGTCGGCCACGGTCTTGGTCGTGACCGCGCCCGCGGAGGAAGACGGGGGCGCAGCGGCCGGGGTGGGTGGAGCGCCGGCGGAGTGAGCCTCGGCTTTGCTCTCCGCTTGAATTGCCGGTGCCGGAGGCGGTTGTTGACGCCGACTGGACGGGGGCGGCGTGGCCGCCGGAGTGCTTCCGCTGGATGCGGTCGTATCCATCAACGCCAACTCCAGCCCTAACGCCGGCTGCCAACTCTGACGCGCTTCGCCCGCGGCGCGTCCGAAGGCCCGCAACCCGGTCAGGAGCGTGTCGAGAGGAATGCCGGCGGCCAGACGGACCATCTCCGATCGGACTTCGACCGGCGCATCGACCAAATCCTCCTGGCCCATGTGAATGAGCAGGAGGTTGCGTAGGTAGTCCACCACCTGGCGGGCCAGCTGACGCGCCTCGGCCCCGGCGTCGAGGCTCCCCTGGATCGCCGCCAAACCCGGCCCGACGTCGCCGGCCGCGATGGATTTCACCACGGCCGTCACCGATTCGCTGCCGGCCGTGCCCAGTACGTCGCGGGTTCGGCCGGCTGTCACCTCCTCACCGGTGGAGGAGAGTTGATCGAGCAGGGAAACGGCGTCGCGCATGCTTCCGGTGGCGGCGCGGGCGATCAACGCCAGCGCCTCCGGCTCGGCCGGCACACCCTCGGCGGCACACTGCTGTTGGAGGTAGGCGGCGATTTCTGCGGCGGGCACCCTTCGAAACTCATGGCGCTGGCAGCGCGAAAGGACCGTCGCCGGAATCTTGTGGACCTCGGTGGTCGCCAGGATGAAGACGGCGTGAGGGGGCGGCTCTTCCAGAGTCTTGAGCAGCGCGTTGAAGGCCGCCGTGGACAACATGTGGACTTCGTCGATGAGGTAGACCTTGCAGCGGCCCTGGTTGGGGCGAAAGTTGATCTTATCCCGCAGATCTCGCACGTCCTCGACGCTGGTGTTCGAGGCGGCGTCGATCTCGATCAGATCGAGGAAGCGGCCCTCGTTGAGCGCCAGGCAGTTGGCGCAGGCATTACACGGCCGCTTTCCCGGATCCTCGTCCTGGCAGTTGAGCGCTTTGGCCAACAAGCGGGCGGTGGTCGTCTTGCCGGTGCCGCGCGGCCCGGCGAACAGATAGGCGTGCACCGTTCGACCCCCGCGCACGGCGTTGCGCAGCGTGCGAACGATGGGTTCCTGACCGACGACCTGCTCCCAACCTCGAGGCCGCCAGCGTAGGTAGAGAGCCTGGGACATGTGCGAACGATCCTCAACGAGGTAGTCTATCAGACGGCCCGCGCCCGCGCAACGCGGTCACCGGCCCACGCTTCCAGATGAAGACTCTCGATCATTGTTGGCCGTTGCCGGAATAGAAGTCCGGCCGCCTTCCCCGGTAGACCGACGGTCGCGCCCGATGCGCCTGATCTCCGCTTCGACGTCGATCTGCGATCGCGCCCAGCGTGGTGCAGGCACGCACAGGTTGAAGAGGGCAATCCGCCGATTGAGGACAGTCGCCTGGTCGGCAAAACGGGCCACGGCGTCGGCCCGTTTCGGATCGTCATCGGGAATCGCGGCCAGTGCGGCGCGAGCGAGGTCGACGGCCTGAGCGATCTCCTTTCCGGCCTCGATCCAGGCCGGGGCCAGGCCCGCGTTCTTCAGCATGCGGAAGGCCATCCGCCACTCCGGCCTACTCAGGGGGTCATCGTCCAGCCGCAGAGGGGCGCCCCGCCCGGCTAGCCCGTCGAACTCCCCGGCATCCATCGCCGCCTTGATGCGGGCCTCGGCCAATGACTCGATGCCCTGCGGCACGCTAAGCGCGGTTGCGCGTTGCATCACTCCGAAACCTGGTCGACCAATTCGGAAGAGAAGCGCGCAAAGGCTTGCGAGGGGGATTGGCCATTGCCTTCCACCGGCACGACGCGCACGAGCATTCCCTGTGCCAGCCAAGCCTGCCCGACCGCCTGGGCTGCCACCACGGCTTCTTCATCTTCCTTTCCAACCAGAAGTTGGACCGGCAGCGGGCCCGGCGCCACGAAGTTCTGGGGATAGGTGTCCACCGACATCGCCGTCACTCCGCTGACGGCTTGCGGGTACTTCAGGGCATAGTCCAGTGCGAAGGCCCCGCCATCGCCGAACCCGGTCAAAGAGAAACGATTCTGGAACGTGTTGGTGCTGTAGAGCTCGGTCAGAATCGCTGCCAGATCGCGCTCCGCCTGCAGCGGATCCGCCAAACCTCCCTCGCCGCCCAAGTCGGGGCAAAGCAACGCGTAGCCACGATCCTTAGCGAATATCTGGAAGAGGTCGATGCAATCGAGGGGACTGTGTCCCTCCCCCAAGAGTGCGATGAAGAGGGGTGCCGGACCTGGCCCCGCCTCCTCCGGCAAATAGAAATAGTACTCGACCGGCTCCGTGAAATGGTAATCACGGAAGGCGGCGCCCCGGCAAGCCGAGAGGAGAAGCAGAAGGCCCGGTAGGAGAAGGAATCGGATACGCATGTTCAACCTTGTGGGATGGTGAAGGTCGACTGAACCGCCCCGTTTGCATCGCGTAGCGAGATCGTCTTCCCAGAGCTCCACAAGGGACGATCCATGCCCCAGAACAAATCGATGACCGTGTCGGATCCGGCGCGGGTATGGATGCTGACGGCTCCTTTGTGCAGGGTGAACTCGGGAAAGAGGTAGACCGCGCCTTGCCCGTCGTCGAGCGTCCAGCCCGCCATCGCCGCTACACCGCCGGAGTTGATGAGCTGCACGGCTTCCTGGGCCAGATCCCCGGCCCCGGCAACCCCGACGATCACGACATTCGGCGCTTCGGCTTCCGCCGGGCGCGTGGGGGAGGACTGCGCCTGTGGCGCAGGTGTATCCGTCGGCGCTTCCGGACCGCCGGGGGTCGGGACGAGCAGGACCTGCCCGACGTCCAGCACGCTGCTTTCGGTCAGGTCATTGAGCTCCATCAGATCGGCGAGCGAAACCCCGAGTTGCAACGCGATCGCAAAGAGCGTGTCGTTCGGTTGAACCCGGTAAACGGACGGCGTCGGCGTCGGGACCAGCGTTTCCGTAGCGGTGGGGATGGCGCTGGCCAAGAGCGCTGCGGCGTCCATCGTGGTGGTCGGTAAGGCCGCCGGGGCAGGACTGCGCCGGTCCCAAATGGAAAGAACGGCGAGGACGGTAACCAACGAGACCAGGATGTTCAGTCCCAGGAATAGGAAGAAGGCGTTGTTCCCACTCCGGCGCACGCTGCCCATGACGAGGCATGATAGCATACGTCGCAGCCGGCTGCCTCCGGCTGCGAGTGGTCGGTGGCCAGTGGCCGGTGGTCAGCGAGGATGCTTCATCACGGGTGGCAAGCGAGAGGAGCAGGCCCGCATGGCAATAGTTGAAGGAATCCACCGTGCCGTGGTTGTACTCACCCCGATGCCGCGCCCGAGAGTGAATCATCCGCGCGAAATCTCAATCCCCACGCGAGAGGTGGCAGCGGCGCGATGAATTGCTCTCTGACCACCGACCACTGACCACTGGCCACTGAACTCCTGATGCCCTACCTCATCGATGGACACAACCTGATCGGAAAGATGGCAGGGATATCGCTCGAAGATCCCGATGACGAGGCAAAGCTCGTGCACGTCCTGCGGGGCTACGTCGCCCGGGGGGCGATGAAGGCGACGGTTTACTTCGACCGCGGCTCGCCCGGTCGGAAAGATTCCCCCGCTATCGCCGGGGTCACCGCGCATTTCATCACCCCGCCTGCGACCGCCGATGCCGCGATCGGACGACACTTGGTCCGGCTGGGCCGACAGGCCCGAAACTGGACGGTGGTTTCTTCAGATGCAGCCGTGGCGCAAGCCGCCCGCCGATCCGGGGCCCGCGTGATCTCCAGCGAAGCGTTCGCTCGCCAACTGGCCGGCGCGTTTTCCTCGGCCTCGGTCCCTGAGAAACCGCAAGGACCCACCAGCCCCGCTGAGGTCGAAGACTGGGAGAAGCTCTTCAAGACCCCGCCTGGAGAGGATTAAGATTTCTCTAAGGTCCATCTTAGAAATTAGGGGTAGAATGTAGCCAGGACAGGTCCACTTTTCGGCTTACTGGTAGCGGACCTCTCCGGGGGACCTCCCCCATCGGTCTGTGGACCCCCCTGCGCAGACGATGGGCCCCCCATGAACGAGAACCGCCGGATGTTCCCCCCACATCCGGCGGTTCGTCCTTAACCCCTCGGGCAATTTCAAGAGAACGTCGGCGGGTTCGGGTTCCAAACGAACCAGGTCAGGTAGACGGCGATGCCGATCAGAGTGGCGGCGATGTACAGCGCATAGGAAAGCCGCATGAAAGGTTTGTAATTGCGGAAGCGCAGCGGTTTCGGCATCAACCCGTTGGCCCGCAAGACGACGTAGACCCCGAAAACGAGTGCGCAGCTACCCACCAGCGCGTGGAGAGTCGTCACGGCGTAGAAGCGCTCGCCCAGCCGCTCCGGCAGCCCGGGAGCGATGAAATCGCGGAAGGGCAGAATCATCAACCACAATACGAGAACGAGGTTGGTACCGGCCGAGGCGGTCTGGACGATCCGGTGGCTCCGGTAGTCTCCCCTTCTGGCCAGGAGGAAACCTATCGTCAGCGCCGTCGCCACCACCAGACTCAAGATGAGAGTCATGTCCGCAAGGAAGTTCGCGCTCGTGCCGAGGAACCCCGGCCGATGGAACAAGTCGACCACGATATCCCTCCGTCGTCGTACCGCTAGAATGCCTAGGCCGAGAACAGGACGACCTGCCAAAGTCCCCGGTTGCGATGGAATGACTTCTTCAATCCGTGACCGGCAATCACGGCCTCCACGGCGGCCGTCGGGTGGAGAAACACCCGGAACGGGGTACGCCGAAGCCGAAGCAAGAGATTGCTGGCTGCGAACGCCGGCCGGAGCCACCACAGATCTCTCGGGTAGACCAGCCCATACCTGCGCCGCGCCCGCCGCGCCGATTCATTCACCAGTCCGCGCATGTTGTCATAGCAGCAAATCACGCGGTCCAAGGTGACGATGTCCGCCTCACCAATCGAATCGGCCAGCTGGACGAAGTCACCTTGCACAGCCAGGATCCGGTCTGCCAATCCCAAGCGGCCGGCCTCCTGACGAGCGACCTCCAGGTAAGCCGAGGAAGCGTCGACGCTTTGTGCGCGGCTGGCTCCTGCCTTGAGCAGTGCGTGCTGCAGGGCGCCGACTCCACCGCCGATATCAAGGACCGTTTGGCCTTCAACGCCGGACTCCAGCAAGGCCTCGATCAACAGCCGGGTGGTGGGCGGCGCGCCCTTGCGGCGATAATCGCGCTGTTGCCGCTGGGCCTCCCGGCGCCCAAATTCCTTTTCGATTCCGGCGCACTGATCACAAGCCATTTCAGCTTTCAGCTTTCAGCTCTCAGCGCGGAGGCTTGCCCCGAGTCTCCATCTCTCTCGTCGGAGTTTTGCTGATCGCTGAAAGCTGATGGCTGAAAGCGCCTTTCGTGGTGGGCCCGGCAGGATTCGAACCTGCGCCCAACCGGTTATGAGCCGGCCGCTCTAACCCCTGAGCTACGGGCCCTTTTCAGCTATCAGCGGTCAGCTGTCAGCCGTCAGCCAGGAGCGATCCGTCATCAACACACTTCCTGGTTGATCTGGCTGAACGCTGATAGCTGACGGCTTTCCGAGGAGCGGGCGACGGGATTCGAACCCGCGGATGACAGCTTGGAAGGCTGTTGCCTTACCACTTGGCCACGCCCGCGCCAGGCGATTGTACTCCGCCTCCGCCGACGGTCCGTCTCAGAAGAGAGGGACGGCCAAGTCGTCACGCGCTTCGGAACCGGCCTTGGCGACCAGCCAGCCGGAGTTCTCCAGGCGGAGTCGCTCCCCGATTTCGAAATTGCCCGGGAGATCTCGCTCTCGCCCGACGACCACGCGCCGGCCGCCGCGCACGCGCTTCACCAGAGTCTCGCGGTCAAACAGCAGCGTGTCGCTCCAGACAGCGCCGCGGCGTTCAAAGCCGCGCGCCTGCGACAAGCGAACACCGCCGTCCTGATAGCGCGCCGACGTCAGCACCACATCGACCTTCTTCAGGCGGCGGTCCACGCGCGCCTTTCTCACCGTAGCTTCTCCACGAGATGGGGTTATATTAGAGAGTCGGGGTGGGCGGACTTGAACCGCCGACCCCCGCGTCCCAAACGCGGTGCGCTACCAGCTGCGCTACACCCCGATCCACCGAGTATACGGCCCGCCCGGAGGGCGGTCAAGGAGTCAGGGATGCAACAGGTTGTGGACCTCGTCGTCGACCGCGGGATTGGACAGATCACAATCCACCGTCCGGCAGCGCGCAATGCTCTCACCTGGCGAGCGATGGAAGCTTTCGGCGCCAGCGTCGAGCAGGCTCATCAAGTCTCCGATCTACAGGCGCTGATCGTCTGCGGCGAAGGAGGCTCTTTTTGCGCCGGCGGCGATCTTTTCGAGCTCGATGGCTATCCGACCCGGCTGGACGGGGTACGGCTGTCAGCGGTGATGGCGGAGGCGCTCGACCGCTTGGAGGCGCTACCCATACCGACGATCGCCGCCATCGAGGGTCCGGCCCTGGGTGGCGGCGCCGAGATCGCGCTCGCCTGCGATGTCCGGGTCATGGCGGACGGGGCCGCGCTGGGCATGATGCAAGTTCGCCTGGGCATCCCTCCCGCCTGGGGCGGCGGCCTGCGGCTGGTCCGGCTCGTCGGCTACGCACGGGCCCTCGAATGGCTCGCGGCGGGGCGCGTCTTCGCCGCGTCGGAGGCGCTCCAGGCCGGGCTGGTCAACCGCGCCGTTGCGCGCGGCGAGGCCGTAACCGAGGCCCTCAGTTTGGCTCAGGATTTCGCCGCCAACGACGCCCCAACCGTGCGGGCGGTCAAGCGAATCACCAGGGCGGCCAGCCAGCTCCCTCCGGCCGAGGCGGTGCGCATCGAACGCGAAACGTTTCCCGATTTGTGGGCCGCCCCCGCTCATCTGGAAGCCTCAGCGGCGTTCGTCGCCAAGCGCAACCATCGCCCCCGACCTGCCTGAGGCAACAACCTCGTCCGAGCCCCGTGCCCAGGCTCGCGTATCTGCGGGTGTGAAGACATCCCCATCGACTCGCCGAGCGATTGCGGTTGCACTCGCCTTCGCGGCTGCCGACCTGCTCGCTTCATGCACAACACCGAGCCCGGCACCTACGCCGGGATTCCCGCCGACGGATTCCTTAACACGACCATCGATAGTGGCGGACACAGCCTCGCCAAGCCGGCCCGCTCCCTCCACCGTCTCGATTGCGGGCGGGCAGGGCCTCGACCTCAAGGGGACGTACACCCCGAGTGGGGAGGAGACGGGGCCGGCTGTGCTCTTGCTGCAATATGTACGGATCGGATCGGCGGAGCTGGGAGCCCTTCGCCGAAGTGCAGGCCGCGGCCGGCATCACCTCTCTTGCCATCGACCTTCGGGGGCACAGAGACACCGGGGGTACAGAGGACTGGGAGTCGGCTACACAAGATGTGGCTGCGGCGTTCGAGTGGCTCCAAAGCCAGCCGGGGGTCGACCCGACTCGGATCGCGATCATTGGTGCGAGCATTGGTGCCAATCTGGCGCTCGTCCAGACGGCGGCGCATCCCGACGACGTCGCCGCGGCGGCCCTGCTTTCACCAGGATTGGACTACTTCCGGGTGAAGATCGACGGGCTTGCACAGAAAGCCGAGGGAGTCCCGCTGTTCCTGGCCGCCTCGGAGAAGGATGGCTACTCGGTGGAGACGGTCCGTGTATTGTCTGAGGAAGCCCCCGGTAATGTTGAGGTCTCCATCTTTGATGGAGCCTCCCACGGCACGGACATGTTTGACCCGCACCCGCAGCTCGCGGGCGAATTGACCCAGTTTCTTCTAGAGGCTTTCGGAGAGTAGTGCGCCGCCCCGGCGGCGCAAGGCGGCGGCAGAGGTCAATCGTTCCAACGCCGGCTGCACTCCGTCCGGGGCGACGAAGGCGGCCCTCGGCAGTCTTGCCCTCGCCTTGGCCACTGCCTCGCTGGATCCGCCGACGAACAGCATCGGGATCATACGGGTGCGAGCGCACATCTGCAGTGCCCCTGCCGTCTCCACCCCATGCGACGGCAGACGCGTCGGGTAGACGACCAACACACCGGGCGGGCTTTCCCTTATCCGTCGGTAGGCTCGGGCCCCATGCTTGGCCTCCACATCGAAGGTCCAATCGAATCGCCGCAACCCGTCAGCGAGGGCCTCAGCCTCAGCCTCATTCCAGTGGAGGAGGAAGATCGCTTTGTGACAGCGGAGATATGGCGGGGAAAGCAAACCCGTCTTCCTTCGGAAAATGGGTTTGAGGAGCCTCAATTCATCTGTCGGACGACCAGCATCACCTTCCCCTGGACCTCCAGGTTCTCGGGGTTGTCGATGTAGATCGGCCGCATCGTAGGGTTGGCCGGCTGCAGCCGCACTCGGGTGCCCTCGCGGTAGATGTGCTTGAGCGTCGTCTCCTCCCGATCGCGCAGCCAGACCGCCACCATGTCGCCGTTGCGCCACTCACTCGCCCGCGTCATGACGACGATATCGCCGTCATTGACCATGGCATCGATCATCGAATCGCCTTTGACTTGCAGGGCGAACAGGCCGTCATCGGAAGGAAGCAGGTCGCGTGTGATCTCGATGGCTTCCTCGGCATCGAACACCGGCGAGTCCGTTCCCGGCAGAGGGACGGGCTCGCTGGCGAAGATCCGCCCCACCAGGGGGATCCGCACAACGTTGGTCAGACGTTCAGCCGCCCGGCCGAGTTTCTCCGTCAGACGCAGGCCGCGCGAGACGTTCTGATCCCGCGTGAGGTAGCCTTCGTCCACCAGGCGGTTGAGGTTGTAATTGACGACCGAGGTCGAAGAGATGTCGGCCGCATCTCCGATCTCGCGAATCGAAGGCGGGTAGCCGTTGCCGCTAGTGAATCGCTGAATGAACTCCAGCATCCGCTTCTGGCGATCCGAAAGCTTGCCCTTCGTCATACCCGCCTCCTGGCCGAGATTGGCTCAGATATTCGCCGCCATTCTAACGGAACATCCGTTCTATGTCAAGCGTCGGATCTGGCTCAGACGATTCCCGGCTGAAGGGAGGGCGGCCTGCTTGTGGAGCGGCCGGTCGACCGATAGCGATTCCGGCCCCTTCGGTCTCTACGCCCCTTCGGGCGCCCCCAGGGGGCAGACCGCCAAGGGCGGGCACCCCTTCGGGTGCACCCTGGGGGTGCACCTAGGGTGTGCACCCTTGGTGTGCCCTGAAGTGGGCAGAGACCGAGCGGCGGGCGAGGAGCGCGGGCGCCCCCGGGGGGTGTTCCCGGAAACCCACCGGGACGATGTGCGCGAGGCGGGGCCAAATCCTGTCGGTACCCCGCAAGGAGTCGCCGGCGAGAGGTTTGTGGCCGCGGGTCATCGCTCCGAGGCGACAGCGGAAATTGCCAGGGGAGTTGCGGCATTGTAGAATCCGAGCAACCCACCCTGACGTGGCGCTGATGGACGAGTTGCGCCTTCGGATCCTCACCGACGGTCGAAACCTGGGCAATGGAATCCTCAAGGTCGACGGGTTCATCAACCACCAGGTCGACCCGCGCCTGATGGACGCCTGCGGCCGCACCCTGGCTCAGCGCCTGGGTCGGGTCGAGGCGACCAAAGTCCTCACGGCCGAGATCTCCGGAATCGCCCCCGCTCTTACGACCGCTGCCCACCTGGGCGTGCCCGTGGTCTATGCCCGAAAGAGCAAGCCGATCACGATGCCGGACCAGATCTTCCTGACGCTGGCTCCTTCGCACACCAAGGGCCGCACGGTGGAGCTGATCGTCTCGCCCGAATATCTGGGACCCGGAGAGCGCGTGCTGATCATCGACGACTTCCTCGCCACCGGTCAGACCATCCTGGGTCTGGCGCGCCTGGCGCGGGCCGCCGGGGCGACGATCGTCGGAGTCGGGGCGTTGATCGAAAAGACCTTCGAAGGCGGCCGCCAGCGGCTGGCAGAGCTCAACGTCCCGATCGAGGCCCTGGCGGTCATCACCAGCATGGACCAGGGCAAGATCGTGTTCGCGGAATAATCCGGGTGGATTCCCTCGCCGTCATCGATTTCGGGTCGCAAACTTCGCAACTGATCGCCCGCCGAATCCGAGAAGCTGGGGTCTATAGCGAGCTCTTTCCCTTCGATGCCGAGCCGGAAGAGGTGCTGCGCCTGCAGCCGAAGGGCTTCGTCCTTTCCGGCGGCCCGGCCTCGGTCTACGAAAAAGGAGCGCCCACCCTGCCGTCGTACCTTCTCGGTTCGGGTCTGCCCATCCTGGGTATCTGCTACGGAATGCAGGCGATGACCCACGCCCTGGGCGGGAGGGTCGCCGCCTCCGCGCAACGAGAGTACGGTCCGGCCGAGGTGGAGATCACGCTCGACAATCCCGTCCTGCCGGGCGGACGGCATGCGGTCTGGATGTCGCATGGCGACCGGATCGAAGTCCCACCGCAGGGTTTCGAGGTCTTCGCCGCCACGCCAAATTCCCGGTGCGCGGCGATGATCGACCGCGCTCATCGTTGGATCGGCCTGCAGTTCCACCCCGAAGTCCGCCACACTCCGATCGGCTCGCACCTGCTGACCGCCTTTGCGCTCGACGTTTGCGGGGCCGTTCCTGGCTGGACTCCGGACTCGATCATCGAGATCGCTGTTAACCGAGTCCGATCGCAGGTCGGGGAGGAAGGGGTGTTGGCGGCCGTCAGCGGCGGAGTCGACTCGATGGTGGCGGCGGCCATCGTGTCCCGCGCCGTGGGTGACCAGCTAGCCTGCATCTTTGTCGACACCGGCCTGCTTCGCCGGGGCGAGTCGGAGGCGGTCGCCGAAACGTTCCGGCGCGACCTGCCGGTCCGCCTGTTGGCGGTGAACGCCAGCGAGATCTTTCTCGACGCCCTGGCCGGAGTGACCGACCCGGAGGTCAAGCGTCGAATCGTCGGGGAGAAGTTCATCCGGGTCTTCGAGGAACAGGCGCTTCGACTCCCATCTCGCTCGGCTCGGAGCCAAGACTCAGGGCAAATCCCGGGCACCGGCGAGACCCGCTTCTTGGTCCAGGGCACGATCTATCCGGACGTCGTCGAATCGAGCGGCCCGGAACGCCGCAAGGCGGCCCGTATCAAGACCCATCACAATGTCGCAGGACTTCCTGCCGACCTACACTTCGAGTTGGTCGAGCCGTTGCGCTATCTTTTCAAGGACGAGGTGCGCCAGGTGGGGTTGGCCCTCGGGCTTCCCGAGCCCCGGATCTGGCGCCAACCGTTTCCGGGTCCGGGACTCGCCGTCCGCTGTGTGGGCGAGGTCACCGGTGACCGTCTCGAGCGAGTGCGCTCGGCGGACGCCATCGTCACCGACGAGCTCGATGCGGCGGGTCTTCTGCGAGACGGCACCGCCCAGGCGTTCGCCGTTCTCCTTCCGGTGCGATCGGTCGGGGTGATGGGCGACAACCGGACCTATGGCGAGACCATCGCCGTGAGGGCGGTGGCGACCGAGGACTTCATGACGGCCGATTGGGCCCGCCTGCCGCCGGACGTGCTCGCCCGCATCAGCAGCCGTATTGTCAATGAAGTCGCCGGGGTGAATCGCGTGGTCTACGACATCACCAGCAAGCCGCCGGCCACGATCGAGTGGGAATAGGCAGCTTCCCGGAAGCTTGAAGCCCGGGGGAGCTTAAGAGACAAGGAGGTCACAATGGATTACGGCGACGTTCTAACACGGGCCTGGGGAATCACCTGGAAGAACAAGGGACTGTGGATCCTGGGTATCCTGGCCGGCTGCAGCGGCAGCGCCAACAACCCGTCGCAAAATTTCTCGTACCAGACTTCGCGCGGTGAGTTTCCCATGCTCGACAGGTATTTCGAGAACCTTCCACCGGAGACTCTATGGCTCATCATCGCCGGCCTGATCTGCCTGACCTTGATCGTGGTGGCGATCTTCCTGGTGTTGGGCACGCTCGGGCAGACCGGACTGATCGCCGGCGTCAACCACGCCGATGAGCAAGGCGCCGTCACTCTGTCGCAAGCCTGGAACCTGGGCCTTCCGCACTTCTGGCGAATGCTCGGGATGACGCTGCTCGTGGGAGTGACGGTCTTGATTCTCGCCTTCCTCGTCGCCGTCGTCTTCGTCTTCGGCACCGTCCTAACCCTGGGCATCGGGCTGGCTTGCTTGATTCCGCTGGCCTGTTTACTGGTCCCTCTGGCGATCTTTGTCGCCATGTACCTGAAGTTCGTTCAGAACAGCATCGTGGTTGAAAAGCGCGCCATCTTCGATTCCTTCGTAAGGGCGTGGCAACTGGTCCAGGCCAATCTCGGGCCGGTGATCGTGATGGGGATCATTCTCCTCCTGATCGGGGCGATCGGCGGCTTCATCGTGGCGCTGCCGCTGATCGTCGTCGCCGTTCCGGCGCTGCTGGCCCTGAGCGCCGGGGATGCGGGGCAGGGATACCTCGTGGCTGCCGTGATCTGCGGCCTGGTCTATCTCCCAGTCCTTCTGGCCGCCTCCGGTGTGCTGCAAACCTTCGTCAATAGCGCCTGGACGCTCAGCTACCGCCGTTTGGCGGGCCTGGGGTCGACAGCTGTTGCCGTTCCTTCTCCTTCCTGACCGCGCTTGCCGGAAAAACGACCCTCCCGCTGGCGGGGTGTCGCGGGAGGGTCTGCCGGAGGGAGGCTGAAGAGGTGGCCCTGATAGTTAGGCAGGGGCCTCTTTGCCCACTAAGTTGAGGCTGGTCCTTCGAGATCGGCTCAGGACCGGCCGCCTGCGGGTTCTAGCCCCACAAGCTCCAAGCGTGCCAGATCAGCCAGGCTTCTGTGCCGAGTAAGACCAGGAAGGCGGCAACCAGCGCTGCCCGGAGGATCTGCTCGGCCGAAGTGAGTGGATGGCCGAAACGCGCCATCACGCCCGTGTTCTCGGCGGGGGCGTCGGATGGCCCACTCGAATTCGTCATCGAGTTCGTCAGCGAATTCATCCCGGCGTTCACGACCATATCATAGGAGGATTCGCTGTGCGGCGGGCGCACTGTAAGCCGACTGCAAAGGCACGCCGCGGGGATTTCCGGGAGGCCCGGCGTGCTACAATCGGCGAGTGCGCGGCCATCTCCGGTTCCGCTACCTTGCGGGCGCCTTGCTGGCCGGGGCCGGCGCGTGGTTCGCCTTCGACGTTGCGGCCCAGGCGGCCGCAACGATCGACCTGACTCGGCCCTCCGCCGAGACTTTCCCCCAGATCAGCTTCTTCGCAAGCGTCATCGGGCCCGGCGGGGGGCGCCTCCACGCGCTTCCGCCGACCAGCTTCACTCTGACCGAAGACGGCCAGGTCATCTCCGACTTCTCTATGGAAGAGACCGTCGTCGGCGCCCGCCAGATCTATGTCATCAACACCGTGACCGCGCTTCGCCGACGCGATGCCCTCGGCGTGACCCGCTTCGAACAAGTACGTCAGGCCCTGCTCGACACCTGGTCGAAACGCCCACCGTCGACCGTGCCCGACCAGGTGTCTCTGATGACCGCCGAGGGGAGCCTCGGCCTGGACCAGACAGCCGCGGCCGATCTCATCCCGGTCCTGGAGGGTTGGCCGGTGACCTACGGCGGCGGCGAGGCCAGTTACGCTCCGCTGCTCGATGCCCTGACGGCCGCCCTCGATCCTCAGCCCCGCCCGGGCGTGGAGTCGGATGTCGTGTTTGTTACGCCGCTGCTCGACCGCTCTAACGAGCAGGCTATGGCCGACGCGCTCTCTCTCGCCCAGGCCAGCGGCACGCGGATTCACGCGGTCCTTGTGGGGACACCGGAGCAGGCGGGCGTCGCCGAGGCGCTCCGCTTGCGCCAGGCGGCCGAGGCCACCGGAGGGAGTTTCGAAGTCTTCGATCCCGAACTCGGGTTAGGGGCTCTCGAGTCACGCTTGCAAGACGTTCGCACCCGATACGCAGTTTCCTACACGTCTCCCGCGAACACCTCCGGCCCACATTCTGTCCAATTGGCCCTGACCACGCCGGACTTGGCGGCCTCCTCCGAGGCGGTCCCCTTCGACGTAGCAGTCGAACCCCCCGAGGTCGCCTTCATCCAACCGCCGACCCGCATCGTCCGTCAGACCTCCAACTCGGACACGCCGCTGGCCGATATCCCTCCGACGTTCATCGACCTCCCGCTCCTGGTCACGTTTCCGGACGGCCATCCGCGGCCGTTGGCGGGCTTGCAGCTCTATGTCAACGGCGAGCTGCAAGAGAGCGTCGACGAACCGCCTTTCGACCGCCTCCGTTGGGATCTGTCCTCGATTATCGAGGGCCGAGCTTTCCTGCTGCGGGCGGCGGTGTCGGACTCGCAGGGCCTGACGGCGTCGACCGAAATCGTGCCGATTTCGGTCGAAGTGATCCCCGGGCCGCGTGGCCTCGAAGCATTGCGCCCGGCCCTGGCACCGCTTCTCGCCGGCCTGGTGATCATCGCAGTCGGAGCAGGTTTGGCCGCTGCCTGGGTGAAGCTGGGCGAAGTCTCAACCCAGGCCGAGTGGGCGCCCCCTTCGGCGGGCGGGATGCGCCTCCTCCGTCGCGCCAACCTGGGCTTGTTGGCACCGGCTCCCACGGCCGAGGCCTTCCTTTTGCCGCTGCATGCTGACGGTTCGCCGGGTATGGCGGTGCCGCTAAACGGTGCGGACCTGATGATTGGCTCGGACGCCTCCTTCTGCGGCTTGTTGTTGGACGACCCATCTGTTTCGGGGATTCACGCGCGCCTGACGCGATTGGCGGCGGGCGCCTTCATCCTGCGAGATCAACACTCTGTTGCCGGCACCTGGGTCAATGACGCACCGGTGGGCGAAGGCGGCTGCGAGCTCCGTCATGGGGATCGGATCTACTTCGGCCGCGCCGCCTACCGATTCCAAAGATCGACGGCCAGCCCGGAAGCCCGAGTGGTTGTCCGTCCAGCGATCGGAACGAGCCGGCTGTGATCTCGACCGAGGTCCCCCACCTGGAAGTCGCTTCCCAATCCCATCCCGGCGAGACGGGCAAAAACAACGAGGACGCGCTATCCGTAACGAGCTACCGGCTCGAAGACGATGGGACCCCGGCGCTGCTTGCCATCGTGGCCGATGGAGTCGGCGGACATCGCGCCGGGGAGATCGCTTCGCGCATGGCCGTGGAGATCGTGACGAAGCGCGTCGGGGAGTCGAGCGGGCACGAACCGGTGCCCGCACTGCGGGCAGCCATTGTCGAAGCCGGCCAAGCGGTCTCGACGGCGGCCGAGGCTTTCCCCGAGCGTCAGGGTATGGCGTCGACGATCGCCGTCGCCTGGATCATCGGCCGGAAGTTGTATACGGCCTATACCGGCGACAGTCGGATCTACCTGAGGCGGCGCGGGAAACTGCAACAAACGACGATCGACCACTCGTGGGTCCAAGAGGCTATCGAGCATCACATCATCACACCGGAAGAGGCCCACACCCACCCCCATGCCCACATCCTGCGCAAATACCTGGGAGGGAGTCTCGAACCTCAGCCGGATTTCCGCCTCCGCCTCTCCCCCGGCGAAAGCGACCAACGATCGCTCGACAATCAGGGAGTGGTGTTGGAACCGGGCGATCAGGTGTTGCTGTGCAGCGATGGTCTGACGGATCTAGTCTCCGACCAGGAGATCGACGAGGCGCTGCTGCGCGGCACGCTGGAGGAAACGGCGGCGTCTCTGGTCGTTCTGGCGCGCGCCCGGGGTGGGCACGACAACATCACGACCATCCTCGTCGGCGTCCCCGCGGAAGTCGCCGGCGCCCGCCCGCGACGCGCTAGCCGAAACGCCGTCGTCGGCTGCGCCATCGCCGGGTTGATGCTGATCGTTCTGTCGGCCGTCGCGGCGCTTGCCTGGTTTGGCCTTTGGCCGTGGCGCTAGGTCGGATCATCCTTCGCCTGGGGCATGATCGACGCGCCGATAACTGCGAGCCGAGGTCCCCATCCTGTGGTCATCCCCGCATAGATGTAGGGGCACGGCGTGCCGTACCCCTACACTGTCCTTCGAACACCTGGCGTACTGCCCTGAGAGTTCGGAGGAGGGGTCGGTGGCGATGGCAAGACGGACCGACGCGACCATGGTCACGGCCGCGTCAGCGTGATTCGTTCGACGTACCTGGCCACGCCACCCAGGCGATACTTGTAGTCCTCGTCGCCGCGAAGGAAATCAACCTCGACCTTTCCTTCCTCGGCCGCGCTCCGAATCAGGTGGCCAATCAACGCCCAGCCGGGTGAGAGCGACCGGTACCCGGGATCGAGCCCGGAGTTGAAGAGCCAAAGACGGTCGGCGTAGTCGAAGCAGTAAGCCCCTGCCGCAGGCGCCTCTCCGACATTCAGGAATTCGAGACGAAGCCAGCCTCCGGCGGCGGCGGCCGAGGTCAGCAGGTGGAACATCCGGCGCATCGGCGGAGTCAGGAAGCCGGCCTTGGCTCCGTCGAGATTCATCAGGGTCAGAAACATCTCCACCGACTCCGCCAACCGCGCTCCGGCCCAAGCCTGCGTGATCGTCGTCCCCTCCGGATGTTCCGCCGCGCGCCGCATCTTCCGCCTGAGTTCATGCCTCTGTTTCTTGTCGAGGCGGGCGAGATACCCCTCCCATCCCCCTTCCAAGGAGACTCGTGGTGACGGTTTGAGCTGCCGGCGACTGACCGTCCAGCCGGCCTCGGCTGCCGCGCGGCTGAAAGCCGCCGCGCTCGGCGAATCCTCGGGGACGTTCCAGAGGTCCAAAATCCTCACCTCGGGCGGGGCCAAGTCCTCAATCGTATGAAGAAGGACCCGGGCGAAATCGCCCACGTCCTGAGGGGCCGCCAGCACATCCAGATAATCGGCGACCTCATGCGTTCCCAGGAGCAGCAGGGATTCCGGGTGGGCGCTCGTTCGGAAGAGAGGGGCGGCACCGCGCAGCTCACCCTGCTCGCCGCGACCGGTGGCGATCCACAGCGATCCATCGGGCCACTCGCCTCCGCCCAGCGTCGCCCACCAGGCGCGCAGAAAGTCGAAGCGGAGGAAGGGGACATTGCTGACGGAACGCCGCAACAGGTCGTTCCACTCCTCGGCGATCGCCTCCCAATCGGCCTCCTCGCGGAGGACAGCAACTCTCACAGCGCCTCAAATCATCCAGGTGGCCGTAGGGGCAGCCACAGACCTTGCCCCCCTTTGCCGAATTCAGCACATTGTACTTACGGGGGGCTGTTCCCAAGAGCGCCGTGCCGCACCCCCGATCAAGCTGCCAAGCCCTGGGGTTCGGCGGCGCGCTTCTTGCACCGCCTGCGGCAGGAACTTCCCTCCCTGGGTAGAATCACGGCCATGCCCCCCTCCCTCGAAGCCGATGTTGCCCTCATCCATATTGCCGGAGGGGACGCGCGCGTGAGCGCGCCGCCTGGGACCCTGGCCCAGACCCCGCCCCGGCGCGCCGCCCGCGGGCGCGGGGACGACATGCTGTTTGTGACCTTGGCGACGTCTTCCGGCCAGCCAGGGGCCCCTAGCCCGCTCGACTCTCTGGCGCGCCAGGCGGCTCAGACTTTTTTCGGGACGCCCGGAACGATCACGGCCGCGCTGCGTGAGGCCGCTACCGACGTCAACCAGCGCTTGCTCCAGGAGAATCAGCGCGAGGCGGCCTCGTCGCACCTCGAAGGACGGCTGATGGCCGGCGTGCTGCGGGGGAACGATCTTTACCTGGCACAGGTCGGATCCGGCCTGGGGGTTCTCGTCCGCCCTGGCCAGATCACCCGGTTTGCCTCTGAGGAGGCGGCGGCCCGCCCACTGGGTGTGGCCGTCGCCCCCAACGTGCGCTTCCACCACGCGCAGGTCGGCGCCGGCGACATTCTGTTGTTGACCGCGTCGCCATCCGCATCGTGGTCCGACGGTACGCTCGCCGGGCTCGCCGGGCTCGAAGCGGCACAGGCGGTGGAACGACTCGTCGCCGGCAGCCATCAGGATCTAACGGGCCTGCTGATCCGCGTGACTTCTCCCTCCGTCTCGCCGGCCAGGGCCGCTGTTTCACCACCGGCCATCGTTGGAACCGTGCGGTCGAGAGGGCGGGCGCCTGGCGCTGAGGGCCGCCCGGGTGGCCTCCGCCGACAGCCGACCCCCACCTCGCGCGCCGTTGGACGCGCCCTGGCGACGATCACCCTTCCCTTCCAGGCCATCGCTCGAGGTCTGACTCGAATGTTCCCGTCTCTCGCCCCGTCGTCGTCCACTTCTGGGATGTCGTCGGGGTTGTTGGCGGCGACCGCCGTTGCGGTTCCGCTGGTTGTCGTGGCGCTGGTCACCGTTGTCTATCTGCGGCGCGGGCGCACCGAGCAGTACCGGCAATTCCTGAGCCAGGCACAGACAGCGGTCGTTGCCGCGCAGTTGAAGCCGTCCTTGGAAGAGGCACGGCCCGAGTGGGAGGCCGCTGATCAATGGCTGAACCAGGCCGACGCCTACGGCCATGGGCCGGAGGCGCAGGCGCTCCGGGAGGAGGTCCGGCAGGCGCTGGATCAGCTCGACAACATCGCCCGCCTGGAGTTCGCTCCGGCTGTCGGTGGAGGATTCGGGCCGCGAGCGCGCCTGCGCGCCGTCGCCGCCACGGCAAATGACCTATACGTCTTCGACGAGAGCATCCCTGAGATCTACCACGCCTGGTTCACCGGGCGCGGCTACGAAATCGATCGCGAGTTCCAGTGCCTGAAGGCGCTGCAGCCGGGGTTTGAGCCCGCACGGATTGTCGACGTGCTGGTCCAGCCCGAGCCGGGCGCCCTCGGTGCCCAGGGGATCGTCGCCATCGACGGCACCGGCAGCCTGATCTACTGCGCGCCGGGTTCGCCGCCAGCGACCGGCCAATTGACGCCGCCCGACACCGGTTGGGGAAAGATCCAGGCCGTCGATCTAAGCGGTGATAACCTGCTCGTACTCGATCCCAAGGCCAACCAAGTCTGGCTCTACGCCGCTGCCGACGGCCTGTTTGTGGGAACGCCGGCGATCTACTTCACAGAGGTCATCCAAAGTCTCAGCCACGCCGTGGATCTGGCCGCCACACAGGACGAGCTGATTCTGCTGCATGACGACGGTCTGGTCGACCTGTGCCGTAGGCCACAGGAGAAGGCGCCGGACGGGTCGTTGCGGATTCGGGTCGAGTGCGAGACGGCTCTCGATCCGGCGCCGGGCGAGACGACGCTCACCTCCGTCGTTTATTCACCGCCGCCCGAGCCGTCGCTGTTCTTTTTGGATGAGGAAAAGCGTAGGGTCTACCAGTACAGCTTGCGGCTGGTGTATCAAGCACTGTTCATCCCGACCCCGGGCCTGACGGAGACTCCCGTCGATCTGGCCGTCGGCCCGCCGCACGACTTGTTCCTGGTGGCGGGGGACCAGGTGTTCTTTGCGCAGCCCTCGCCGTGACACGCGGTTGACCATAGGCTGGCCGCGCCAACGATCTTCTTTTCGAGCGGGGCGACACCGCCCTGCCCTCCTCGCCTGATCCGTCAGGCCATCGACCTAATCGATCGGACAGACGTCCGCGGTGGAGTAGTCCTCGTAGAAGAACCCGTAGATCGAGCTGCCCAGCGGCCCGAGCACTTCCTCTTGGTGCTCGGCCGCGTAGGTTCTCGCGCTTTCGCAGCCGGCCGAAGGGTCCGCACCCTCCTGGGAACCTTCCCAGAACGCATTGGCGAGCTCGACGTAAGGATAACCAGGGGACCCCGCAGGGACTTTCAACCGCAGCGTCCGGTAAGCGACCTCGGCGGCGTCGCCGTTTCCCACGATCGCATGGATCAAGAGGATGCGGTAGCGGCCATAGGCGTTCAACCGAGGCCGCTCTTCGGGGAGAGGCAAGGGCGTGGGGGTCCCCATGAGGTAGGCGTTGTATACAGCATACAGACGCTCCGGGTTCCAACCGTAAAGGGATTCATCGAAGACGGCCCTTTGGTAGAAAGCGAGGGCCTTTTCGTATTCACCCTTTGACGTGGCGGCGTCGCCGTCGCGCACGGCCTGGAAGCGAAACTCGGGAGGCCCGAATTCGCTCGATAAGAGCGTGAAGGCCTCTCCGTTCCACGCCCAAGTGTCGGTGGTGGAGCGCTCCGGGCCTCCCCCCATCGTCCAATACCGCCCAGAGATGCCTCCGGTAAGCACGAGCTCGCGCGTGCCGTTTCCATCCATATCCGGGAACATCTTGTCTAGGTCGGGCGAGTGCCCGTAGCGGCCCTCGCTGCCCAGCTCGGCCAGGTTGCCCCTGCTGGCTGCGTTCGGGTAGTTGAAGAACTCTTCGGAATTGGACACAAGCTGCCGGAAGGTCTGACCGTCCCATTCGACGAGGAAGAACGAAGTGCTCGAGTCGGCGCCGGCGCCGAATTCCTCAACCGAATACACAATCTCGGGGACTCCGTTGGCGTTGAGGTCGATGATCCCGACCAGGTTGGGGAACGCGAAGTCAAGGTAAGGAAAACGTTCGGCGAATGCGGTTTCGACGACCCCCTCCCGACACGTCAGGGCCAGAATCACCGTCGAAGCCTGATCCTGGGTGTTGGCGTTGACCTGTAGAACGTAGTCGTCGATCCGGTCGCCGGTCACATCGGTCGAGAAAGCGATGGCCTGTAGGCTCGGGTAAGCCCCAGGCTCTGCGTCGGCGGGTATCCTCAGCAGGGATTCAAGCTGCGCTGGGTCGCCCCCACGGTTCAGATACTGGAGGATCTCACGCTCTGCAGCTTCGATGTCCAAGTCGGTTTCGAGAGAGGCTTGCGCGCTCCGGTCAGGACAGCGCGCGGCGGGGGATGGGGTCCAAGTGCGTAACGGGCCAAGGGTCGGTGTCAGGCTGGCGGTAAGGCTGGAGGTCGGGGTGATGGTGGGGGAGGCGGCTTGCGTATCGGTTGGAACCAGGAGGAAAGTGGCAGTCAGGACCGGCGCAGCAAGGGTAGGCAACGGCGGCACCGGGGTGGCCGTGATGGCGAATTCCATCGCCGGGCGACAGCCCGCGGCGAGGAGGACCAGAAAAGAGACCGCGCCGACCCGCTTCACCCTAATGCGACCTCGCCCCCTGCAACCTTCACGCCGCACCCACAAAACGGATCCGGCCCATTCTACCCGGAGCTCTCGGCCCCGGCTTTGACACACCTCCAACGCAGGGCTACAATCGATCGCCTGGGATACAAGGAGAGGCCGCGTGAGCCGCTGGCCGGGTAAGCACGTCATCGGACTAACGGGAAATATCGCCACCGGCAAGAGCGTCGTGCGGAAGATGCTCGAGCATCTCGGCGCGTACGGCATCGATGCCGACGCCCTGGCCCACCGGGCGATGGCCAAGGGTGCTCCCGGACACAACCTGGTGCTCAAGTCGTTCGGCGAGTGGATCCTCGACGACGAGGGCCAGATCGATAGGGCCAAGATGGCCAAGATCGCCTTCTCCGACCCCGACGCGCTGCAGAAGCTCGAGGCGATCGTGCATCCCCTGGTGGCGCACGCCGTCGACCTGCTCATCCGCCGCGCCAAGCAAAGCGTGGTGGTCATCGAGGCTATCAAGCTGCTCGAATCCGATTTGGGCTCCGGCTGCGACACGGTCTGGGTCGTCGACAGCACGGAGGAGCTGCAGATCGCCCGGCTGATGCACAAGCGCGACATGTCGGAGGCGGCTGCCCGCCAGCGCATCGGGGCGCAAAGCCCGCAAGCGATGAAGTTGCGTGCCGCCAAGGTCGTCATTCGCAACGACGGCAGCTTCGAGGAAACCTGGAACCAGGTGCAGGTGGCCTGGGGCAAACTGCCTCGGGTGGAAGAGGCCTACCTTCCTCCGCCGCCGGTTTCGCGCCCGGGCCAGCTCATTGTCCGCCGTGGGCGCCCGCAGGACGCCGACGAGATCGCCCGCTTCATCACCCACGTCAGTCACGGCAAGAAGCGTATGACGCGCCAGGACGTCATGGCGGCCTTCGGCGAGAAGGCCTACCTACTGATCGAGCGCGGCGACAAGCTGGCCGGGGTCGCCGGCTGGCAGGTGGAGAACCTGGTCACCCGAATCGATGAGCTCTTCTTCGAGCCCGGCCTGCCTCTCGATCAGGCGATCCCGGCACTGATGGAGGCGGTCGAGGCGGCGTCGGCCGAGTTGCAAAGCGAAGCTTCGCTCTTGTTCCTGCCGCCGTATCTGGCTCAGCACGCCGGTGCCTGGCGGTCGGTGGGCTACAAGCCCGAGACGATTCAAGGGCTCGGGGTTCGCGCCTGGCAGGAAGCGGCGGTCGAATCGATGCCGCGTGGAGCCTCGTTGTGGTTCAAGCGACTACGCGAGGAGCGCGTCCTACGGCCGGTGTAACAGTGGTCAGTGGTCAGTGGTCGGTGGCCAGTGGCCAGCCGACGACCCTCTGGCACCGCATCGGCTAGGCCCGCGAAGCACCCTCGCCCACCCTCCCAGCCGAAAGAGCCCCCGGTTCCGACGTCAACGACCTGGATCTAGCCTCGGCGTGCGCGCCAGACCGTGAAGGCGGAGTACATGATTCGCGGGACGGGGTGACCGCCAAGGTCCCGAGAGGCCGGGTAGCCAGCTCAATACCAGATCAAGAACGAATCGCGCGTCAGTGCCTGCAGCCGGTCGAGGACGGCGGTTCCGTCCAGGGCCACGCTCGAGCCGCGCGGCTGCCCGGCGTAGTCAAAGGAGATCTGACTCAGCCCGCGTTCGTCGGTGACGGGCAACAGAACGATACGGTCCCCTTCGGCCAGATGGATCGTCAGCACGACGGTCGCCCCCGCAACGGGATTCAAGTTCTGATCGCGCACGGCGACAAAGACCGTTTGGCGGCCGTCGGTCCCGAGCACAGGATGCGCCACCGAGACCCGCGGCCGAAGCTCTAACACCTGATAGAGCTGGATATCCGACGGAAGCCGTGGCCGGAGCAGCGCCGGATCGTAACCCATGGCCTCGAAATGCAGACGGCCGAGCGGAGCCAGCCGCACTCGAGCCTCCGGCGCGGCCTCGGGATACCAGTCGAAGCGGAACGCCTGGAGATACTGGACGATGCGCTCCCCCTCCAGCTTGAACTCTGAAATCGGAAAGCCGAACTGAGCCGGGCCACCATGAGAAAGGTAGAAGTCGAGGAAGGCGTGACAGACGGCGTGGCCGGACTCGGCGTAGAAACGGCACGTGGCGTCGGTGGGGGCGGGAATCTGGTCCGGGGTTAGGGGAGCCTGCCACCCGCCGAGCGCCTCGCCGAGCGCGCTCAGCCGGATCCCCACCACCCCGGCGCTTCCCTCCGGCGCTAACTCCAGCCTGGCGTTCTCGAGATACTGTGTCCTCCACCCGCTCTGCGGATCGATGAAGGAATCGGTGATCGGATAGCCCAGGATCGCTTCACCTCCGTGGCCATCGAAGAAAGCGACGAAGCGGGCGTCGAGGGTGTGCCCGGTCTGCGAGTAGTAACGGCCGCCCTCCCCTTGAGCCAGCGCAGGAGAGGCAAGCGCCATCAGCGCCAGCGGCAGCACGGCCAGGATACCAATCATAGGGGCGACCCTTGTGGTCGCCCCGTGCCTCCGGAGATTTGCAGGGCCCGGGGCAGGGGCATGGCCTGGGGCAGGCACAAGGCCAGCCCCTACGGTAATCGCCCGGTTCATTCCTCTTCCCCGGCGCGGATCAGCAGGTACGACTCATAACGCCCCGCATCCACTCGGCCGTCCTCCACCGCTTGGACGACGGCGCAGCCCGGTTCGTGCATGTGGGTGCAGTCGCTGAAGGCGCACTGCGGCACCAGTGGTCGCAGCTCGCGAAAATAGGCGTCCACTTCAGCCGGCTCGATATCCCACAACGCGAAAGCGCGCAGTCCGGGTGTATCCGCCACGTAACCTCCGCCTTGCAACGGCACCAGCTCGGGAAAGACCGTCGCGTGGCGGCCCTTGCCGGTGGTTTGGCTGACTTCTTTCGTCGGCAGCGACAGCCCCGGCTGGATGGCGTTGAGCAGGCTCGACTTGCCGACCCCCGATCTCCCGGCGACGGCGGTCACCTTGCCCGTCAGCACCTTGTGCAGCTCCCCGATCCCTTTTCCACTCTTCGCCGAGACATACAAGACAGGATACTGCAAGCCTTCGTACAGGCCAAAAACCTCTTCGGCCGCCCTGCGCCCGGTGAGATCGATCTTGTTGACGATGATGAGCGCAGGGATCCGCTCGCGTTCAGCGACGACCAGCAAGCGGTCCAGCAGGCGCAGATTCGGATCCGGTTCGGCGGCGGCGAAAACAAAGGCCAGTTGGTCCGGATTGGCGAGCAGCACTTGCTCGCGTCGCCCTTTCCGATCGGGTCTTCCCGTGGGCGCCAGGCGAGAAAGGACCCGCACCCGCCCCTCGACTTTCTCGATGACCCCGATCCCCGGTTCGATCCGACTCACCATCACACGGTCGCCGGCGGCGGCGACATCCGTCTGCCGGCGCGGTTGAGTCAGGCGGCCGCGCAGCTGGCAGCGAAGGAGGCCTTCTTGCGTATCGACATCGAAAAAGCCGGATTGGGCGCGCAGGATCAGGCCGGGGATCAGACTCGTCTCGGTCATCGCCTCACGGAGTCGGCGTGTCCGTGGCCTCCTCATCGGGGCCGGGAGTCGGGGTCTCCGTTTTCGTCACCCCGATCTGCGACTCCCACGGGTAGGTCATGTAAGGTTGGCCGAAGAAATAGGCTTCCAGGACGCGGCGGAAGATCGGCGCCGCCCACTCCGAACCCTGGCCCTGATTCTCGGCGAGAACGACCACCGCGATGTCGGGCTTGTCTTCCCGCCCTTCATCGGTGTAGCCGCCGAACCAGGCGTGGGGGTCTTCGATGCCGCTTTCCGCCGTTCCGGTCTTGCCGTAGAGCGTAATCGGGAAGTTGAGAAAGCGCCGGTAGGCCGTGCCACGCGGGGAGTTCACGACCATCCCCATCGCTTCCTGCACCACCGCCAGGGTCGCCTCCGACAGAGGCAGCGTCCCTTGGGCCACCGGCTCGAACTGATGCGAGACCACGCCTTCGGCGTTCTGGATACGTTCGACCATCTGCGGCTGGTACAACGTCCCGCCATTGCCGAGCGCCGCGATAAAGCGAGCCACCTGCAGCGGCGTCACGTTGAGCGCCGATTGACCGATCGCCAGTTGCATCGAGTCGGAGGACGACCAATCCTCGCCGGTCGATTGCTGCTTCCAATCCGGGTCGGGCACCAGTCCGCCCGACTCATTGATCTCGATGCCGGTAGGTTTCCCCAGGCCGAATGCCTTGGCCATATCCGGCAGCGCCGTCGGGTGGCCGCGGTTGAACAGGTCGACACCGATGTGCCAGAAGTACGGGTTGCAGGACCGCATCAAACCTTCCGGCAGGGTCAGCTCTCCCGACGGCGGGAGCTCGGCCTCGACCGTCCAGTCATAATACGGTCCACCGGCGACTTCGGTGAACTCCGCGGTGCAGTTGTAGATGCTCTCGGGTGTGTAGAGCCCCGACTCGAGGGCGGCCGCCATCGTGATCATCTTGAAGACCGATCCCAGCGGGAAACTGGAGACGGTGGCACGGTTGACCAGCGGATTCCGTTGGTCCTCCAGGATCCCTGAGAGGCCGTACTGCCAGTTCGGGTTGCGGGTGTCGAACAGGTTCGGATCGAAACCCGGCGACGAGACCAGCGCCAGAACGCGGCCGCTATCCCGCTCGAGGACCACGATCGCCCCGCGGAATTCCGCGATCGCCTGCTGCGCCTGGCGCTGCAGGTCGCGGTCGAGGGTGGTGTAGATCGCCTGTGGCAACTGCGGATCCACGGTGACGATCGTCCCCACCGGCTGACCCCCCGGGTCCATCACATAAAGCGTGCCGCCCGGCTTGCCGCGCAGCTCGTCCTCGTAGACCGCCTCCAGACCCACCTGACCGACGAACTCATCCCCCCGGTAGCCGAGCGCTTGATACTCCGCCAGATCCTCCTGCCGGACTTGGCTGACATAGCCTACCGATTGCGGCGCCAAACCGCCGGAAGGATAGTAGCGCGTCGTGTACTCCGTCCAGCGCACGCCGCCCGTCTCCGCCAGCGTGTCTTGCACGGGACGGAAGTCCTCGATCGATACTTCGCCGAGCGGAATGTAATACGCGCCGGGCGGATAATTCTCGTAGTCCGCCCGGATGCTGTCGGGGTGGCGATCGAGCAAGCGGGCCAGGACGCGCAGCATCGTGTCCTGCGCATCCTCGTCGCCGAGGATCCCGGTGTCGATCCACAGCGCGACGGCGTCGGTCTGGGTGGCCAAGCCGAGGCCGGCCCGGTCGTAGATGTTGGCCCGCGTCGGTGTCACATAATCGGCCAAGAGGGTGTTTCCGCCGGCGAGCTCAGGCAGGATGGCTGAATCGCTCCAGGCAACGCGCCAGTCGTCTTCGGCGCGGGTCAGGTCCATGTAGGTCTCACGGACGATGTCGCCGAAGACCGCGCTGTGGAGGTTGAGCCGGTATCGCACTTGCGCCGCCTGCGGATTGACCAGCGACGAAACGATCTCGTAGTCGATCCCGGAGACGGCGGCCGAGCGTCGAACGTCGGCGTAGCGCGTCTCGAAGTCATCGAGGGAAACGGCGTCTTGCGTCAGCGGGCTGAGCATGTCGTACATCGCCCTGTAGTCCTGAGCTTTCCAGGCGTCCAGGAATTCGGCGGCGGCCTGCTCGGAATCGGGGGCGGCGACGGAGGTCACCGCCGGGGTGGGCAATTCGCCGGTGGCCTCAGATCGGCCGCAGGCGGCCATCGTCAAGGCGAGCAGGGTCAACGACAGCCGAGGTCGCGCGTTCACGCATCCCCCGCCAGGATGGCCGGATACACGTGACAATCGTAACCGGTGTGCGCGATGCAAGCGGCCGGGACGTCGGCCTTCGGCTCGACCCCGATCCGGCGTAAGCTGCGCACGACGTGGCACAGCGGAAGCCCCATCACATTGGCGAAACAGTCTTGGAACGTCGAAACCTCGACCGGCTCGAAGAGTCCATCCTGAATCCCATACGCACCGGCTTTGTCCAGCGGTCGACCACTGGCCAGGTAGCGGTCGATCTCCTCCTGGCTGTAATCTCGCATTGAGACCGTCGATTCACAGGTGTCCTGCACCAGCGTCCCATCCGGCGTCTGGAGCGCGAGTGACGTGACCACAACGTGCTTCCGGCCCCGCAGCCGCTCCAGCATGTGTCGCGCTTCGGCCGAGTCGACCGGTTTCCCCAGAAGTTCCTCGCCGTCGACGACAATCGTATCCGCAGCAAGCACAATCGCTCCATGGACGGACGGCGTAGCTTGAGCTTTGCTTCGCGCCAGCCGCCGAGTCAGTTCGCGTCCGGTCTCGTGTTCGCGCGCCTTCTCTTCAACCTCGGCGGGGAGAACAGCCATCTCCCAGCCCGCCAGCTTCAGCAGTTCCTGGCGTCGAGGCGACCCTGAGGCGAGCATGATCCGGGAAACGTCCACAAGACTGAGAGTCATCCTCACGCACAAGCCCAGCAGTGCCTGATACGCACGCGCTCGCCGCATCGACCTGGCGATTCGCGAAAGCGGCGGTCGAAGGCCGCCCGCGCGGGATTATAGCATCCGGACGCGTCGGCTCGTCCGGCCGGGTGTTAGAATGCGATGAGAGGCGGCATTACATGAACCCCAGACCCTCGCGGTAGGGGCGGGTTTGAAACCCGCCCCTACCGTTTACGAGTCACGACCCGGCCCCGTAGCACCGAATGGCTGAGATCGCCTCCCCCACCGCTTCGGCTTCCAAAACGCCCGCCCTGCCTTACGCAGGCATGGGCGTAGGCATCCTGGCGTTGGGATTCTCGGCGCTCTTTGTCCGGTGGGCTGCGGCGCCGGGCGCCGTCACCGGCCTCTACCGGATGGCGATCGCATCGATGATTCTGGTGCCGATCGCCGTCGTGCGCCACGGAAATCCACGGCACTGGCCGCCGGCGGGGCTGCGGTTGGCGTTGATCGGCGGCGTCGCCTTGTCCTTCGACCTGGCCCTGTGGAACACAGCCGTGCTCTACACCTCCGCCGCCAATGCCACGTTGCTCGCCAACACCGCCCCCTTGTGGGTCGCCATCGCATCGGTTTTGTTCTTCAGGGAGAGGTTGGGCGGGCAATTCTGGATCGGGTTGGGGCTCGTCCTCGCGGGCGCCGCCGCCGTGCTGGGCGCAGATTTTCTTCACGACTTTGCCTTCGGGGTTGGCGATCTGTTGGCCCTGGCGGCCGGTGTTTTCTACGCCGGCTACTACCTGGCGACTCAATTCGGGCGCAGGCATTTGGCGTCTTTGCCCTATGTGGCCTCCGCCGGCGTCGCCTCGTCCTTCATCCTCTTGGCAGTCGTGCTTCTGATCGGCTATCCCCTCACCGGCTATCCGCCTCAGACATGGGCGTCGTTCATCGGCCTCGGGCTGGTCACGCAAGTTCTCGGATACGTGGCCGTGGGTTATGCGCTCGGGCTTCTGCCGGCCTCGTTGGTCGCCGCGACGATGGTGGGCCAACCGGTGGTGACGGCCCTACTGGCCGTCCCTCTCCTGGGTGAGCCCTTGTCGTTGGTGCAGTGGGTCGGCGGCGCCGCCGTCTTGGGTGGGATCTTGATCGTCCATCGGTCTCACCGCGCCAGCATCGTGCCAGCGGCCGCGTGAGATGTGGCCGCGACCCTAGTTACCCCGGGCGGGGCCGCTAGATGACAGTTGGGCAACGTGGACGTCTTGGTAGACCCGAGCTTAGCCCGGGCAAGGCTTACGTCGAAGTTTCTTGGTCGTCCCGGGCTTTAGCCCGGGCAAGGCTTACGTCGACGTTTCTTGGTAGTCCCGGGCTTTAGCCCGGGCAAGGCCTACGTCGAAGTTTCTTGGTCGTCCCGGGCTTTAGCCCGGGCAAGGCTAAACGTCGAAGTTTCTTGGTGGCCCCGGGCTTAGCCCTGGCAAGGCTAGCGTCGAAGTTCTTGGTAGACCCGGGCTTAGCCCAGGCAAGGCTTACGTCGAAGTTTCTTGGTAGTCCCGGGCTTTAGCCAGGGCAAGGCTAACGTCGAAGTTTCTTGGTCGTCCCGGGCCTCGGCCCGGGCAAGGCTAACGTCGAAGTTTCTTGGTCGTCCCGGGCTTTAGCCCGGGCAAGGCTAACGTCGAAGTTTCTTGGTAGTCCCGGGCCTCGGGCCGGGCAAGACGTTGCCAAGACCTTCCTCGGTTCCGAAACAGCTTCAGTAGCGCCACAAGAGCCCCGGCTAAAGCCGGGGACTACACGCGAGGCCGGACGGATTCACTTTGAGGGAGCCCTTTCGGCAGCCTGAGGCAAATGAAGGCCCCGCTAACCCCTCGCTACGCTCGGGGTGCTTCGCCCTCTACAGGGCGCCAAGGGCGCAAGCCGGGGATTACACGCGGGGGCCGGACGCAGGCTGAAGCCTGCGGCTACGGATTCATTCTGAGGGGCTTGGGTCTATGCCTGTGTGGCGCGCTTCCGTCGCCTGAGAACCCGGCTAACGCCGGGGACTACACATTCGGCCGGGATGGATCGGGCGCGTGGGATTCCCGTACGGGCGTAACTTGCGTCTGCGGTCGAAAGGTGGGGATGCGAAGAAGGTGAATCGTCACGGCCACGGCGATCGCCAGCAGCGCCGCCCTCGGCCACCAGCTCGAGAGGGCGAGGGCGGCCGAGAGCCCGATCGCCAGCCACAAGGCGACGATCGTCATGGTCTTCTCGCGCGCCGGAAGGCCGCGCCCTTCACGGTAGTTCGTCAGATACGCCCCGAACCACCGATTCGTATGGAGCCAGCGGTAGAAGTGCTCGGAGCTTCGAGCAAAGAGAAACGCCGCCAGGAGCAGAAACGGCGTCGTCGGCAGGATCGGCAGGAAGATGCCCACGACTCCCAAGGCGACTGC
>DATEVL010000078.1:0-26864 GCA_035281845.1 Anaerolineales bacterium | reverse complement strand
TGGGTTCTCTCGCACCAGCCGGACGATGCCAACGGCCCACAGACCCATCAGCAGCAGAAACCCCGTCATGCCAATGAGATTGAGCGCGGGAGCCGGGCTCACCACAAGGCCGCGGGCTCCGAAGCCTTGCACGCCGGTTAGAGTCAACCCGGAGAATAGGTAGACATGCTGGAAGAAGTTGGTTTCCGGCTCCACCAGGTAGACATGGTTGGCCTTGGCCGTGACGGAGTGCGGCAGCGGGTCTCCGTAGGCCGTGGCAAGTAGAACCATTTCCACCCCGATCCATGCAGCGACAACCAACAGCGGGCGCCAGGGAACTCGGCGGATCTGCCAGGCCTCGGCGATCAGCAGCGCCGCTGCCAGGGCCATTGCGTCCGGCCGCAGCCATACGGCAAGCCCTGCCAGATGAAATGGGGCCCGGCGCTGACCCGCCAGGAAAAGGTAGACGGCGAGCAGACTGACCGCGGTAAGTATCGAGGTCTCCATGCCGCCGATCGAATAGCGAATGAGCAGAGGGGACAGGGCAAACATTAAGCAGGCTGAGATCGCCGCCCATGTGGGAAGCCGAAACCGTCTACACAGGAGAAACACTAAATAGACCGAGAAACCGTCGGCGATGGCGTTGATCCAAACAGCCAGGTCGGGAAAGGAGCGGTTGCCGCTGAAGAGGGCGACTAGGGCCAACAAGACCGAATAGAGCGGGGTGGACGTGCCGAGCACGTTGTCACCTGAGTTGTAGACAAGGCCCCGACCCGTCGACAAGTTGGCCGCATAACGGAAGGTGATGAAGGCATCGTCGACCGGATGGGGGCCCGACGTAAGCCGAATCGCGACGGCGGCGACGGCGATCAGTGCTGCCGTCAGTGTGGGCGCGTCCCAGCGCAAAGAGCGGAGAGCGGCGGCCCTCATCCGGCCGACGCCTTGGCCGTGCAGGTCAGCCGGTAAATACGGACGAGCGAGTCCTGGTAGACAGCTTGGCCGCACGCCGGAACAAACTCCGTCAGGAAGAACCTGGCCGCCGCCATGTGCGTCCCCTTCGGATCATGGAGAAGTAGGAAGTTCAACCCTTCCAGGTCGATAAGCAAGTGGGTCACCCCTCTCGCTTCGAGCTCCGCCCGCATGTCATCGACGGTTCGAGCCAGGTTGTGTAGGAAGGGCCCCTGGACTTGCCCCGCGTCCGGGATGCATCTGGCATCGCAGTAATAGGACTGACCGTCCCAGAGCTGGAGGACTCGGGCGTCGCGCGGGAGACCCGATACGACGTAGTCCAGTGCCCGATAATCGTAGACGGCGTCGGACAGATAGGCCTTCCGCGACTCCAAGCCGAGCACGACGCCGACCGGCCGTTCACCGATGGTGTAGATGGCGACATAAACCAGGGTTGTGATGACCAGGCCGGCCGTGAGAGCGCCCGTCACACGGGGATACGCCAGGCGAAAATGGAGTCGCTGCTCGATCCCCAGGAGGACGGCCGCCACCATCAGCGCCCAAACCGGATAGAGCGGGAGCAGAAAACGCGTCTGTTGTGACCCCAGGTACCACGTCGCCAATCGAAGGACGGCCAGACCCGCCAGGGGGCGCGCCTGCGGCGAAAGCGAGATGACGGGGAGGAGCAGCGCCAGAGGAAAGAGGAAGCTCGGGTATTCGATGCTCTGCATCAGCGCCGCAAAAGCCTCGTGCCGGAAGTACAGATTCCATGGCAATAGCAGGAAGTCCGCCAGGCTGCGGCCGGCGCCGAAGCTCCGCAGGTAGTCGAGATGGAGCAGGACGCGAGCCGGCGGCCATTCCGCGCCCCCGTTCAAGAATGGGTAGGCCGGGTCACCCAGCGCGATCAAGTTGAAGAGGTACCACGGCGAGGCGACGAGACACACAAGAAGGCCGTACGCCGCGGCCGTGCCCGCCGCCCGGAGCCAGCCCTGCCTGCGGGCCAGTAGGGCAAGCCACAGGCAGAATGCCGGCAGCAAGAACAACGCCATGACCTTCGTGCCGAGGGCGATCCCAGCCATCACTGCAGAAAGGAGCAACCAATGCGGTCGTTGGTCCTGCTGCCAGCGGAGGATTCCCCACACGGCAAGGAGTTCGTAGAGCGCGTGGATCATATCGACGTAAGCGAGGGTTCCCCACAGGGGCACGATCGGAATCCCCAGCAGGACTCCGGCGGCGACCCAACCACCGGCTGGGCCGAGCAGGCGCCGGCCGGCGGCCAGCACCGCCAGAAATAGGGCGGCCGCAAACGTCAGGTGGATCACCTGGGAGAAAGTGTCGGAACCCAGGGCCAGCCCGATGGAGAAGAGCATCTGTCCGAGGAGCGGGCCGTTTGCCTGTAAGATCCCTGGAAGCGAAACGATCCGGCCTTGCTGCAAGAAGAGCCGCGGGGCTTGCAGGTGGTACATCAGGCCGTCGTAGGCCCAGGGTGGCGCCAGCGCGATCAGCAGCGACAGGATTGCGATCGAACCGACGAGCCCGAGCATGAGCAGCCATCCAACCCGGGCCCGTCCCCAGTCCCCGCGGAGCAGATCCAGCCCGATGCGCGCATCCCGACGGAGTCTAACGACCCCGGTTGTCGAGATCACGGCAACAACGATAAGGAAGACTGCGATCCACTCGGGTCGAAACAGGCCGGCCAGCCCCAGCGCATAGACTCCAAAGCCGACTAGAGCCATCCCCAGCCCGAAGGAGAAAACGAGCGACTCGAGGGGATCGCAATCTTCGTTGGGAGCAAGCACGCCAAGGGCCAGCCGTCCGAGACCGCTGGCGATCACGACCACTAACACCGAGAGAAGAACGGTGTAGAGGGGAGACAGAAGCGACAAAGTACCGACGCCGTCCACCGGTTGCTGCGGGAGAAACCAGTGCAGCAGGCAGATCACAGCGGTGATCAGCCCGGCGGTGAGACGGAGGCGGTGGATCCTTCCCAGGTCAATCACTCTCATTCGTCCGTCGGTTCCGTCTCGCAGTTGATCTTCCATGCTGCGACGCCGGTCGGACTGTCCCAGGTATCAAGCTGGTCGCACCATGGAGGGACATCTGGCATGCTGGCGCGCCCTGGCTCTGCGACCGATTGCGTCAGAGCATGGGTCGCCGTGTAGGGCTGGCGCAGCACCCACCAGCAAAGACCCTGGCACTCGGGGATCAGGGCAGGCAGGTGCGTCACCAAAGGCTGACCTGTGTAGTAGCTGAGGGGCAGCGCGATCTCCGGTTCCGACAGGGAGACCGAATCGGTCCTGACGTTCTGACTCTGCACGAAGGCGGTCAGGCCGCGCCAGTCTTCCTTGTCGAATTTCGGGGTGGCGTGAACGGTCGAGGCCGCCGCAAGCGCCGCCAGCGAAAATGCGGCGGCGGTTCCGACTCGGAAGACTCGCCGGCGTTGGAGCGGCCAGCGTCCGGTCCACTCGACGATCGCCCCGGCCCCCAGGGCAACCAGCGCGGCCACGAACGGAAGCAGGACGACGAAGTAGCGATCGACGTACACCGGCCGCCGCTGCGAAAGGACCCAGACTGCCACGACCGGCACGGCCAGTCCCGCCAAGAGAATCTTGATCCATAGTCCGCGCCTGCCTCCGGCAAGTCCGGCGGCTGCGATAGCGAGGACAGTCAGGCCGAACAGCGTAGATCCGCCGTCGGCGACGCCTCCATAGCCGGAGGCCAAGTTCCACAGGGTCAAGGGGATATCGCCGGGGAGCGGGGTTCGAATCCACCCGATCCCCAGGGACGGAGATCCCGTCGAAAAGAACCAGATCAGCCAGACGGCCAGCGGTGTGAGGGCCAGCAGGGTCACCACCGTCCACTGTCGGAAGAAGGTCGGGGAACGCCTGAGGTCCGTGCCTGCCAGCAGAACCAGCGCGGCAGCGATAACAAAGAAGAAGTAGTGAGTCAGCAGGCCGATGGCAAGGCCGATCCCGGCGACGATCAGGGCCGACGTCGAGCTGGAGCGGCGCTGATAGAAGAAGGTGCCGACCACGGCCGCTGCCAGCGCGGCCGACAAGGCGTACGGACGCGCGTCCCTCGCCGCCCATAACGTGAGCGGATGGGCTGCCCAGAGGAGGCCGGCGGCCAGGCCCCCGACCCAACCGGTCAATTGCCATCCGAGGAAGACCGCCGCCGCGATTCCTCCAAGCTGCGCCAGCACCGATGGAAACCGCAAGGCGGTTTCGCTCAGGGGATCACCCTGAGTTAGGCCAAGCCGGAAGCTCGAGATGGCCTTGACGAACAGGTAGTAGAAGGGCGGATTGACGGCGTCAATCCTCGCCGCTCGCAGGAGATCCCCCCAATCGAGGCGGGTAAACCACCAGGTGTAACTCTCGTCGAGCCACAGGCTTTGGGACCCGAGGCGCAGAAGCGCCAGTGCCATGCCCACAACGAGCAACGGAAGACAAATGGCAAGGAAACGCCGATCCGAAGGTAGGTCCATGGGCGAGTGAACGAGAAGATTCTACGCCCTGCGGCGCACCGAAGCGGTGCAGGACGGCCGTCGGCAAGGAAGGGACACCATCGGCCCATACTTGCGCGGGAGCCGGACCCTGGCAAGGGCAAGACCTGCCGAAAGTCTCCCTCCGTCGATAGAACGAGAAGACCCGGCTTTGCGCCGGGTCTTCTCGGACAGTACCCCGCGGGTTCAGTCGGAGGCTGGACCGGGAGATCGCAGCGAAGGAGCCGCCCGTTTGCTTTGACGGATCGCCCAAACTACGCCGACGAGGCACAGCAAGACGATCGCCCAGCCGACCACTCCCAGGACGTAGTAGCTGACCACGATCGGAGCGATGATCACCGAGACCAAGTTGACGACTTTGATCATCGGATTGAGCGCCGGGCCGGCGGTATCTTTGAACGGGTCGCCGACGGTATCGCCGACGATACCCGCCTTATGTCTCTCGGAACCCTTGCCGGTGTTGGCCGCCGGGTTGCGCGGCTCGTCCTCGATCAGCTTCTTGGCGTTATCCCAGGCGCCGCCAGCGTTGTTCAGGTACACCGCCAGCAGCTGGCCGGAGACGATGATGCCTGCCAGAAACCCGCCGAGGGCCTCGATCTTCAATCCGAACCCGACCAGGATGGGGGAGAGCACGCCGATCAACGCCAGAGGAACCAGCTCCTTCTGGGCGGCGGAAGTCGAGATCGCCACCGCCTTATCGTAGTCGGGGGCGACTTTGCCCTCCAACACGCCAAGCCGGAATTGGCGTCGGACTTCTTCGACGATCAGCGCCGCGGCTCTGGCAACGGCCTGGATGGCAAACGATGAAAACAACCAGGGAATCGAGGCCCCGATCAGCATGCCGACGAAAACCTCCGGCAGATCGATGCGAATGCCGGTGACCGTCATCAATCGGTCGGCGGCCAGACCCAAGAGGATCTGGGCGCGGGAGACGTCCACCAGGAAAGAGCCGAACAGGGAAACCGCGGCGATGACCGCCGAGCCGATGGCGACTCCTTTGGTGATGGCTTTGGTGGTATTGCCGACCGCATCCAAGTCGGCCATGATCTGGCGGGCTGCCTGGGTGTCGGGATCGTCCATCCCGTGCCAAGCCATCTCGCCGATCCCGTTGGCATTGTCGGAAATCGGGCCATAGGAGTCCATGGCGACGTTGTTTCCGGTCAGAGTCAGCATGCCGATGCCGGTCATCGCCACGCCGTACAAGACGTACTGCGTGCTGTGCGCCGGATCGACCCCGCCGAAGATCAGGATCGAGGCGAAGATCGCAGCGCCGATCACCAGCGCTCCCCACACCGATGACTCGAATCCAACCGAGGTCCCGGCCAGGATCAAGGTGGCGGGGCCGGTGTCGGCGGCCTTCTTGATCGACCGGACCGGGGCGCCGTGGCTACTTGTGAAGTATTCGGTCACCCGGTCGATGACGATCGCCAGCAGAACCCCGACGGTGACCGCCAGGAACGGCCGCCACCAGCCGCCGGGGATGTCCTGCAGGTAGAAGTACGCCACGAGTCCGAACAGGACGACGGAGATGGCGGCCGAGGATAGAAAGCCGGTGAAGATCGCCCGCATGGCGTCGCCGGCTTTGCCAGGGCCGCCTCGCACCAGGTACGTGCCGACGATCGAAGACACGACGCCGATTCCGCGCACCAATAGCGGGAAAATGATCCATTCCAGGTCGCCGGTGAGCAAGACCAGAGACAACCCGAGGATCAGGCCCGAAACGATCGTCACTTCGTAGGATTCGAAGATGTCGGCCGCCATCCCGGCGCAGTCGCCGACGTTGTCCCCGACCAGATCGGCGACCACCGCCGGATTGCGCGGGTCGTCTTCGGGGATGCCCGCCTCGACCTTCCCGACCAGGTCGGCTCCGACGTCCGCCGCTTTGGTGAAGATCCCGCCGCCGACGCGCATGAACAGTGCCACCAACGTGCCGCCGAAGCCGAAGCCGAGCAGCGCGTCCGGCGCGGCGGCACCCATGAAGATGAATATCAGCGTCCCACCCATCAGGCCGAGGCCGTCGGTCAGCATGCCGGTGATCGTCCCCGTCCGATAGGCGATGCGCAATGAGTCTCCAAAGGAGCGCCGGGAGGCGGACGCCACGCGAACGTTCCCTTGTACCGCCATCCGCATCCCCAGCTGACCGACAAGCAGGCTGAAGGAGGCGCCCATCACGAAGGCCAACGCCCGCGTGACGCCGAGGACGGTGGAGACCTGGCTCGGACTGAGCGAAGCAAAGCGGTGGAGCGCCTCCGCTGAGGGCGGGATGATGTACACGGAGAAGAACATGGCCACCGTCAGGATCCCCATCCAGGGCAGAACACTTCGCAGTTGCAGGCGCAAGTAGGAATCGGCGCCGACCCGGATGGCGTTCCAGACCTCCTGCATCTTGGCCGTGCCCTTGTCTTCCTTAAGGATCTGGCGGCGCAGGAACGCGGCGTAGAGCAAGCCGAGGACGGCGATCAGCAGTACAGCGTAGATCGCCATGGCTTCGGCCGTGGTCAAGCCTTCCATCTGGTACATGATCGATTTGAGCTCCTAACCGGTCTGGTCCGGCGGAAACTGGGGATTGTACAAGGCGTAATTAAGGGTGTCAAGCCAAGAACAAGACGACATAAGCATCTGATTAGAGTCGGGGGAGGGTGGTTGACTTGTCCCGGCGAAGTTCTGTATAGTGATGCCCTGAACGAGTAGGGAAACCTGGGGACGCTTGTGAGCACGCGCCTTGAGTGCCGTGCTCTTTCTTCGCCCCAACCACCCCAGCGCCCACCCGGGATCAGCGCAACGCCATGATTCGCACCGTCGGCCTGACAAAATACTATGGCGTCCATCCTGCCATCCAGGGCCTGACCTTCGAGGCCGCCCCTCGCGAGATCCTTGGGTTCCTCGGCCCCAACGGCGCCGGCAAGACGACGACCATGCGAATCCTGGCGGGGTTCATGCCGCCCAGCGAAGGACGTGCTGAAGTTGCCGGATTCGACGTGGTCGACCAGTCGCTCGAAGTCCGGCGAAGAGTCGGCTATCTGCCCGAGACCGTTCCGTTGTATCCGGACCTGTCGGTGACGGAGTATCTGGGATACATGGGTTCGTTGCGGCGTGTTGGCAATCTCGATCAGCGCATCGACGAAGTGCTCGAGGAAGTCGGCCTGACGGAGCGCTCCGAGAGCTACATCGGCAACCTGAGCAAGGGCTTGCGTCAGCGGCTCGGGCTGGCTCAGGCGCTGCTTCACAAGCCGCAGGTCCTCATCTTGGACGAGCCGACGATCGGGCTGGACCCGGCGCAGATCATCGACGTCCGGCGACTGATTCAGGAACTGGGCAAGGAACGCACCGTGATGCTCTCGACCCACATCCTGTCCGAGGCCCAGCAGCTTTGTGATCGGGTGCTCATTATCAACAAGGGTTCCATCGTGGCCGAAGACACGCCGGCCAACCTGCAAGCCCAGCTGGCCGGCGCGGAGCAGTTGATCGTGCGTGTGAGCGGCGCCGACGGTGCGCTCGCCCAAGCCATCGGCCGGATCCCGGGCGTGGCGAAGGTGACACAAGATCCGGGCGCCGGCGAATTGCGTGTAGAAACTAGCCCCGGCCACGACGTGCGAGCACAACTGGCGCGCACCGTCGTGGAGGAAGGCTACGATCTTCTCGAGCTCCGGCCGGCGGGGCTCAGCCTGGAGTCGATCTTCCTGCAGCTGACGAAGGAGGGCCTCCCGGTCGGGGGCCGCGACTGACCGAATGCAGAACTCCTGGACGATCGCCCGGCGCGAGTTCCGTCACTATTTCGTTTCGCCCATCGCTTACGCCGTGGCGATCTTCCTGTTCGTCGTACTCGGCATCCTCTTCTACGTCAACGTCAGCTTCGGGATGGCGACCGGCCAGATTCCGCCGGACGGACGGGTCGTGATGGGTCCGATGGTCACGCTGTTGCTGCTGACCGTGCCGTTCTTGACGATGCGACTGATCGCCGAAGAAGCCGGCTCGGGAACCATTGAATTGCTGCTGACGGCGCCCATCCGGGACTGGGAGCTGGTCCTGGGAAAGTGGCTGGGTGCGATCGGCTTCATCGGCTTGCTCCTGGCGATCACCTGGATCTATCCGATCGTGCTCCACCGCATGACTACGCCCGGCATCGACCAGGGCGTCCTCCTGGTGGCCTATCTGGGATTGCTGCTCATGATGAGCTCCATCGTGGCGATCGGAGTCATGGTATCGGCTTTTTTCCGCAATAGCCTCGCCGCCGGCTTTGCCACGCTGACGGTGATCCTGATCCTTTGGGTGATCGGGGGTCTGGCCAGCGGCTATGGAGGAGCCAATGAGGTGCTGCGGTATCTGAGTTTTGGCGATCATCTCTTCGACAATCTGTTTCAGGGGGTGCTGGATCTTTCCGACGTCCTCTACTATGGCAGCCTGACGGTCCTCTCCCTCTTTGTCGCCAGTCAGGTTGTGGAGTCGCACCGGTGGCGTTAAGGGTTCCGCGCCGTAGTTTGACCGTGGTGGCGGCCGTCGCTGGGTTGGCGGGTCTGTTGATCGCGGCGGCGCTGCTCACCGTCCGCCAGCGGGGGGACACGGCGGTCTACATCGGGGTGGCTGTCGCCATCATCGGTTTCACGGCGGCGCTGTTCCTCGATCGCGAGAGACTGCTGCGGCTCGCTCGCGGCCGGCAGGCTCGCTACGGGACCAACGCCATGCTCGGGACCTTGGCGCTTCTGGCGATCCTGGCCCTGCTCAACATCGTCGCCTTCGAAAACCCGAAGTCCTGGGATCTGACGGAAGACCGCCAGTTCTCGTTGGCTCCGGAAACGATCGCCACGCTGAAGGCTCTGGAGTCCGACGTGCAGCTTATCGGTTTCTACTCGGTCGATCGAGTGGCGGAGCGCGATGCGCTGCGGCCTTTGCTGCAGCAGTATCAGGAAACGGGCGGCCGGGTCAGCTACGAGTTTGTCGACCCGTTCGCCCAGCCGTTCCGGGCGAACGGGTTCGGGGTCGTGCAAGACGCCTCTCTGGTGGTGGCCCTCGGTCAAGCCTCGGAGGTGACGACCACCGCTTCCGAGCAGGCCATCACCGAGTCGATCGTCCGTCTGACTCACCCTGGGTCGCGCAAGGTGTACTTCCTCACCGGGCACGGCGAACGCGACCTGCAGGCCGACGATGAACAAGGCTTCTCGCAGCTGCGCCAGACGCTGGAATCGAAGAACTACACCGTCGAGATGCTGAGCTTGTTGGTGGCGCCTCAAGTTCCCGATGACGCCTTGGCCGTCGTCGTCGCCGGACCGACGGCGCCGCTCTCCGCCGTCGAGGTCGATGCCGTGAAGACGTTCCAGGAGAAGGGCGGCGGCCTGGTCGTGCTGGCCGACCCCATCCCGGGGACCGAGATCACGCCCGAGAACGATCTGCTTTCCGCGTACCTGCGTTCCGCGTGGGGTCTGGACCCGCAACCGGATCTGGTGGTTGACCTCAATTCCTCGATGCCCCTGGCGGCGGTCGAGGCGTCGTATGCGAGTCACCCGGTGACGGACCGGTTGCAGAACCTGGTGACGTATTTCCCCACGGCGCGTAGCGTGGCCGTGGAGAGCCCCGGGGAGGGCCAGGTCACCCAGACCGAGCTGGTCCTGACGGGCGCCAACTCCTGGGGGGAGACCAACCTCGAAGGCTTGCCGCAAGAAGGTTCGATCGAGTTCAGTGAAACGGAAGACAACGCGGGGCCTCTGGCCGTCGCCGCGGCGGCTGAGGCGAGCGATGGCGCCTCACGTGTCGTCGTCATCGGCGACTCGGATTTCGGCGCCAACGCCGATTTCTCCGGGTATGGAAACGGCGACCTGCTCGTCAACAGCATCGACTGGGCGGCCGGCCAGGATGATCTGATCAACCTGACCCCGAAGGAATCGATCGAGCGCTATGTCGCGCCGCCGTCTCGCCCGGGGTTGTTGATGTTGGCGCTGCTCAGCATCGTCGTGGTTCCGGCTGCCTTCCTGACGGTGGGCGTGGCGACCTGGTGGGGCCGCCGGGCAAAGGTATGAAGCATGATCCGCCGGACAACCTGGATTCTCCTGGGGTTCTTGGTGATCGCAAGCATCGGATACGCGGTCTCACGACAGATGGGTGCGAAAGCGCCCGCCGGCGAGCCGGCCGCTCCGACCGAGAGCTTGTGGAACCTGATCGCAGAACAGGTCGACAGCGTCCGTCTCGTCGATCCAACGAGCGGCCGTCTCATCGTGATCCGACGGGACCCACAGTCCGGGTGGCGGATGTCGGCACCGCGGAGTGGGGAGGCGGACGCCGGGCGAATCGAACTCGCCCTGGCCGGATTGCTCGCGCCGGCGATCCGCGAGACGCTGGCAGACCCGGGCGACCTCGCCGCCTTCGGGCTGGCACCGCCTCAGGCGCGGATCACGGTCATCATGATCGACGGGACAAGCCGGTCGCTCGATGTGGGCAGCCTTGACCCGACCGGCTCGGTCTATTATGTCAGGTTGACGGAGGGCTCCGAACTGGACATGGTGAGCCGGTTCAGCATGGACGACTTGCTCGGCCTTATTCAGGACCCGCCGTATGCTCCGTCGATGGCCACACCCACCGGGGTCCTCGGTGAGAGCATGGCCCCATAGGGGTGAGGGCCACGGTAGTGGGAGGGGGCAGGGATGGTGGTCTGTGGGGTTCGTTGATTCGGTAGACACTTCGCTGTATGCTGGGATGGAGAATGGCTAAAACCAAGGAATCGAAGATCAAGACGAAGGCCGGGGGCGGGAAGGCCGGACGGCGAGAGACTAAGAAAGCAGCCGTGGAAGAGCCCGTGCTGCTTGAAGAGACGCTGCCGGCCGAAGAAGAAAACCCCGCCATCGAGAAGCTGGTCGAGCTCGGGCGGGAGAAGGGATTCGTCACGGTCGATGACATCCTGGCCCTGTTCCCGGATGCCGAGCGCGACATCGATCAGCTGGAGGAAGCCTACGCCGCGCTGCTGGCGGCAGGGATCAACTACGTCGACACTGTCTCCAAGCCGGGGGCGGCGGAGGACGACGCCGGGGAAGACGACGCGGCCGATGAAGATAACGACGACGAGGCCGTGCTGTCGAGCCTCGACGCCGATGACACGGTCGGCCTGTATCTAAAAGAAGTCGGCCGGGTGCCGCTGCTGACGGCGGAACAGGAGGTGTCGTTGGCCAAGCGCATCGAACGCGGGCGCAGGGCGCGCGAGGTCATGGCGGGAAGCACTGTCTCAGTGCGGCGCCGCCGGGAATTGCAGCTGCTCATCGAGGACGGCTGGGCGGCGCGCGAACACCTGATCACGGCTAACTCGCGTTTGGTGATCAGCGTCGCCAAGAAGTACATGGGGCGCGGCGTGCCCTTCCTCGATCTGATCCAAGAAGGCAACATCGGCCTGATTCGCGCCGCCAAGAAGTTCGATTATCGCCGGGGCCACAAGTTCTCGACCTACGCCACCTGGTGGATCCGTCAGGCCGTCACGCGGGCGATCGCCGACCAGGGCCGGACGATTCGCGTTCCGGTGCATATGGGCGACCAGATCAACAAGCTGCTGCGCATTTCGCACCAGCTGACGCAGCGCCTGGGCCGCGAACCGTCGACCGACGAGCTGGCCGAGGCCCTGACGGTGACGCCTAAGAAAGTCGAGAACATGATCCAGGTCGCTCGCCGACCGCTCTCGCTCGAGACCCCCACCGACGAGGAAGAGGACTCCGTCCTGGGAGACTTCATCGAGGACGAAGAGTCCCCGGCGCCGGCGGAGACGGTGACTCAAAACCTGTTGCGGGAGCATTTGGCGGAGGTTCTGAATACGCTGCCGCCGCGCGAAGTCCGAATCCTGCAGCTGCGCTACGGCCTGTTGGACGGGCAGAGTTACACGTTGGAGGAAGTCGGCCGCAAGATGGGGGTTACCCGCGAGCGCGTCCGCCAGATCGAGGCTCAGGCTCTCAGCCGGCTGCGCCATCCCAGCCACCGGCGCCGGCTCTCGGACTACCTCAGAGAGTAGCCCTTACCCCGAGTCAGACGCCGCCGGCCCGCTTGCGAGCCGGCGGTTTTCTTTTGCGAAATCGATCAGGCTGGCGATCCCGCGCCCGGCCCACAGGCAGACCAGCGGCACGAGCGGCAAGCTGTAACGTTGGAAGGCGAGAGGCACAGCGCCGGCCAGTGCCACGGCCTGGACGATCGTTGCCAGAACGGCCAACGCCGTCGCTCGCCGCTGCCCGGCTCCTGCCGGCCAATCTCTGCGGATGGCCACGACCCCTCCCAGCAGACCCAAACCGAAGAGCAGGCTGCCGCCAAAAAAACTGCGCAGCAACGTGTTTCCTTCGAGGCGCAGGTAGGCCGCCTCGGCCGCAGCAGTTTCCCGCAGGTAGTTGCCGGCCTCGGCGAACTGCAGGGGCGTCAAGAACAGGTGCGCCAGGATCCCCGCGATTCGATCTCCCGACGTCCGCAGCACGGCCAAGGGCATGAACTCGGACGCCGTCTCGACTTGGGCGGCCACCAGCAATTGGCGGGCGCGCCACATCTCGATCACGGCGCCCGGCGGATCGGCCCACAAGATCGGGTGCAGCCCGATGATAAGGACGCCCGCCGCCAACGTGAAGGCGCCGACGCGTTGCAGGGTTCCACGAAGCGATCGGTTCCGCCGGTCCCCCGCCCACGCCGCGGCGACCAGGCCGAGTGGAATCCAAACGGCGGCAGAGGTCTTGGCGCTGAAGGCCAACCCGGCAGCGAGGCCGGCCAGCCACGGATGCCGATCGGCGTACAACAAGCCGAGCAGCGCCAGGCAAATCCCGAGGGTCAAAGCCCCTTCGGCCATCGCCCGCCGGCCGTGGAGCAGGATGAGCGCGTTCGTGGCCAGTAAGATCGCGGCTGCAAGACCGGTGGTCCGTCCGCCGAGGGCGCGGCCGCAGAGATAGAGGGCGATCACGGCCGGGATCAAGAGCAGGGCGCTGGCGCGCCGTGCGTCGCGCAAGAGACGTTCGGAGGGCAGGGCGCCGGCTCTCACGTTCTCTTCCCACGACTTCGTCCAATCCCAGTCGGAATCGACCGCGGTTGCCGGGAAGCCGCCGGCCAAGCGCGCCGCGCCCAGGATGTACTTCGCCAGGGGAGCGTTGAGAAGCCGGTAGGTGACGTCCTGAGTCGCGCCGACGTCGCGGCGCCAAGCCAGCGACGCCGGGTCGCTCAGCAGACCTTCGAGGTCTCGACTCTGGAACAACCAGGAGGACTCGTCAGGGTGAAACGGGACGCCGGAGGCGCCGCCTACAAGGAAGATCGAAAAGAGTAAGAGGGCTGCGATCTCGATCCATGGGTAGGGTGTGCCTTTCATTGGGGTTTCATCCGGTGGAACACCAGCAGCCCATCGCTTCCATACAGGTCGGTGGGAACCGTCTCCACCAGCGCGTAGGCGTGGAGAAACTGCGGGTCCTTCAGCACGGTCTCCCGGCCGTAGACCTCCAGAATGACGACGTAGTCCGGCCTGAATCGGTCGATTGCCTCCGACGAGACGGCAAAGTTGATAACGTAAGCCGTTTGGTCCAGCGGGTAGAAAGGAATGACCTGCGGTGAGACCAGACCGACCATATCGAGGATCCGAGCGCCGGAAGTGAATCCCAGGGCGCCGATGTCTCCCGCGGCCACGACTTCGTTGGGGCCCACCATCGTGCGCAGGCGGCGACCGAGGGTTTCGTAGAGATTCTCCAGGCCTACGAAAGCCATCTCGGGCGCCGGGCGCGTCGGGCCGCTCTCCGGGCGCAACGACCACCCGTGCAGGGACAGCAGGACGGCGGCCGCGCCAAAGGCCCAAACCACAAATGGCCGGCGCAAATCACGGGCGAGGCGCTGCGCGCCGAGGAAGATCCCGAAGAAGAACATCGGGAGCGGCGGGGTCAGATACCAGCGAAAAATGAGCGGATTGGCGATGGAAAACGCCAGGAAGTAGGCGGGTGCATAAGCGAAGAGGGGCCAGGTTTCCGCCCTCGGCTTGACCGTATCGAGGGCTCCCAGCAGGTAGAGGACGGAATACAGGATCAAGCCAATCGCGATCCAGGCCGTGCCGAACACGAGATGCTCGAGAAACGGCGTGGAAAAGTGCTGAAGCAAGCGGACAGTCGCAGCCTCGGGTGGAAGATGGTAGGCCGAGGTCTTGGCCGCCAGGGAGTTGGGAATCGGCGTCCCGTAGCTGGACCAGGCGAAGATTCCCCAAAGGATCACCGGCGCCAAAAACGCGCCGATCTCCATCGCCCGGATGGGTGTGAACGTGGTGTCCCCTCGCCTTGCTTTCCATGTCTGCCGGCCGCGCTCGAGGACAAGAAACCCGATCATCACCAGCGCATCCGGTCGCGTGGTGAGGCTGAGCCCGGCGCACAACGCCGCCGCCGTCGGTCGGTGCGTTGAATGGAAGTACAATGTCGCCGTCGTGAGCAAAACGAAGACACTGGTTTCCATCCCGCCGATAGCGAACGTCACCGACATGGGGGCAACGGCCCACACCAGGGCCGTCAGAATGCCGGCCGGCGGGCGATCGAGGGTGCGGCCAAGTCGGATCAGCAGGAAACACGTCGCAGCGTCGGCCAAGGCACTGACGCCGAGGGCGAGGGCAGGGAATGGGGCGGCCGTTCCTCCGATGGGAAACGCGGCGCCGGCCAACAATAGGACAAACAGAGGGGTCGTGATACCGAACACTGGCTCGCCGGGGTTGAAGACGAGCCCTTTGCCATCCAGCAAGTTCTGGGCGTAGCGAAAGATGATATAGGCGTCGTCGATGACCCGCGGCCCCGGAATCACTCGCAGGACGATGGCCAGCAGCGGTATCCAGAGCTCCGGTCGACGCCAGCGCACGGACGCATTATAACGATGCGCTCGCGCCCGGCAAAGCCGCTGCCCTCGCGGGACGGATTCTGGCCGGCGGCGGCGGGGGTGCTGTCGCTGGCCCTTCTTCTCAAGCTGGCCCTGATCGCCTTGGACGCCTTACCCTTCAATGCCGACGAGGCGGTCGTCGGGCTCATGGCCAGGCATATCCAGGGGGGAAGCTGGCCGACATTCTTCTATGGGCAGGCTTACATGGGCAGCCTGGATGCGGCGCTGGTCGCAGCCGGCTTCGTCCTGGTGGGGCCGTCCGTTCTGGTGATCCGCCTCGTTCAGACGGTCTTGTTTCTCGCCACGATCCTTACGACGATGCTCCTGGCGAGAGAGATGCGGTTCCCAACGCTGGTGTGTTCCCTCGCCGGACTGCTGATCGCCTTTCCACCGGTCAATGTCACGCTGTACACCACGGTCTCGCTCGGAGGCTACGGCGAAGCCCTCGTCTTGGGAAACCTGATCCTGCTGGCGACGCTACGGATGGAGCGATCAGAATCGAGCCCATGGTCGTATCTGGGGTGGGGGGCTCTAACCGGATTCGCGTTGTGGGTCTTTGGCCTGACGCTCGTCTATTCGATCCCATCCGGCCTGGTCCTCCTTGTGGCCGCGCGGCGTCGGCTCAAGGCCCGAGCTGTCGCGGGGCGCGCGGCGGCCGTCGGTCTGGGCCTGCTCCTGGGCGCCATGCCGATGGTGGTCTGGAGCGCGCGTAGCGGCGCAGCGCTCCTGGTCCAGGAACTTCTAGGGGCGGCAGTCGCCGGCGCATCTCCGGCTGGATTGGCCGCGGCCATCGCCTCTCATGCGGTGAACCTGGCGTTGTTCGGCCCGACGGTCCTCCTTGGATTGCGACCGCCATGGGGAGTAACCCCGCTGGGGATGCCGTTCGCTCCACTGGTCGCACTTCTGTGGTTGGTGGCGGTCTTGATCGGCGTGCGGAAGTCGTCCTGGCCGCCAGAGGGCCTTCCCGGACGGGCCTTGCTCATCGGTGTGGGTGGCACGCTTGTCGCCGGATTCGTTCTGACTCCGTTCGGCGCCGATCCGTCCGGGCGCTACTTTCTACCTTTGGCCGTGCCCCTGGCGATCGTGGCCGCCGCCGGGGTTCAGGCCGCCATGACTCGAACGATGAAACGTTGGCCGCTGGCCCTCGCCGGATTGGTGCTCGCCTTCAACCTGGGGACCACGTGGCAGGCGGCTGCGGCCGCGCCCCGGCTCACCACTCAGTTCGACTCCTCCACGATCTACGACCACGCCTACCAGGACCAGCTCGTCAACTTCCTGCTCGACCACGATGAGACCGCGGGCTATTCGACCTACTGGATAGCCTATCCGCTGGCCTTTCTCAGCGGGGAGCGGCTGGTGTATCTGCCGCAGCTGCCCTATCATTCCGACTTCCGTTACACCGGCCGCGACGACCGTTACGCCCCATACGACTCGATCGTCGACGCCGCCACGCAAGTCGCTTATATCACGGCCCGTCAGCCGTGGCTCGACAGCTACTTGCGGGAGGGACTTCGTTCCCTCGGAGTCGGATACGAGGAGACTGCCATCGGCGACTTCCGAGTCTTCCATTCGCTGACCGAAGCCGTCCGACCCGGTGATCTCGGGCTCGGGCCGGAGGCCGCACCGTGAGCTTTCGCTCCCTCGTCTTGCTCGTCGTCGTGCTCGGCGTGGCGGCGATGGCGCTGCGCCCGTCCTTCGACACCGACACGTGGTGGCATCTCCGTGCCGGCCAGTGGATCGCCGAGAACGGTCAGGCGCCGCGAGTGGATCCGTTTTCGCACACAGCGCAGGGAAGACCTTGGGCGTACCCGGGCTGGCTGGCTCAAGTTGTGATGCTCGGGTTCTATCGCCTCGCGGGTCTCCAGGGGCTCACGGTTTTCACCGCGCTCCTGGTCGCCGTAGCCCTGACCTTCCTTTGGAGGTTGCTCGAGGGGGCGCTCCTGATGCGGGCGGCCGTGCTGCTCCTCGCAGCTGCAACCTCCGCCGTCTACTGGGCCGCCCGCCCGCATGTGGCGACCTTCGCGCTGGCAGCGTTCTTCCTATGGGTGTTGGAACGGAGGCGGACGGGCGCCAGCCCGCGGTTGATCTGGCTTCTTCCGTTGGGGATGGCGCTCTGGACCAACGTCCACGGCGGTTTCATGATCGGATTCGTTTTGATTGTGATGTACCTGGCCGGAACCCTGCTCGACATCTTCCTTTCTCCGCTGACTGGACGGGCCAGCTTGCGGGATTCGTGGCGAACGAATCGCGGCGAGGCCGTCTCTCTGGGAGTGGTCTTCGTCGGCTGCCTCGGTGCGGCGGCCATCAACCCGCACGGGCCGGCGATCTTGCTCTATCCGATCAAGACGGTATCGATCCCGGTGTTGCAGGCGGCCATCCAGGAATGGCAGTCTCCGGATTTTCATCAAGCGAATCTGATCCCATTCCTGGTCATGCTCGTCGTCCTTCTGGTCGCCCTGGGAGCCAGCAACCGGCCGGCGACCTCGACCGAAATGATTGCGGTCGGCGGATGGACGGTGCTCGCGATGCTGGCGGTGCGCAATGTGCCCATCTTCGCATTGGTCTCGGCTCCTGTGATCTGCCGGCACGCTTCTGCCGCGCTCCGGCCGATCTCTCGCGGACTGGCGGCGCCGATGGACGATGCCTCGAAGGGACGGCGACTCCTGAACGGTGGTGCTGCCGCGATTCTGATGCTGGCTTGCTTGGGCTGGGCCGCCCTTCAGCTCAGCCCGAAACGGAGTCAGGATCACCTGCGGTCCCTTCTCCCGCTCGCCGCCTTCGCCGCGCTGAAGGAAACGCATCCGAATGGGCTCCTGTTCAACGATTACAACTGGGGCGGATACGTCCTGTGGGATCTGTATCCGGACTACCCGAGCTTCGTGGATGGCCGAACCGATGTGTTTACGCCCCGAATCTTCGAGGACTACGTCCGCCTGTGGAACGCGCAGCCGGGATGGGAGCCGCTGCTGGAGAACTACGGCGTAAACGTCGTCTTGCTCCCCCCGCAGGCGCCGCTCACCGATGCCCTCGATCACGCCGGGTGGGACGAGTCGTACCGTGACGCGGCGGCCGTAATCCTCCTGCGGCCTCAGGCCGAAGGGTAAACAGCGTGACTCGCCCAGGAGGCGTTGCGAAGAGACCCCTGACGACGCCGGGCCACTGGGACCGGCTGTCGCAATGCGCCGCGGGGGGACTCTCCCTGCGTCGTCCATGTTGCAGGAAGCGACGGCGTTGACCCCCATCTTTCGGGTATGGTCGCGCTGGCTCATTCCCGTCCTCCTGGTGGGACTCGTGGCGGTGCTGTGGGTGGCGAACCGCGCCTTTGTCGATGCTGCGCCGGCCCGCAACGACTTCGCTGCCCGCTGGGAGGGTGGGCGGGCGTGGGTCTCGGAGCGAATCTCGCCCTATGACCCTGCGGTCAGCCTGGAGGCACAAGAGCGGGTTTATGGACGGCCGGCGAACGAGCAGCGAGGCGAAGACCCCTTCCACTTCTTGTATCCCTTCTTATCGCTCATGGTCTTCGCTCCCCTCGGGCTCTTGGACTTCGAGCCGGCGTACGCCCTGTGGATGAGCCTGGTTGAGATCTGCTTATTCGCATCCACCTGGTTGTGGTGCCGGACGCTTCGTTGGAAAGGATCAGGCTGGACATCGATTGCCATTCTGGCTTTCAGCGTGCTGTGGTTTCCGGCTTTTGAAACCCTGATCCTTTCCCAGGTCGTAGCCCTCGAGGCGCTTCTGCTGGCCGCGGGGATGGCCGCCGTCCAGGCGCGGAGGGAGGCTGTGGCAGGTTTGCTCCTCGCCGCGTCCCTTCTCAAGCCGCAGCTTGGAATAGGGCTAATCCTCCTTGTGGCCCTGTGGGCGGCGTTCTCCGGGCGGAGGGAGCTCCTCGGCTGGCTCGCCACCGGCGTTGTCCTGATGGTCGGTGCGACCCTATTGATGCAGCCTGACTGGCCGATGCAGATGATCCGTCAGGTCTTGGACTATGCCGGCCTCCCCGTCTTCCTATCACCGGTTGCCCGCCTGTCACAATCCCTCGGCTTCGGGCAGGTCGGAGTGTTCGTTCTCGCCGGGCTGTTGCTGGCCTACTTGTTTTGGGAGTGGAAGGAGACATTCGGTGGGGAGGAACATCGCTTCTTGTGGACGGCCGCCCTGACCCAGGCCGTCGTTCTCCTTCTCATGCCGTTCGGGATTGCGGCGAATCTCATCCTCCTGATCTTCCCGATCGTCCTGATCCTTCAGGCATGGTACGGCCGGCAAGGGAGGGCGGTCGACGCTCCGGCGACCCTTCTCCTCGGGCTGTTCGCCGCCGGGTCGTGGCTCCTTTCGCTGGGATCCCTTGAGAACGGGGAACCCTCTTTGTGGGTCCTGGTCGGATTTCCGCTGCTGACCATCGGCGGGTTGTTCTGGGTCCGATGGTGGTCGACGCGGGCTGAGACCTGGTCCGAGTTGGGGAGCCGGGCCGTCTGAAGGGATCTATTCTGAACACACTCGCTTCGCCATGCCTGGCGTGAACGATCGAAAGCGCCCGCCCCCGACCGTCGCCGGGTTGTTGCTGGCGTTGGTCCTGGTCCTGATCGCCATTGGCATCCGGCAGACTTTCACCAGCCGCATCTCGGGTGGCAACGATCTGTATCCCCGCTGGGCGGCCGGCTGCGCCTGGCTGACCCAGGGGGTCGATCCCTACAGCGCAGAAGCAACGCTCGATGTCCAGCGCGGTATCTACGGTCGGCCGGCTCTTCCATCGGAAGACAAGGCGGCCTTCGCCTACCCGATCTATGTGGTCTTGGTGACCTGGCCTCTTTGTTTGACGACGGACTTCGCCACCGTTCACGCCGTCGCCATGACGGCGCTGCTCCTGTGCCTGATCCTCTCCGCGGTCCTGGCACGCGGGGCAGTCGGTTGGCGGCCCCGCGGTTGGCTGTGGATCTGGTGCCTGGTGTGGATTGTCGTGCTGTATCCGAACGCCCGCATGGTACTCCTCGGGCAGCTGGCCGGAGTCGTCTCCGTTCTCCTGATCGGAGCGTTGGCTGCGATCCGCCACGGTCGCCATGAGGTGGCAGGCGTGGCGTTGGCCCTGGCCACCATCAAGCCGCAGGTGGCGATCTTGATCGTCCCCTGGCTCTTGTTCTGGGGGATTTCCCAGGGCCGGCTTCGCCTGCTATACGCTTTCCTGATCACATTGGCCCTGTTGGTCGCTCTGCCCATGATCTGGCTTCCGACTTGGCCGGCCGGCTGGCTCGAGCAGCTGCGCGCGTATCCGTCTTACACAGACTTCGGGTCGATAGCGTGGATCCTGACCACTTATCTCCTTCGGACTCCCCCTGCCCTGGAGGGGCTCCTGACCCTGGGACTGGTGATGTGGCTGGGGATCGAAGCCTGGAAGGGTCGCCGCCTGTCTTTCGAGCCGATGTTGTGGGGAGCCTCGCTGTCGCTCGTCCTGACGCACTTCGTCGCGCCGCGGACGGCGACGACGCACTTCTCCGCACTCCTGGTGCCGCTCTTCCTGCTCTTCCGCATCGGGCAGTACGGAAACGAGCGCCGCGGCGCGTGGTTCATAGCCGGACTCCTGCCGCTCATCGCCGTGACCGGCTGGGCGCTCTTCCTGCTGACGGTGAGGGGGCGATTCGAAAGCGCGCTCAACTACATCCCGATACCGCTGGCCTTGTTGATCTCGCTGGTGCTGGTGCGAACTCGGTGGAGGGCCGCCGTCGGAGAAACGCCGTGACGCAAGAAAACGAAACCTCAGGCGTCCGGGTTCCCTTCCTCGACCGGTCCCTTCCTGCGGTCCTGATTCTTGTCGCGGTCTCGCTCGTTCCTCGAGTGCTGGCGCTGGGAAGCCGGCCTGTCTGGTACGACGAAGCCTTCGCCGCCCTTTTCTCCGCCAAAGGATCGTCGGCCGTCCTGCACGGGCTGCTGGCGTCGTCCGTCGAAGCCATGATCGACACGCACCCACCGCTGTATTTCCTTGCCCTGTCCGGCTGGACGGCGGTCCTCGGATCAGGACCCATCGCGCTCCGCAGTTTGTCGGTCGTGTTCGGCATCGGAGTCGTTTTGCTGGCCTATGGGATCGGTCGCATTCTCCTGACTCCCCGGCAGGCGTTCATCGGAGCGATGCTCACCGCGCTTCTCCCGTTCCAGGTCCATTACGCGCAGGAAGCCAGAATGTATTCGCTGGAGTGCCTGCTTCTTCTCGGCGCGACGGCCTGCTTCCTTTTGGGCGTCAAGGGAGCCTCGCCGCTCATCTGGATTGGCTTTGGGGTGCTCGCGGCAGCGGCTGAATATACTCACCATTTGGCATTCGTGTTCCTCGTGCCGCTGGCCATGACCGGGCTCCTCACTCGTCGCCGTCGCGTCGTCCTCGGGACGCTGGCGGGCTCGGCCCTGGCGGTGGCGCTCTATTCCCCCTGGCTCCTCCACGCTTTCGGACAGCTGACCCTCATCGACCGGGCCTACTGGATCGAGACCCCGGGCCTCGTTAACTTGGTCCGGACGCTGCTGGTCTATATCGGCGGTCTGCCCGTCGCCAACGAGGTTCTTCCCATTCTGCTCTTCTGCGTTGTCCTCGTGCTCACCTATGGTTTGCTGGCCACTTTCCGGGGTGCTCGCCGACGCACCCAGGGATGGTTGGCCGGGTCGTGGCTGCTTGGCATGTCGATCGCCCCGGCGCTGGTCATGGTCGTGGTCTCGCTGAGAGTTCCGATTTACCTCGAACGGGCGCTCCTGGCGGGTGGGGTCATGTTTGCCTTGTGGCTCGGCTGGGTCTTCGATCAACCGACTCCGGCGCCGGCGTTACGCTGGACCGCGCTCGGATCACTCATCGTGGCCATACTGCTTGGACTTCAAGGCTATTACACCTATCGTGGTTTCCCTTATGGCCCCTTCCAGGCGATCGTACGGGATGTGGAAGATATGAAACGGGAAGGCGAGGTCGTGCTCCACAGCGACAAGTTGACGGCCCTTCCTTCCGTCTACGCGGGCGCGCCGACGCCGATCGACTTCCTGGCGGATCCCCCGGGTTCTTCCACCGATAACCTGAGCCTGGCGGCGCAACAGTTTCTCGGGTTGCAGTCCTTCCCGGGAGTGGACGAGGCCGTCGGCGGAGCTCCCGGAGTTTGGTTCATCGTCTTTCGACAGGAGACCGAGGAGTACCTGGAGCAAGGAATCCAGCCGCACCCGGTCATGGCGAGCCTCGGCGAGAACTTCACCCTCGTCGGCGAGAAAGCATATGGTGATGTCATGGTGCAACACTATACTCGTGGCGGTGACTAGAGCCTTGCTGCAGATGGCGGTCTTCAACAACCCGCCCTGGCCTTCGAGCAGAGGGGCGAGTGGGAAGCGGGTTCCTTCGAAACGTGTGAGGAAGGTCTGTGCCGGACCTGGGTGACGAGAGGCCGACATCGGGGGAGGCCAAAGCTTCGAAGGGCCAGCGGGGGCTGGCCGCGCTGGCGGCGCTTTTCTTTTTCGCCGTCCTGACCGCGTACTTTGCAGGGCACAAGCCCGTTTCACCGGATGGCTTGCGTTCGATTCTCGCCGCGGTCGGAGACCTGCTGCTGGCGGCAATCGTCATTGGCCTCGGTGGCGGCATCGGACGGCGTCTGGCCGGCCATGGCGGGCGAAACCACGCTTCTTTTCTCGTTGTGCAGGCCGCGCTGGGTCTGGGCTGTCTCGCTCTGCTGATCCTGTTGCTCCTTTCGACGAGCCTACTTTCGTCTGCCTCCGGGTGGGCGCTGGTGGTCTTGCTCCTTCTCCTCTTCGGCAAGTCGAGCCTCCACTGGTTCGGGTCCTGGGCGGCACTCAAGTCGTTTCGGCCCGTGAACTGGATGGAGGGCGCCGCGGCGTTGGCCGTGGCGGCCCTCTTGGGGATGGCGCTGATCGAGGCCGCCGCACCGCCGGTACATTTCGACGCCCTCGTCTACCACCTCGATCTGCCGCAACGATTCCTTGCGGCCCACTCCCTCTCAACGCCGACGGACAATCTCTACTGGGGCCTGCCGTTGACCGGAGAGATGCTCTACACCCTGGCGATGGCGCTTGGCCGACCCCAGACGGCGACGGTGTTGGGATTCGCCGCGGCCTTGCTGACCGGCGCAGGAGTCTTCGTGTTGGCGGCCGAGTTTGGAAGACTTGCGGGTTGGGCAGCGCTGCTGGCGCTCTTCGCCGCGCCGTCTTTGGCGGCCTCTTCGGGCTGGGGCTACGTCGACTGGTGGGCGGCCCTGTATGGTTTCGCGCTGATCGCTATCGTGATTCGCGTTGACGCATCGTCGCCGAGTCGCCAGGCCATTCTTGCAGGGGCGATGGCCGGATTCGCCGGTGGAGTGAAGTACACCGCGGCCATCGCTCTGCCCGCAGGCTTCATGGCGATCTGCATCGCTGCACCGAATCGGCGCGGCCTGCGACTGGGTTTGCTGTTCCTGGCCACGGGCCTGCTCGTCCTCTCGCCGTGGCTTCTGAAGAACGCCGTCGCAACCGGAGCGCCGCTGTATCCCTATTTCGGAGGCGGAGAGGGGATTCGTCAAGCGGGTCTGGTCGGGAGTGTACCGGCTCCACCACTTGGCCAGAGCCTATTCGTGCCGCTGGCGGCGACCCTGCTGGGCTACGAAAAGGCGACCGGCTTTGCCTCGGATATCGGCCCGCTGCTGGTCGCGCTTCTCCCGGGGCTCGCCTTGCTCCCTGGATCGACGCGGCGCCAGTTTCTTCCTGTGGGCGCCTACCTGCTCACGGGATGGCTCCTGTGGGCCGCTGCGAGCCAGCTCTCGGGCCTGTTGGTCCAAACCCGGCTGTACTTTGTCCTGCTCCCGGCATGGGCGCTTCTGGCCGGCGGCGGCTTCGCCGGGCTGGCGCGCGTCTCCCTCGGTCCGGTCCGGGTCGGCCGGGTCGTCGGAGCTCTCATCGCCCTCGTCGTGGGTCTGAGCCTCTACCGAGAAGTGGCTGCATCGGTCCAGGCCAATCCGGGGAGCGCAGTCCTCGCCATCGAGACCCGCGACGAGTACCTGACTCGGCGTTTGGGCGGCTACTATGCGGCGCAACTGCGGATGGCAGATCTCCCTCCCGCCAGCAGGACCTTGATGTTGTGGGAACCCAGGGGTTTCTACTGCTGGCCCGCTTGTATCCCCGACGCCTGGATCGATCAATGGTATGTGGCGCGCAGAACCCTCGGAAGCCCGCAAGCCATTCGTCAGGCTTGGGCATCTCAGGGAATGACTCATCTGCTCCTTTTCAATGCAGGGATGGATTACGTGCGGAACAACGACCAACGCTACAGCGAAGAGGATTGGGCGGAGCTCGATGAGCTGCTCCAGGGGTTGACGCCGGTCGAGAAGATTGGCGGCGGATACACGCTGTTTCGGATGGAGTGATCGGATGGCCACTTCCCACCGGCGTTTTGTGACCAAAGCAAGGATCGAACGGAAGTCCCCGCCGTCGACATCTTCGAGGGGGTCGAGGACCCTCGAGGACAAGCCAACATCGCCTCCTCCTCCCACCTTGGGCGGACCTTCGTCTGAAGCAGCGCGGCAGACCACCAGGGACGAATCCTGGGGAAGACACGCACGAATTGCTTTGGGTCTGAACTTACTCGCTGCCTTCCGGCCCGGCGAAGCGTTCCGTCCCACGCGCGCACTCGGATGAGGCGCGGGCGGAGGCGAGCCATTACCGCGTCCACGTCGGCCCTACAGTCCATCGGGGCAGGCGAATCGCCGGTCGGAGTCGATCGAGGCGTCTCGTGTGACTTCGAGTAGCCGTAGAGAATGGAGACTGTACGCCGGGTTGTTCCTGGCTGGCCTGATCGTGTACGGGGCGGCGAGCCTCCTGATCCGTTCGCCCGGCTACATGGACGCCGAGTATTACTTCGCCACGGCGAAACAGCTGGCCCAGGGCAAGGGTTTTCTCGAGCCTTTCTTGTGGAACTACCTTTCCGATCCCGGCGGGCTTCCCGCGCCCTCGCACACCTACTGGATGCCGCTCGCCAGCCTGCTAGCGGCGGCGTCGATGACCGTGTTCGGAGACACTTTTCGTTCGGCCCAGGTCGCAAGTGTTCTGATCGCAGCCGCGGTACCCGTTTTGGCGGCGCGGATCTCGCTGACGGCAGGCGGGGAAAAGAAGACGGCGTGGATCGCCGGAGGGCTGGCCCTTCTCCCCGGATTCTACGCTCCCTACTTCCTCACCACAGACACCTTTGCGCTTTTTGCTGTCATCGGTGGCGCCGCCCTTTGGCAGATGGGCGAAGCGGTGGAGAGGCCGGCCGCCGGCCGTTGGGTCGGCATCGGCGCCTTGATCGCTTTGGCTCACCTGGCCAGGGCGGACGGCCTGCTCCTCTGGGGGCCGGCCGCCTATGCTCTGTGGGCTTCCAGGGAACGACGGGTGCGGCATTTCGGCTTCGCCTTCTTGGGTTACGTCGCCCTCATGATCCCCTGGTGGGTTAGAAACGTGGAGGTGACGGGAGGCCTTTTCGCGCCGGGCGCGGCGCGGGCGTTGTGGCTGCTGGATTACGACGAGCTCTTCTCGTTTCCGGCGAGCCAGCTCACCGCGGCGCGCTGGTGGGCGGCGGGCCCGGCGACACTCTTGGCGCATCGCCTGCAGTCGGGATGGACGAATCTTCAGACGATCCTGGCCGTCAATGGCTACGTCCTGCTGCTCCCCTTGATGATCCTGGGCGCGTGGAACCGCAGGCGCCATCCGCTCGTTCGGGCAGGCGGCGTGTACGCCGTCCTGCTCGTTCTCTTTATGACCTTGGCGTTTCCGTTCGCCGGCGCGCGAGGCGGCTTCTTCCATTCTTCGGCAGCGTTGATGCCTCTGTTGTGGGCGCTGGCGGCATTCGGGATCGATCGGGCAGCAGCCTGGATTGCGCCTCGCCTCGCGTGGGACGAGGGCCGCACGCGAGGCTTGCTGATCACGGTCGCCGTCCTGCTCGCCGCGGCCTTATCGGCCTGGACCCTCGCGGGAAAAGCAGGCGTCCTTGGTCCCGCATCGTCCTTCGACCGGAATCTGACGACCTATCGTCAGGTCGGCGCGTTCGTGGAGAACCCGGACGAGTCGACAGTCGTTGCGGTGAACGATCCACCCGGATTCTTCCTCGCCACCGGGATTCCGGCGGTCGCCATCCCGAATGGCTCGGAGGACACATTGCAACGGGTCGCCGCCCGATACGGAGTCGACTGGATCGTCCTCGAAGCGGATCACCCGCGCGAACTGGACGAGCTCTACCGGAACCCGTCGGCGAGGTCGTGGCTCGGACCGCCACGCGTGTCGAGCGACCCGGCCGGGCGCGCTGTCTTGATCTTCAACGTGGTGCCGGAGAAGGTGGATGACTGAGCGGGCGCGCCTGGCGGCCATCGCCGTTGGCGGAGCCGCTCTGGGTGTGATGCTCTTCCTAACGGTAAGCCGCACCACGTTTCGAATCGGCTTTCCACTAGATGATGCCTGGATCCACCAGACGTACGCCCGAAACCTCGTCGCCACAGGTCAGTGGGCCTTCGTCCCCGGCGAGCCGAGCGGCGGCTCCACCTCGCCTTTGTGGACGGTCGCGTTGGCCGTCGGTCACTGGTTGGGTTTGGATCCGCGAGTCTGGGCATATTCGCTCGGGGCGGCGGTGCTGGCGGCGTCGACG
>DATEVL010000077.1:0-4705 GCA_035281845.1 Anaerolineales bacterium | reverse complement strand
CCCCCCTTCCAGGGGGGACGGTGGGGGGCGATCCCTCCGCTGCGCTCCGGGACGCTACGCGGAGCCCGCCCCTCGCGAAGCACCCCGCCCTTGGCGCTCTGTAGAGAGCGAGCGCAGCGAGGGGCCACACCCCCCTGCAATGGCTGGCCATCGTGGGAGATGGAATCGCGAGCATTGCGCTCGAAGGAGTCTTGCGCATGATTTCATTGCAGGCGATTTCGCGTACGAGTCGAAGAGCCAAGGTCGTCATGTCGAATCATGGCGATGATTGAGACGCTAGCGGGCAACCCTTGCTCTACTTTCGGCCGCGGAACTCGGCCATTGCAGGGGGTCCGGGGGGCAGCCCATGCCCCCCGGTGTCCCCTTGAGGGGGGACTAAAGGGGGGGTGAAAAAGGAGGAATGTTCATCAAGCGAGGTTGATCTGTGCGCAGGCCGAGCCCTCCTTCGGCTTTGGAACCTAGCCGTTGCAGGGGGGTGGAGAGGGAAAGGCGGACCACAGGGGCGGCAGCAACCTCTTATAATGACCCCGCCTCTCAACACGGCCTTTCCCCAAAGGAGTTTGCCATGATCGCACGCGTGCTTCGTCGATCCGGCTTCGTGGTCCTGCTCGGTGCCGCCGTCCTCACCACCAGCGCGCTTGCCTCCAGCGGCTCACTGACCTCATCGGCGGGATCCGGCCGGGTCTTCTTCCCCAACCCGGTGGCGTCTTTGGAGGATCAGACGTTGACCGACAAGAAAGACGCCGACTACGCCGCCCTGCAACCCGCTTATCGCATCGTCACGCTCACCAACCTCGACGGCAGCGGCTACCTGCGCGGCGACTGGGCCAACGTCCGAAGCGAGACCGGCCCCGCCGCCTTCTCCGCCGACAACACCTTCATCTACGACCGGCACGACGACCGCTTCGAGCAGGTCATGGGCTACTTCTGGGTGACCGAAGCGCAGCTCTACCTCCAGGGCCTGGGCTTTGGGTCCACTCACCGCCCGATCAACATGGAATCGCAGGACATCCGCATCAACCAGCTCGGCATCGACAACTCCTACTCCTGGGACAAGCACGACCTGCTGCGCTTCGGCAAGGGCGGGGTGGACGACGCCGAAGACGCCGAGGTGATCTTGCATGAGTACGGCCACGCCATCCAGGATTCCCAGATGACTCCTTTCGGCTTCGGCACGTCGGTCGAGGCGTGGTCGATCGGCGAAGGGTTCGGCGACTACTTCGCCGTCACCGTCAGCGACGTCGTCGCGCCTACGGCCGACCCGGCCTGCGTGGCGGATTGGGATTCGGTGTCCTACACGACCGAGGTGCCTCACTGCCTGCGCCGCGTCGACACCGACCTGCATTACCCCGAAGACCTGGACGGACGCGTCCATCACGACGGCCAGATCTGGTCCCGGGCCCTGTGGGACATCCGCAACGCCTTGGGAGCCGCCGTCGCCGACACGATCATTCTCGAGGCGCAGTTCGACTTCGCTCCCGGCACCTCGATGCCGGCCGCGGCCAACGCCACGGTAGAGGCGGCGGAGCGTCTCTACGGCCGACGGGCCGCCCGCATGGTGCTCCAGGCGTTCGAGGATCGCGGCATCCTGTCGCCGTAACACCTCGCCGACGCGGCGCTACGCCTCGACGGGGAGCTCATCGCCGTCTCCGAACGCGAGGGCCGGACGTGAGCAGCCGTACAGAGCCTGGTGCAGCGGCGCACATAGGAGCTGCGCCCCGAGGCGCGCTCCTTCTCGGATCCCCTCGCTGTACATCGCCTCGGCCGCGTCGTAGTCTCGCCGCTCGGCTGGCAGCGGGCGCAGGTTCGCCCCGGAGGCCGCCATCAGCATCGACGAGCGATCGCCTCGGCCAGCGGCGGCCTTCCCGCCGACTTCGCAGTTTCACGCCTGGGAGAGATGTCAGGGACGGGGCGGGCGATGTTATCCGTATAATGACGACCGGATATATCTTGCGTCTCACCTCGCCCCCCGACGCACGCGGGGTGCTGTCAGCCTGGATGGCGGTCCGGCTTAGGCCGGGCGAATGCCTCCTCCAGGCTGTTGTTGCGCCTGCCGCCGGCGCCGGGCTCTAGGAGTTTGGCATGCGACGACGTTGGCTCCCGACCCTGATGACCCTGACGGCAGCCGTCCTGGCGTGCAGCGTCCCGCCGGAGGTGCTCGATGCTATCAACCGTCTGCCGACTCCGGCGGCGACGGCGACGCCCGTTCCCAGCGCACTGCTCTACGTCAGCAAGACCGGCGATGACGACAACGACTGCACCACGGCAGCCATGGCCTGTCTGACGATCTGGGCAGCGCTCGAGAAAGCGGCCGACGGCGCTGCGATCCACATTGGACCGGGCACCTACGCCGAGAACGACTTCCGCACCCTGGATACCGCGGTGGCGATCAGGGACCAGAACGTAACCCTGATCGGGGCCGCCTCGACCGGGAGGCCTACGACGGTGATCACCGGGTCCGGCGAGCTATACCCGGTCTATGTCAGTGGGGACTCGCGCGTGGTGATCGAGAACGTGGGGCTCGCCAACGGTACCTTCGGGCTGTTCGTCGTCGGGCCTGGGACGAACGTGACCCTGCGCCACGCCGAAATCCGGGACAACGCCATGGCCGCCGTCAACGTGGGCCGCGCCACTACCGCTGTGCTAGAGGATGTCCTGGTCACGGACAATCCAGAAGGGGCGGTCACGAATGGTGGAGACTTGACCTTCCGGGGAAGCCGGATCGCGGGCAACGGGACCCTGCAGCCAGAGCTCGGACTCGGGGCCGGCGTGCTCTACAACGGGGGAACGCTGCGACTGATCGACTCGACGATCGCGGGCAGCCGTTCGGCGGCCGAGGAGCACCCCAATGTCATCACGAACGCACCGGGCGCATCGCTAAGGATCGAGCGCAGCACGATCAGCGGAAACCGCGTCGGGCGCGGGGCGGCCGTCTACAATCCGATCGGCGGGACCGCAGCGCTGGTGAACTCTACGGTCAGTGGCAACTCCGGCGTTGGTATCACCAGCCTGGGGGACTTAAACCTCACTTTCAGCACCGTCACCGGCAACGGGCTGAGCGGCATGTATGGCAACGCCAGCGAGGCCGACCCCATGACGCTGCGGCTGGAGAACAGCATCATCGAGAACAACGGCGAGCAGGACTGCACCTTCCAGTTGGGACACGCCATCGTCTTTGATCGTCGCGGCCGCAACTTGTCCGACGGCTCTTGCGATTTCGACTACGGGGGCATCTTTCCTCGCCCGCCTGAAGGCGACTTCTTGCTGGGGCCGCTCGCCGATAACGGCGGCACGACGCAGACCCACGCCCTGCTGGAGGGGAATCGGGGCATCGACGCCGCCGAAAGCCCTTGCCTGGCGACAGACCAACGCGGGGTCGGGCGCCCCGTCGGCGGCGGCTGCGATGTCGGCGCGTACGAGTTCACCTTCGCCCTCACGGCGGCGACGCCGGCCGGCACTCTTGTTCCCGTAGAGACACCGACGCCCCCGGTGAGCGAACCGCTGGTGACTTTCATTCAGAACGCCAACTGTCGCAAAGGACCGGCCGGGGCCTACAACGTCACAACTGCCCTCGAGCTGGGCGTCCAGACGGCCGCCGTCGGACGCAACGAGCCCTCGACGTGGTGGCTGGTGATCGTGCCGTCCACCGATATCCAATGTTGGGTTTCGGGAGTGACGGTCGAAACGGCCGGAGACGTATCGAATCTGCCGGTCGTTCCGGTGGATCCCGTGCCCGGCGCCCCGGGAAACTTCCAGGTCGCCAAGGCCACCTGCTCGGCCAACCTAAACAACTACCCGGTCAAACTTGAATGGTCCGATGTCAGCGGGGAGACGGGCTATCGGTTGTACCGAGACGGGTCGCAGCTGGGGCAGGTTGGGGCGAACGCCACATCGTACTCCGACGAGGCGCCCAAGGGGAAGGGGTTGACTTATGAGATCGAGGCTTTCAGCGCCCTGGGCGTGTCGGAGCGCAGGTCGTTGAGCGTCCCGGTGTGCCAGTAACACGGACGCGTCATCGCGGCTCGTCCACCCCCCTGGTCCCTCCTTCTCCCTACCCCCCCCTTTAGCCCCCCCTCGCAAAGCCCGGGCGTGTTCCGAGCCACCCGATAGTAGCCACAGTTGAGGCGCAACGCGAGTCTCCAGGGAGGGCGGTAGTGGTGCTCATCGCCGAGGCGCTCCTCAGAGTAGGACGATCGGCTTCGGCGGCCAACGTGGCTGGGCGGCGTACGACGGTCGTGAGGGCGGATATTGGCCAGAAGCCAGCGGAGATTACTTCGTTGGAGGGGGAGTAGAACTCGGCCCGCGCCGGCTAGCGACGACGAATAGGACGATCCCCACCAGCACCAGCACCGCGCCCCGCACCGCCCAGCGCGGGTCGCCGGTCATGACGCTGCCCGGCAGGATGTTGATCCCCTGCAGGATCCACACTCCACCGCCCAAGACCATCAGGACACCAACGATCTTGCCGGCTGTTTTCATGGTGGCTCCTGGCCCTCACCCCGCGCCCCTCTCCCGCCTTGCGGGAGAGGGGATGGGGTGAGGGGCTGACTGCTGACCGCTGACTGCTGACTGCTGACTATAATCCTCCCCCGCATGTCACCTCCCACTATCCACACCCAAGACCTGACGAAGGTCTACACCGTCTCCGAGCGCGAGGCTGGGATGCGGGCGGCGGTGCAGAGCTTGGTGCGACGGCGCACGGAAG
>DATEVL010000076.1:0-49010 GCA_035281845.1 Anaerolineales bacterium | reverse complement strand
GATGCCAAATTGTCCCCGGCGGCGGCCATCTCAGGGCTTCGCATCGCCTGTTTGAGGCTGCTCTCATCCGGGAAGAACATCTCGGCCATCATGTAGAACCCATCTCCCTGGATGGTTCGGGTGAACTTGGACAGGGTCGTTCGCTGGAGGCCCGGCACGTTTCCAATCACCGGGAGATGAGTTTCGAGGTACGCCTTGTCGAAAGCCGCCGGATCAGGCGGTGGACGGTAGAGGGCGATCAAACGCATCGGGGCCTCCAGGGGTCAGTGACCAGTTATCAGTCATCAGTCATCAGTTATCAGTCGCCACTGATAGTTGGGCAGAAGGTCTCGAAAGAAACTGCTTACTGGTCACTGATCACTGGTGACTGGTGACTGGCTCTAGACGGGCTTCATCGCCTCGAACGGCTGCAGGCAGGCTCGGCAGTAATGGATCATCCGGCAAGGGGTCGGGCCGAAGTCGTTGCGGAGTACGGTGTCGACCGAACCGCAGCGCGGGCACGCTCGAGGCGCCGTCAGAATCTCCTCCAGCACGATGACCGGGGAAGGTGCGGGTGCCAGGCCAAAGGCCGCCAGCTTCGGGCGAGCCTCGGGCGCGATGTCATCCGTCGACCAGGGAGGATCGAGCACAATCTCGACCTCCACTTCGGCCGCGCCTAACGCGCGCAATCGCTCTCCGATCTGGGCCCGCATCACATGCAACGCCGGGCAGCCGGCGAAGGTCGGCCGCAGGGCGACGCGCACCCGGTCCTCGCGAACATCGACTTCGCGGATCACACCGAGTTCCACGAGCGACACGACGGGGATCTCCGGGTCGACGATCTCGCCCAGCTCCGCCCAGACGCGCTCTACCGAAATCGGGCCCGCCATCGTCTACCAGCTCGCCTGCGGCTCGAGCCGCGCCACCGACTGCATCTCAGCCAGAAGCAGCTCGAGATGGTCGGTGTGCTTCTCACGACCGCCGTTCATCCCGGGCGTTCCTCTTTGTATCTTGAGGTCGGCGTCGGCCAAAGTCGCCGCCGCGCCCTCCGCCCACTCTGCCGCCATCGGCTCGGCGGCCGGGAACAAGCCGGCTGCGGTTAACTCGCTTTCGTGCGACGGGGGTTCAAACAACTGGACGGTGTCCGGCCACAGTTGATCGAGGGCCGTCTGCATCCTGCGGTGGCTTTCCTCCGTCCCCAGGCCCAGCCGCCGTACCCAGGCGTGCAAATGGCGATCGTGGTAGCGCTCTTCGACGGCGATCTTGGCCGCCGCCTTGGCCAGCGGGGCGTGATGGCTCTGCTGGAGCGCCTGCAAACGCACGACCTCGGCCGAATCGAAGAGAAACTGGCGCACGATGGTGAAAGCCCAATCCCCCTTTGGCAGCTCGACCATGCGAATGCAGCGGAACTCGTCTGGCGCCCGGTGAAACACCAAACGGTCCGGGTAGGAATCGGGATCTTCTCCGCGCAACTCGGCAACGAGCCGGTACCAGATGCCGGCGTGGCCCATCTCGTCGAGGGCGATGTTGGCGAAGGCGATGTCCTCCTCCAGGATCGGGGCGTGGCCGGTCCACTCCGAGTCCCGGTGAGCCAGGATCATCTCGTCGTCGGCCAGGCCGAGGAGGGCGTCCGCCAGCAGGGACCGCAACTCCAGTCTCACCGCTTGGACTCAACAGATTGGCGATGGCCGATGGCCGATGGGTCGCGGCGCAGCCGCCGCAGGGCAGTCTGAATATGGTAGAAGGCCTGGTCGCGGAAAGGCTTGTGGCGAGACGGGTCGAACATCGAGGGCGCTTCTTCGGGCAAGGTGCGCTCGACGCGCTCAGCAGGGATAACCCACAAGGCGAGCAGGGGGCGCGTGGCGCCAGCCGCGGCCTGGGCCGCGGCCAGGGCGGTTTCGGGCCCGGCAGCGTGGACTTCACCAACGTGCGTCAGCGTGCCGCGCTCCTCAACCTTGGCAAAGACCAGGTATTCGATGCTGGACGTTCCCGGCTCAGTGCGCGCCGCGGCTAGGAGCTGGGGGAGTTCCTCCGCCGTCCCTCCGCGAACCGTTGCAGACGGTGCCACCCACAGGCTGGCACATTCAGGTCGGCGCACGAACACATCCCGGGCGTTGAGGAGCGCCATCTCAGGATCCGGGGCGTGGACGGAGCCGGCGTGCAGGTGGGGCCGCCCGGGCCGCTCCTGGACGAAGACCTCAAAGCGGGGCCACTGGGTATCGCTCATGCCCTGGCGGCGTAGGCCGCCATCGCCTGCCGGACCCACAGCCCGTCTTCATGCGCCGCTCGGCGGGCTTGCAGGCGCTCTCGGTTGCACGGACCATCGCCGCCTACGACCCGCCAGAACTCGCCCCAGTCGATCTCCCCAAAGCGCCAGTTCCCGGTCGACTCGTCGAAGCGCAAGTCCGGATCGGGCAGGGTCAGGCGCATCGCCTCAGCCTGCGGGACCGTCTGATTGACGAACTCCTGCCGAAGCTCGTCGTTGCTGCGAGTCTTGATCCCCCAGCGGACCAGGGCCGGAGTGTTCGGCGACTCGCTGTCGTGCGGCCCGAACATCATCAGCGTCGGCCACCACCACCGGTTGACGGCGTCCTGGGCCATCGCTCGCTGGGCCGGCCTGCCCTGGACCAACGCCAGGACGATCTCGATCCCCTGCTTGTTGTGGAAGCTTTCCTCGGCGGATATGCGCACCATCGCCCGCGCGTACGGGCCATAGGAGCTGCGCGCCAGCATCGTCTGATTGAGGATGGCGGCGCCGTCGACGAACCAGCCGATGACTCCGATATCGGCCCAGGACCTGGCCGGATAGTTGAAGATACTCGAGTACTTCGCCTTCCCGCTATGGAGGGCCTCGATCATCTCCTCGCGCGTGATTCCCAGCGTCTCGGCGGCGTGATAGAGGTATTGTCCGTGGCCGCCCTCATCCTGCACTTTGGCGACGAGCACCAGCTTCCGGCGCAGGCTGGGGGCCATCGTGATCCAGCCTCCTTCGGGCAGCATCCCGACGATCTCGCTATGGGCGTGCTGGGAGATCATCCGGATCAACTGGCGGCGGTACTCGGGCGGCATCCAGTCGCCGGGCTCGATCTTCTCGCCGCGGGCGATGCGCGCTTCGAAGGCTGCCAGTCGCTCGTCGTCCGTCATCCCTGGCCGTCCCGCGGGGGCCGCCCGCCCGGCCACTCCGGCCCATCGTCCTCCGCCCAGCGGCGCCGAATCTCGGCGTAGTCGGGCGCTCGCTTGTCCAAGAAGGCGCGGATGCCCTCGCGTGTTTCCGGGCTGGTGTTGTGGATCGCCAGCCAATCGCGCCCTTGGCCGATCGTCAGGTGCCACGACAGGTCGCGCCAAAAGTTGAGCTGCTGTTTGGTGTAGCGCGTTTTTTCGGGGAACTTCGCCAGCAACTTGTCCACCAGCTCGTCGACCTTAGCGTCCAGTTCCGCCCGGGGGACGACATAGTTGACCAGCCCCCACTCGAGCGCCTTCGCCGCCGGGATTTCCTCGTTCAGAAGCAGGATCTCGCGGGCGCGGCGGTCCCCCACCAGCAGCGGGAGGAACTGCGTGGCGCCCGCCAGCGCGACGCTGCCGTGGCTCGTACCGACCTGGCGGAGGTAGATGTCGTCGGCAGCGATCGCCAGATCGCAGCTCAGATTGAATTCGTTCCCACCGCCGACGACGATGCCGTTGAGGCGGGCGATCGTCGGCTTCCCGAGGTTCCTCATCCGCTCATGAGCCTCGATGAACTCGCCCATCCACTTCCAATAGTCACGCGGTCGTTCGAGGAATTGCTGTTGCTCCTCCAGGTCGGCCCCGACACAGAAGGCGCGCTCGCCGGAGCCGGTGAGCACGACCACACCCACGGTGTCATCCCAGGCGGCGTCTTTGAAGGCCGCGTTCAGCTCCGCCAGCATCTGGCCGCTGACAGCGTTGAGCACATCGGGCCGATGCAGGACGACCGTCGCCCGTCCTCCGCCTTTGGTGTAGCGGATCACTTCGAAATCGAAGCTATCGGGGCTCTTCCCGACATAGGAACGCATGAAAGATCCTCGGGCGCGAGCGCGGAGCGGAACCGCGAGCCCATTTTACCCCGCAGCGGCTGGTCCGAGATGTCGGGTCGAAGCACGCCGGCGGGGCACGCCCTTCGTATGGCCGAGCGGGTGCTTCGGCCCTAACGTTCTGTCCCCCGTGGCTACAACCCGAACAGGCGCTCCGCCAGTCGCTGCACAAGGTAGAGCCCGACCGGCAGGAGTAGCGCTGAAGCGACGGCGATCGGTGTGCCCGGACTCCAGGGCCAGGTGGGCACCTTGGTCAGGACCTCCCGCGCCGCCACCAAGGCGTTGATCAGCTTGTTGAGGGCATCCACGTCCCCCAGCGACATCGAGCGAGCGCGCTCGTTCAACTCCCGGATGGCGCGGTTGAGCGATTTGCCGAACTCGGCCAGAGCCTGTTCCTTCTTCTGGGCAATGCGCCGGTGGATTCCAACCAAGGGCCAGGCGAAGGTGCCGAGCACGAGCGCCACCTGCAAGAGCAACGCCGCCAGGGCGATATCGCTCTTCAGGATCTCGGGGTTGAGGGCTAGCGAAAGGTACAGGGCGATGGCCCATGCGATCGCCGTGCGGGAGGCGAGAGCGGCGAAACCGTACAGCGGGCTCAGGTTGAAGAGGTCGAGGTTTCGCACGCGTCCGTAGATGCGACTGACGAGCTCCAGTTGGCGCACCGTGTGGTAGAGCAAAACGCCGAGCATGGCGAAGGAGAACGTGAGGACGGTCATCCCGACGACGAACTGCACGGCGGAGCCACGCATCAGCATGAACAGGCCGTGGTTGGTCAGGTAGACCATCCAGAGAAACGCGCTGCCGGCCAGCCCGACGCCGGCTGCCGGCACGGCCGGCATCGTCGTCAGGGCGGCGTCGATCCCGGCCGCTTCCTCGTCGTCGATGTCGCAGACCGGCCGGAATTGGGCCAACGCACGATGCGAGACGCGATCGAGATGGTGGATCAAGGCCAGCGGGAAGACCGCCCAAAGCGCCGTCAGGAAGTGGAGCGAGAGAAGGGAGGCCGCCTTCGGGTCTCCCCCGATCCAGGCCGGGCTGGCGACGACCGCGAACATCAGCAGGAACAGGCATAGGTAGACCACCGAGGGTCGGACGGGCGCCCGGTCGATAAGGGCGGTCATCCGGTCGACCCAACTGGCGCGCGGCCGAGACGGCCCCTCGCGCTTCGTCGACGGCCGTGTCGCGTTCACCTCAACTCCTCACCGTTCGGTCTTCGTTGGCCCAACGGCGCAGCAACGGCGCCACGCGATAACGCTCTTCGGCGAAGACGGCTCGCAGATGCTCGAGCACCCGCAGAACCTTCTGCGCTCCTACCTGGCGCAGCCAGGCTAGCGGTCCGACCGGGTAGTTTGCACCCAGGCGCATGGCCAGGTCGATCGTGCCCTCGTCGGCGGTGCCTTCCGCCAGGGCGAAGGCCGCCTCATTGGCCAGCATCGACATCACCCGCGGCAGCACCAGGCCCGCCCCATCGCCGATCCACTCGGCCCGGAGGCCGAGGCCCGAAATGAGCGTCTCGGCGTTGGCGCGTGCAGTTTCGAAGGCATCCGTCGGCGAGACGAGGGAGAGCGCCTTGCCCTGCGCGGCGAACAAGCCGTCGAAGCCGAAGATGCGGCCGCGTCCGGGGACGGAGCCCGTGGCCTCCGCCAGCGTCTGGTCGCAGACTTGGCAGAAGATCGGAGTTTCCGGCGACAGGCCTCGATCCAGTCGTTCCAGGATCGAACGCGCCTCTTCCTCCCGTCCGGCGATGACAAAGCCCGCCACCGGGATTTCGCCGTGCGCTTCGCGGAGGGAGTATCCCGCTCCGCCTAGGCGCTCGGCCAACCCCGGCGCCCAGCTCCCCTCGCTGACCAGCACCAAGCCTGAGTTGTCGCGGCGCGCTTCGGGCAAGTCGAGGGGAGGCATCGCTTCCCTCGCCCCATAGACGTAGAACCCGCGCCCGGTCTTGCGACCGAGGGTGCCCTGCTGCACCATCCGTTCTTGGATCGGATGGGGTCGATAGCGCGGCTCGCCGAAGGTCTGCTCCCACATCGACCGCGTGGCGGCGAAGTTGACGTCGATCCCGATCAGGTCCATCAGGCGAAACGGTCCCATGCGGAAGCCGGCGCCGAGCTCGACGATGCGATCGATCTGGTCGTGCGGTGCGGTGCCCTCACCCAGGATGCGCAGCGCTTCCCCGTAGAACGGGCGCGCCACGCGGTTGACGATGAACCCCGGCGTGTCGGCCGTGACCACCGGCGTCTTCCCCATTTGCTCGATCAACTTCACCAGGGTCTCGATTGTCGCCGGGGCGCTGTGCGCACCTCGGGCGACTTCGACCAGCGGCATGAGGGGCGCCGGGTTGAAGAAGTGGAGGCCCGCAATCCGTTCGGGGGTTGCCGTCGCCGAGGCGATCGCCGTCACCGAGAGAGTGCTGGTATTCGTCGCCAGCAATGCCGGGGGCGGGCAGAGTCGGTCGAGCTCGGCGAATAGAGTCTGCTTCAGACCCAGATCCTCGGGGGCGGCTTCGATGATCACGTCGCAGTCCGCCAGCTCCTTGAGCTGAGCCGTCTGCCGAAGACCGTCGAGGGCCGCCTCCTTGCCGGCTTTTTGGAGGTGCTTGCGCAGGTAGATATCGGCGCGGCCCAAGGCCTCGGGCGAGGTGTCGTGTAAGGCCACGGCCAACCCCGCCGAGAGGGCGGTCAGCGCGATGCCGGACCCCATCGTCCCGGCGCCGACCACGCCCAGGCGCGTTCCACGACTTTGGTGCGTCGGCATGTTGCGTCTTTCCTGAGGACCTCGGCCGTCGACGACTCCATCCGGGGTTCGAAACCGCGTATTCGCCCGACCTCGCCGTCAGCTCTTGACGGTCAGCGGCGTCCAGGGTGTGAGGCGTTCGAAGATCGACCGACCGAGGAACTCGCGCAGAAGCGAATTGTCCGGCACGAGCTCCGGCGGCAGCGGCAGAAACCACTCGAGAAAGGCCAACAAGCGCTTGGCCTCGACGTGTTCCGGCGTCCCAAACGGGACCTGCCGCAGGAGCGGCTCGGCGAGCGGCGCCAGGGCCGACACTTCGTAGACCAGCGCCGAGTTGAACATCACATCGGCGTTTTCCTGATAGGGAAAGATGTGACGCTTCTCGCCGCGCCGAACGGATTCCCAGCGCTGGATCGTTTCGTTGGCGCTGTACCCGCGTTGGGAGGCATCCCTCACGATCCGCCGAAGGAGCCGGGTGTCGGTCGTCGAGACCCGGTTGTAGCGATCGAGGTTGAGCTGGGTCAGGGCCGAAGCGTAAATACGGAAGGTCTGTTGAGGCGCCAGACCTGGGGTCAGGGCCGGATTGAGCCCGTGGATCCCTTCGAGCAGGAGCACCTGTCCCGGCTCGAGACGCGATTCGTCGCCGTCTTCCTGCCGGCCTCGCTTGAAGTCGTAGCGCGGCAACCGCACCGTCCGGCCGGCGATCAACGCCTGAAGATCGTGGTTGAACCGGTCGAGGTCCAGCGCCTCGAGAGTCTCGAAGTCATAGGCCCCGTTTTCATCGACTGGCGTCGCTTCGCGGTCGACGAAGAAGCTGTCGAGCTCGAGGGGGAACGGTCGGACGCCGCGCGCCAGCAACTGGACTGACAGACGCTTGGCAAAGGTCGTCTTGGCGGAGGCCGACGGCCCGGCGATCAAGACCAGCCGCACCTGGTCGCGTTGGGCGGCGATGTCTCCGGCGATGGCGGCGATGTGTTGCTCGTGGAGCGCCTCCGAGACCAACACGACCTGCGCCGCCCGGCCCTCGGCGATGGCATCGTTCAGCGCGCCGGCGTAGGCGATCCCCAGCGTCTCCAGCCAGTCTCCGTATTGCCGGAACGCCGCCAGCAATTTGGGGTATTCCGGCAGTGGAAGCAGCCGCGAGGCGGCATGCCGTCGCGGGAATCGCAGGGTGAAGCCGCCACCGGTGAGGGCCAGTCCGAACCACTTCAGCATCCCCGTGCTGGGAAGCATGTAGCCGTGGTGGTAATCGCGGTGTTCGCCGAGCGAATACAAGACGAGCCGCGGCTTCCGCCGGTGCCTCAAGAGGCGGACCTTGTCGATATCGCCGCGCTGGCGGAAGTCCTCGATGGCCTGCTCGAGCGGAACCTGGTCCTTGGCGAAAGACAGGTCGGCCGCAACCAACTCCTGCATCCTGCCTTCGAGCCGATCCAACTCCTCGGAAGTGAGGGCCGGCCTCCCCTGCACCTGGCAGAAGTAGCCACCGGAGGCGACGGAGTGGTCGACGGTGAGCTTGGCGCCGGGGAACAGCCCTTCGAACGCCGCCGCCAGGAGGAAAGTCAATGAACGCCGGTAAATGCGCATCCCATCCGGTTCACCCATCGTCACCGGACGCACGCGCGATTCGATTTCGATAGGATAAGTCAGCTCGCGGAGTTCGCCGTTGACAATACCGCCGACAATCGACTCGGGGAATCCGTCGAGGTCCCGGGTGAAATCTCCCAGCGGCGCGCCGCGCGGACCCTCCAGGACTCGCCCGTCGGGCAGTTGGACCTCGACGGTCGGTCTAGCTGCGCCGGCGTGCACGGCACTCGAAGCGATTGGTGAAGATGACGGGCGCATCGGGGAAGCGATTGTACTCTAGGCGCGGGCCAAAGCGTCGAGGAAGAAAGGGGCATGCCTTTGCTCCTACCTCGTCTCGGGTCATCGGCCGATCCGCGTCCCTTCCATCCAGCAGATTCGGGAGTGGTGTCACCGGGCCGCTTCCAAGCGACGCAAACCGATGGCGAACTCACCCATCTCCATCGGCGCCGCGGTGGAAACGCCAAGACCTAACAGCCCCAGCCCGTGGGGCCGCCTCAGCGAGTCTCCCTCTCTGAGCCTGACGGTGCCGAGTAGTTGACTACCGGTTGAGAGCCGGGGAATAGCCTGGAGGTGAAATTCCGCCAACCAGGCTCCGGTGGACTCAGGGGACCCGGGGCGGAGGTTTCATCGCAGCAAGCGCCCGGCTCCGTGTGCGCCGGGCGCTTGCATTCCGAGACAGGGACGGAGCCTCATGAACCAAACGAGGGAAGCCTTCAGTCGTCCGCCGGGGACGAGGCCCAGGTCTCCGCTCTGAGCGAGGACTGGCCAGAAGTAATGGGGATTCTTGGGCCCCCATACGCGCTTCGCTCACCCGTAGCCGCAGCCTTCAGGCTGCGTCTGAGCCGCAGGCTAAATACTGCGGCGGCAACGCATGAGCTCGGCGGAGGACGGGCTGAGTAGCTATCTGACCACTCGCCGGGGCAATTCGCCGTTGCAACGGCCCGGGCTGAGGCTAACCTCGGGTGGGAGGTTGTGTCGTCCCGACGTTCGCGCCAGGTGGAATGGCATGGGACGAGGAGGTCGCGTAGTCCCGGCCTTCAGGCCGGGTGGTGACCTAGGCAAACCTTCTGGTTACCATTGGGGAACTATGCAATCTCGGTTGCCGGGGAAACTCATCGGCGGTCGGCCCTCCATGCCGCGCGAAGGGCTCGCGCGGCGCAGCCTGAAGCCTGCGTCTACGAGGGAGGCGGGTAGGTGCTCAGGGCCGCGGCCTCAGCGGCGAGGTCCCGGGGGAACAAGATCGGTCCAGAAGGAGATCGGCCTTGGGCAGTACCTGTGGCGATAGCAAGCGAGGCGGCCTTTGCTGGCCTAGGGCGCCCGCTCTGCCCCGACGATTCTTCCGCTCGTCGCGTCGATCACATAGTGGAGGAACCGTCCCGCTGAGGCTGGTGCTGTCTCGTCATTGAAGGCGAGGGACCAAACCATATCCGGATCGTACGCGCCCGATAGCCCAATGGGCAACCAGTTCGCTTCCCCGCTCTATCAGCCGGAGGTTCAACCTTGGTAACTGCGCAGGGCAGGCCAAGATGGGGACCACGAGAGCCGACGCCGACCCAGATCACGGTAGTCGGGAGCGTCACGGCTATCCCCGGTGACCGTCTAGGGATTAGGCACGAACTCCCCCGTTCTGGCGTCGATCTGAATTTGCTCCGCCCCAGGTGACAAACATTCCGTCAGGGTGAGACGCCAGATTATCGGCCTGACATCTGCCCCGCGAAGGCGTTCCAGGGTCAAGAATGAGCAGCCGCTGGCTACCAGAGAGGGCATACTGGGGTCGGCAAGCCCCAGGGCCAATTCAAGGGCTGCTACACTGTCGAGCACGGAATCATCCAGGACGATCGGTTCTACTTGAATGACCGGAAGCTCATGTGCGATGGTCTCGGATGAGACGGAATTGTCCGAGTGGAGTCTTACCAGAAGGCTCTCGTGCTCCTCAGTTGGCGATTGGAAACCGGCGGAAGCAACTATGCTCCTCGAGGTGTGCTCCCTCAGGGGTATCCTGACCCGGGAGAGGTATGCGTCCTCTCGCCATTCGCGAGCCTCTTGTTCTAGAGAGGGAAGGACCTCTCGAAGAGATACAACGGAGAGCTCCGGAGGGGCCGGTGTGCCCAGGTCTGACACGCCGCGAAGCTCCAGGCAAGAATGCAGCACGCGAGGGCCCTGGTCATTCGGTGCCAACGGCTTCAACTTGAGTTTGCATCCACCGAAGGGCCTCTCGTGCGTCATGTCCGTGCACCTCCAGGATGTCAGCCATGTACGCGTCTTTGGCGTCCCGAAGTTCCGAGGGGTAGGCCCTCATCATTGCGTCCAGGTAGTTTGGCTCGAAGTTCATCCAGTTCTTGGTGTCAATGTTCATTCCTTTCAGGAAATACGTGTACTCGATATGGCCAACCGCCATGCGGCCCCTCGAATCCGAAGGAATCCAGGGGCAAGTCCACAACCGCGAGATAGGCGTCCCCTCGCCACGTCACAGCAGCCAGTTTGAGTTGCGGAAGTACCTCTCGAAGGGGAATGAGCGGAACATCCAGAGTGGGTGTAGGACGGGTTGCCTGGCAAGCGGCAAGGGCGATACACACCACTATCCTTGTCGTCCAAGAAACCGTTTGGCCTCGCACTACAGATTCGGAAGGAGCGCACCACTGGTCGCGTCGATCCTGATGTATTCCGTCGCTGAGGAATCACAGTCACCAAGAGTCAAACGCCAGATAACCGGCAAGTTCTCCTCTGCGCGGTAGCGCTCAAGTATGAGGAAGGAACAGCCGCGACCGGACAACGAGGAGGGGCCGCCGGCAAAGTCGACCGCCGCCTCGAAGGCTTCTCCACTGTCCATCATCGATTTGTCCAGATCGATAGGTGGTATCTGGATCACGGGAATGGTGTGCGCGATCGTCTCCGTTGAGATTGAATCGTCCCAGTGGAGGGTGACCAGCAAACTTTCACCGTCCTCGGTCGGCGATTGGAATCCGGCAGAGACCTGCGGCCTATGGGAGCCGAACGAGCTCAGGGGAAGTTGGGCGTCCACCAGATAGGCGTCCGCCCGCCATTCCATGGCGGCGAGGCTAAGTTCTGGAAGCGCCTCTCGCAGGGACATGAGCGGGGCATCAAGGCTGGGTGTCGAAACGGCTGGCTGGCAACCAGCAAAGACAACACACACGACAGCGCCTAGTGCCCAGGAAACCGTCCGGCCTATTCGGTCCCGCCTGTCTCCTTTTTCCATTGCATCCAGGCTAAGGCCTCCTTTGGGTCATTTCCATACAATCCGAGAAGATCCGTCAAGTACTTATCCTTGGCCCGATCAAGGAACTCGGGATGGGCGTCCATTAGTGCACGAAGGTAGTTTGGCTCGAAATTCATCCGGTTCCAGTGATCAATTCCAACCTCTCTGAGGAAGATCACGTACTCTGGGTGGCTCGCCCCCATGGCAAGCCTGCCCTGAAGCCACGGCAGAAGCCCAACCTCGTCGCCCTTTTCGTCGGCATAGACCGTGTCGCCTTCGTACTCGAGTAGGATCTCTTCGGTGAGCTCATTCCCTCGCCGCTCCGCCGCGAGCTCGGTGAGGTCCAACCCCGCCAAGTCATAGATCCGCCCAAGCTCCTGGTCAAGTTTCTCATAAAAGGAACCGGAGTATTCAATCTCGAGCGGCAGAGTACCCCTGAAAGGATCGGAGGCCTTGTCGATCTCTGGACGGAGGATGTCTTCGGCGGTCCTCCTTCCCTCAGCGAACTGCCTGAACAGCTCGACCTCGACAGCCTGTTGCTCGGCCTCCATTCGCTCTCGCCGCCGCTCGGCCGGCGCCCTCTTCTGCGCCCAGATCTCCTCGGCCGTCGGGGTTCCTTCCGGGGTCGGCGGGGCCGTGGGGAGGACGACCATCGTGGGAGATGGCGTTGCGGTTGGAGTCTGGCCTGGAGGCAATGGTGTTTCACTTGTAGTGGTTGCGGCCTCGGGGCCGCCGCCCGGCCAACTGGACCCAAATGGCCTTAGGATGAACCCAACAAACCCAAGGAGCCAAGCCAACGCCGGAGGGGGACCCTTGTCGCCCTCACCCCCGAGGTCCCGCCGAACGTCGGCCCAGGAGAGCCCTGCGTCCGACAGCATCTGCAGCCCTGACTCTTGCCACGAGCACAGTGTTTGGCCTACCGCGCCCATGGCGCCCGCCCCCTGGGCGTCGACCGCCTCGAACGCCTCCGCCTTTCGCGCGAGGGTCTGGCTCAACTCTCCAAGCCGATCCGCCTCCGTCTTCAGCCTGGCGTAACCCTCCATGCCGATCGAGCGCACTTGGGGGCCGAAATCTCCGTCGTAATTTGGCGCCGCCTGGGTGGCACGGAGCACATCGTCGGCAAGAAGGCGAAAACGGTCGGCGGCCTGCTCAATCTCAACGGCGGCCCGGCGAAGTTCGGTTGGGTTAACGCGGATTGTGGTCAAGTTCCCCCTTTAGGCAGAAAACAGGCCCACGGAACAAATATTTCTAACGGGGCGTTAGCCTGGCGCCACGTTCGCATCGCACGTCGCGAGCGGTAGTCTTCGCATCGATTGTATCCCGTGCCGCTGAGGCAAGTCAAAGCAATGGGGTGCTTTTGGGGCCATTGTGTGGAGGATTGCGCTGCGCCCTGTAGTGGATGACCGCCGCGAGTCCTCACCTTCCCATCGTCCGCTGAGGATCCCAGGGCCCGTAGCGCTCCTCAGCCTAGCTGTTCCGCGCGAGGCGGCGCTTGGGCGTCGCCCAGGACGATTCGAATCAACCCGACGCGCAAGGGCACGTTGCTCCCTACGGGCCTGGACTAAAGTCCCTTCGGGATGCTAGGCGCCATCGCGCGGCGCATCCCGTAGGGGATCCGCGGCAGGGAATTGAAACGAGGCCGGGGGGCGCAGACGGCGATGATCAACCCCCACCCGCCCTTCGCGAAGCATCGCGGAGCGAAGCCGAGGGGCCCCCTTTCAGGGGGAGGGGGAAGCACTACTCCGCCTTGGCCCCCTCGAGCCACGCCGGCCGGCAGCAGAGCACCAGCTCCTTGGCCGCGCGCACTTCATCCAGTCGGCCGAAGGGCGTGTTGTGGGGCGCCGTGTGGAGGACGTCAGGATCGGATCGCGCCTCTCGGGCGATCGCTTCCATCGCCTTCACAAACATGTCGAGTGTTTCCCGGCTCTCGGTCTCGGTCGGCTCGATCATCAGCGCTTCGTGGACGATGAGCGGGAAGTAGTTCGTCGGCGGGTGGAAACCGTAGTCCATCAACCGCTTCGACACATCCAAAGCTCGCACCCCAGGCGCCTCGTCCCATTTGCCCTCGGCGACGAACTCGTGCATGCAGATCCGATCAAAGGGCACGTGGTACGTCCCCCGCAACCGCGCCCGCAGGTAGTTCGCGTTGAGCACGGCGTGATCGGCGATGGCGCGCAGCCCGCTCTTGCCCTGCATCCGCATGTAGGTGAAAGCCCGCACGTGCATACCGAAGTGGCCGTGGAAAGCCTTGACCCGGCCGATGGAACGCGCCGGCATCACCAACCCATATAGCGGCGCCTCATCGTCCTCCCCCGCTTCGACGATCTCGACGATCGGGCCGGGCAGGAACTCGACCAAATGTGAGACCACGCCCACCGGGCCCGAACCCGGCCCGCCGCCACCATGCGGAGTCGAGAACGTCTTGTGCAGATTGAAGTGAAACACGTCGAAGCCGAGGTCGCCCGGCCGGACAATGCCCAATAGCGCGTTCATGTTGGCGCCGTCGCCGTAGACCAGCCCGCCACACTCGTGAACCAGGCGAGCCACCTCCAGGAGATGCTCCTCGAACAGGCCGAGCGTGTTGGGATTGGTCAGCATCAACCCGGCGACGGTTGCGTCGCAAGCGGCGCGCAGGCTCTCCAGGTCGATGTTGCCGCGGGAGTCCGACGGCAGCTCGACGACCTGCATCCCGGCCATCGCCGTGCTGGCCGGATTGGTGCCGTGGGCCGAGTCGGGAATCAGGATCTTGGTGCGCTTCGCATCACCCTGGGCTCGATGGTAGGCGCGCAGGATCAAGATCCCGGTCAACTCACCGTGAGCGCCGGCGGCCGGCTGCAGGCTGACACCGTCGAAACCGCCGATCTCCTTCAGCCACTCCTGGACGCTGTACATCAAGGCCAGGTTGCCCTGAACGGTGGTCGGGTCTTGTAGTGGATGCGTGTGGGCAAAACCGCTCAGCCGCGCCACGTCCTCGTTGATCTTGGGGTTGTACTTCATCGTGCACGAGCCGAGGGGGTAGAAGCCGGTATCGATGCCGTAGTTGAGCTGGGACAGCCGGACGAAGTGGCGGACGACGTCGATCTCGGAGACTTCAGGCAGCGGCAGAACGTCGCGGGTCAGGCCGGCAGGCAGCGGGGCCAGCGGCACATCCGTCTCCGGGAGGCTGACGCCGAGTCGACCGGGAGCGGAGAGATCATAGATCAGCGGCTCAGTCATGGGCCGCCTCCTCCAGCGCCGCGACGAAATCGTCGATTTCGTCGCGCGAGTTCATCTCCGTCACGGCAATCAGCATGTGTCCGGCCAGCTGCGGATACTCGGCGCCCAGGTCGTAGCCGCCGATGATCTCATGCTCCAGCAGATGTTCGTTGATCTCGGCGACGGGTTGGGGGCAGGCCATGACGAATTCGTTGAAGAATTCGGCCTCGTTCCACAGCCGGAAGCCAGGCACGCGGCCGATCTCGGCGGCGGCGTAGTGGGCCTTGTGGTAGCACAGCTCTGCCACCTGGCGTAGCCCCTGGCGCCCCATCACGCTCAAATACACCGCCGACGCCAGGGCCATCAGGGCGACATTGGTGCAGATGTTGGAGGTGGCCTTCTCCCGGCGGATGTGCTGCTCGCGCGGGGTCAGGGTGAGGACGTAACCGCGCTGGCCGCGGCTGTCGACGGTCTCGCCCACCAACCGCCCGGCCATCTTGCGCACCAACTCCTGTTTCGTCGTGAAGAGGCCGAGGTACGGGCCGCCGTACGAAAGCGGGATGCCGAGCGGCTGCCCCTCCCCCACCACGACGTCGGCGTCGAAATCCGACGGCGGGCGCAGCAGGCCCAGCGCTAGAGGGTTGACGACGATGCACAGCAGGGCGCCGGCGGCGTGCGCCACCTCGCCCAACCGGTGAAAGTCGACGATGTGACCGAAGAAATCGGGATACTGCACGGCGACCATCGCCGTGTCGGCATCGATGAACGGGAGCAACTCTTCGGGGCCCCGGCAGCAGTCGTCATCGCCGACGATCTTCAAATCCATCCCCTGCATGTACGTGCGAACCGTTTGGCGGTAGTGGGGATGGACGGCCGGGGAGAGGACGATCTTGTGGCGCTTCCCGCGGTGTTGATTCAGCGCCAGGATGACGGCCTCCGCCAACGCCGTCGCGCCGTCGTAGTGCGAGGCGTTGGACACCTCCATCCCGGTGAGGTTGCAGATCAGGCTCTGGTACTCGAAGATCGCCTGCAGCGTCCCCTGCGAAAGTTCCGGCTGGTAGGGGGTGTAGGCGGTGTAGAACTCGTTACGACGCAGAATGTGGTCGACGACGGATGGGGTGAAATGGTGGTAGGCGCCGGCGCCGAGAAAGCAAGCGTTGTGGCGCACGTCGAGATTGGCTTCCGACAGCGCCTGGAGCTCGGAGGCCGCCTCGAGCTCGGAGATCGCCTCTGGGAGATCTAGATCCGGGAAGCGATACTTGGCTGGGACGGCCTGGTACAGATCGTCGAGGCTCCCTACCCCGATCGCCGCCAACATGTCCCGGCGATCATCGTCGGTGTGTGGGATGTAAGCCATCAGGTCGCCCGCTCCTTGCAGTAGGCCTCGTAGGCCGCCGCGTCCAGCAAGTCCTTCAGCTCGGCCGGGTCGGCGATCTTGATCTGCACCATCCAGGCGGCGCCGAAGGGATCGCGGTTGACCTGCTCCGGATTCTTAGGCAGGTCCTCATTGAGTCGAGTGACGGTCCCGCCGACCGGCAGGAAAACCTCGGCTGCCGCCTTGACCGATTCGATCGTGGCACAGGCGGCACCTTTGGCGGCCTGCTCGCCCGGCGCCACCGTCATCTCGACGAAGACGATGTCGGAAAGCTGGTCCTGCGCGTAATCGGTGATGCCGATCGTCCCTTGATCGCCTTCGACGCGAATCCATTCGTCGTTCTTTGTGAATTTCAAGTCCTTGGGGAATTGCATCCTGCCCTCCTACCGGAAGATAAACAAGGGGCGCACCCTCTACCAGGGTGCGCCCCTCTGTCCATGACCTGAGAGATTCGCCCCGGCCGAAAAGCCGGTCAGGGCTTGCCCCTTCGGTGTCGGACGACTTTCCAGAGGGCCGGCCAGCCAGGGTCCTTGAACCTGAGAGTTTCACCCCGGGCCAGCGCGGCGATCGGGGCTTGCCCCTTCGGTGCCCGGCCGAGCCGGGTCTCTCCCCTGACTGTGCAGATTGTCGAGGTGATTCTAGGGGGCAGAAGGGCTTGTGTCAAGGACAGACGTTCTCGTTCCGAGCCCTGGATTTGGCCCCGCTCCGGCGCCCTTGGCGGCCTGTAGAGGCCGAGCCCTCGTCTATCGCCTCGCGCACGCCTGCGCGGGGGACGTGCGCCTCCGCGAGTCTTCTTACATGCGTATGCCGGACGCTAGGGGCGCGACCTACCTCTCATTCCCGCAAATCCACCCTTGCGGCGGCGAAGGGTCCCTCCCCGCTGGCCACTACCGATAGACCCGCGCCACTCGCTCCGTGATGCCGCAGGTGACTTCGTAGTTGATCGTCCCCCAACGTCGCGCGACCTCTTCGGCTCCGATCCGCTCGTCGCCCTGGGCGCCGAGGAGGACGACTTCGTCCCCGGGGCGCGCCTCCGGTGCCGCGTCGAGCTGTACCAGACACTGGTCCATGCAAACGCGGCCCACGATCGGAACACGCTTCCCTCCCACCAGAACGAAATTGCCATCCACGCGGCGGAAGCCGTCGGCATACCCTACCGCAACCGTCCCGATCCGCTCATCACGGCGGGTAACGTAAGCATGCCCGTAGCTCACCCCGCTGCCTGCGGCCACCGTCTTCACTTCGGTGAGCGTGCTCTTCCATTGGAGGGCGGGTTCGAACCCTTCGGGTAGCGGCACTGCGGGCGAAGGATGCATCCCATAGATTCCCACACCGCTGCGCACCAGATCCCAGCGCGCCTCCGGATAGGCGAGGGCGCCGGCGGTGTTGGCGGCGTGAATCCATTCCGGTCGCAGCCCGGCGGCGTCCAGGCTGTGGACGACTTCGGAGAAGGTCGCCTGCTGCTTTTGCGTCGGCGTGCGATCCGTTTCATCGGCGCGAGCGAAGTGGGTGTAGACGCCCTGCCCCACCAGGGCCGGCAGATGGCGGATTCGGCTCGCCAGCGCGAGGGCCTCCGCGGGAGGTGCGCCAATCCGATTCATCCCGGTATCAACTTTGAGGTGAACAGCGGCCGTGCGACCGGAGGCGGAGGCAGCGGCGCTGGCCGCTTCGAGGTGGTCGATGCGCCAGACGGTCAGGCTGAGCCGCGCCTCGAGCGCCTCGGCCAACCTCTCCGGCGGAGTGAAACCGAGGATCAGCAGCGGCGCGACGATGCCCTGGCGGCGAAGCTCCAGCCCCTCTTCGACGCGCGCCGCTCCCAACCACGCCGCCCCACCGCGCAACGCCGCGCGCGCCGCCATGGCCCCTCCATGGCCGTAGGCTCCGGCCTTGACGACGGCCATCACTTCCGTTCCGCATTCGTCGCGCAAGCGCGAAGTGTTGTGGCGAATCGCCTCCAGGTCGATTTCGAGCCAAGTGCTGTGGCGTGCGGCGTGTAGCATCGTCGATGCAGGCCTTCCGCTGCCAGTGACCAGTGACCCGTTACCGGTCATCAGTAAATGCGAGTTACTGGTAACGGGTCACTGGTAACAGGCAACTGGCTTGAGTGAGGGCCGAGAGTATAATGCCCCCCGCATGGAACCCGCCGGCTGGATCACGCTAGCGCTGGTGGGCGTCGCCGCGGTGTTGTTCGTCACCGAGCGCCTGCGGCCCGATCTCACCGCCCTCCTCATTCTGATCGTCCTCAGCCTCACCGGGATCGTCACCCCCGAGCAGGCTTTCGCCGGCTTCAGCCAGTCCGCCGTCATCACCATCCTGGCGATGTTCATCCTGACCTTCGCCTTGGAGCAGACCGGTGTGACCCACTGGCTGGGAATGCGGCTGTTGCGCTCGATCGGGGAGCGGGAAACACGCCTGGCGACAGCCTTGATGCTGACCGCCGCCTTCCTCTCGCTCTTCATGAACAGCATCGCAGCGGCGGCCGTCCTGCTGCCCTCGGCCGTTGCCATCGCCCGGCAGACTAGTCGCCGACCTTCGCGCTTGCTCCTGCCACTGGCCTACGGTGCCCTCATCGGAGGGACGGCGACGTTGCTTACGACGGCCAATATCCTGGTCAGCACGACCCTCACCCGCGCCTCGCTCCAGCCCTTTGGCCTGTTCGATTTCCTGCCTACCGGGCTCCCGATCATCATTGGGGGCGCGCTGTTGATGGCCGCGCTCGGGCCGCGCCTGCTGCCCTCACGCGACATGGCCGGCGAAGTGGCGCGCATGCGCCGGCTTCAGACGGAGCTGGCGCAGGTCTACCACCTGCAGGAGGGCACCAGCACCGTCACCGTGGAGGCCGGCTCGGGGTTGGCCGGCCAGTCCCTGCGCGTCGGCGCCTGGGGCCGCGCCCTGGGCCTGACCGTGCTGGGGATAGCTCATCACGGCCGTCTGACGCTGGCGCCGAACGGAGACACCGTAATCCAGGAAGGGGACACCGTCCTGGTCGAAGGCGTCCCGACCCCGCCGCAATTAAAGGAATACGGCCTGAAGCTGAACTCGCTGGGCGAGGAACTCCGCCTGACCTCGGAGGATGTATTGCTGGTGGAGGTCACCCTGGCGCCTCGCTCCGAGTTCGAGGGCCGCACCTTGAAGCAGATTCACTTCCGCGAGAAATTCGGGCTTCAGGTGCTGGCGATTTGGCGACAGGGGTTGGTTGTCCAACAAACCGTCGCCGATGTGCCCTTGCGCTTCGGTGATGCGATGCTGATGCAAGGCTCACGCGAGCGAGTGGACGTTCTGCGCTCCGACCCGAATCTGATCATCCTCGAGGAGCAGGGATCGCGACGCGTCGGCCGGAAGGGCTACCTGGCAGCCGGAATTCTGGCGCTGGCGTTGGGCCTGGCCGCTACCGGCGTCCTGCCGATCGCGCTGGCGACACTGGCCGGCGCGGCGCTCGTGATCTTGGCGGGCTGTATCCGCATGGATGAGGCCTATCGGGCGATCGAGTGGCGCACCATCTTCCTGATCGCCTGCATGATTCCGCTCGGCGTGGCGATGCTCGAGACCGGCGCCGCCAGCTTCCTGGCCACCTCCGTCCAGGCCGTGACCGGTGGTCTGGGGCCGTTGGCCACCACAGCCGCGCTCTTGGGCTTGACGATCACGATGAGTCTGTTGCTCGGCGGCCAGACCGCGGCCGTCGTGATGGCGCCGATTGCCATCGAGTCCGCCGCCCTGGTGAACGCAGACCCGCGCGCCATGGGGATGGCGGTGGCCATCGGCTGCTCGTTGGTCTTCCTCAGCCCGCTCGGGCATCCGGCGAACCTACTGGTGATGGGGCCGGGCGGCTACCGTCCACGCGATTACGTGCGCCTCGGCCTCCCGTTGACCGTGGCGACCTTCTTCCTTGCGCTGGCCGGCTTGCACTGGATCTGGGGGCTGTGACTCTTTTCTCCTTCACCGTCGAAGCGCGCGACGGCCGGGCGCGCGCGGCAACGCTGCGCACGGCCCACGGCGACCTTGCGACGCCCCTCTTCGCCCCAGTCGGCACCCAGGCGAGCGTCAAAGCCCTGACCCCGGCACAACTCGAAGCGCTGGGGGCGACGCTGATCCTGGCCAACACCTATCACCTGCACTTGAGGCCCGGCGCGGACGTGATCGAACGCCATGGGGGCCTGCACGCCTTCATGGCCTGGCCTCGCCCGATCCTGACCGACTCCGGCGGCTACCAGGTTTACTCGCTCGCCGATCGCCGCCGAATCGATTCGAACGGGGTCACCTTTCATTCGCACCTGGATGGTTCGACGCATCGCTTCACCCCCGAAGGCGTCATCGCGCTGCAGGAGCAGCTCGGTGCCGACATCATCATGGCCCTCGATGAATGCCCGCCGCCGCACGAGCGCGCCGTCAATGTCCGTGCCCTGGAACGAACGCACGCCTGGGCCGAGCGCTGCTTGCGAGCCAAGACCCGCGACGATCAGGTCCTCTTCGGCATCCTGCAGGGGGGCATCTTCGAAGACCTGCGCCTGCGTTCGGCCGAGGTCATCAGCGGGCTCGGCTTCCCTGGCATCGCCATCGGCGGCCTCTCGGTCGGCGAGACCAAGGAGGAGACTCTGGCCGTCCTGGACGCGATCGAGCCGGCCCTGCCGGCGGATCGGCCCCGCTACCTGATGGGCGTCGGGTCGCTCGAGGATTTCGTGCAAGCGGTGATGCGCGGAATCGACCTGATGGACTGCGTTCTGCCCACTCGCCTGGCACGCAACCATGCCGCCCTCACCCCGCTGGGCCGAATCAATCTTCGCAGCGCGCCCTACGCCGAGGACGGCCGCCCGATCGACCCCGAATGCAGCTGCTACACCTGCACTCACTTCAGCCGGGCCTACCTGCGCCATCTGGTCGTCGCCGGCGAAATACTCGCGGCGACCCTGATCGCCATTCACAATCTGACGGCGCTCGTCTCGCTGGCCGGGCGGATGCGTCAGGCGATCGTGGAGCAGAGGGCCCGGACCTTCGCCGAGGATTTTCTCGGCGCCTACCGCAAACACCGCGCCCTGGAGAACTAGCGTGACCCTCATCCAAGGTTTCATCCTGGGAGTCGTCCAGGGCGTAGCGGAGTTCCTTCCCATTTCGTCCTCGGCCCACCTGGTCCTGGTGCCGTGGGTGTTCGGATGGAACGTTGATTCCGCCTTCGCTTTTGCCTTCGATGTCCTGGTCCAAATGGGAACGCTCGTGGCCGTCATGGTGTTTTACGCAAGCACGCTGGCACGGATGGTCAAGGCTGTGGTGTCCGGGTTGCGGCTGCGACGGCCTCTTGCCGACCCCGAGGCCCGCCTGGCGTGGCTGATCGTCTTGGCGACCCTGCCGGCACTGTTCGCCGGCCTTCTCTTGCATGACGCGGTCGAGGCAGCATTCGCCAGTCCGGTGGCAGTTTCGTTCTTCCTGTTGGTGACGGCGGCCTTCCTGGCCGCCGCCGAGCATTTCGGACGACCCCATCGATCGCTGGACGGATTACGCTGGCCTGACGTCTTGACCGTAGGCTCCGCCCAAGCGCTGGCCCTCTTTCCCGGCATCTCGCGCTCGGGCAGCACGATTTCGGCCGGGTTGTTCCGAGGCCTGCTCCGCCAGGAGTCAGCGCGGTTTTCTTTCTTGATGTCTATCCCGGTCATGCTGGGGGCGGCCGTGATCGGGCTAAGGGATCTGGCCGCGCTCTCTCCAGATTTGTCCTCGCTGGCCCCGCTGGTCGTGGGATTCGTCACCTCGGCCATCGTCGGATACCTGGTGATTCGATGGTTCTTGTCCTACCTCGCCTCTCATCGTCTAACCGTCTTCGCCGTGTACTGTTTCGTGGTTGGGGTCGCAGGCTTGGCTCTGTCCTGGTGGCGGGGATGAAGCCGGCCGTGCGGATGGGGATCCTGGCCCTCACCGCTTCCCTCGGGGCGTGTACCGGCGCCGCGCCGGTCCTTTCCGAGCCTCCACGCATCGTCAGCCAGCCCTATTACGAGCCCGTTCTGGTGGACTGGGCCCTGGCTTATCGGGAGCAGCTTGCCGGTCCCCTGCCCTTCGATCTGACGACGGACACCCAAGCAGAGGCCCTTCGCGCCGTCGAGGAAGGCGAGGCGGCTCTCCTCATCACCTCCGGCGAGCCTCCCGACAAGTGGTTTGCCACGCCGCTCGAGCAGGAGGCGATGGCGGTCATTGTCCATCCGGATAACCCGGTGCGAGACCTGGAGCTCGATGAGCTGCAGGACCTCTTCACCGGTCGCTCCTCATCGTGGGAGAGCGTTGGCGGCCGCGACGTGCCGGTTCAACCTGTCCTGCCCCTCCCCGGCGAACCGATAGGCGATGCGTTCCGGGCGCGGGTGCTTGCCGGCGTGCGGCCATGGCCGGGGACGTTGTTGGCTCCAAATGCGGCGGAGGCGTTGAAGGCAGTGGTCGAGGAGAAGGGCGCGCTGGGGTTGATACCGCTCGCTGCCGTTACCCCGGACGTGCGCGTCATTCGGATCGGGGGAATCCTCCCCGGCGAGTCCACGGTCGGCGACGGGAGCTACCCCCTCACGGTCCAGCTTTTCGCAACCGCTCCCGAAGAACCGGGCTCTCCCCTGCGCGATTTCCTGGTTTGGATTCAGTCGCAGGTACCGTGACTCCTCGCCGAAACGCAGGCTGAAGCCTGCGCCTACCAAGAGGTCGTGTAGTCCAGGCCTTTAGGCCGGGCTCCGATCCCTGTCCGTCACAAGACCCGGGCTTGGCAGGAGAAGAGGTCGTGTAGTCCCGGCCTTTAGGCCGGGCTCCGATCACTGTCCCGCCCAAGACCCGGGCTTGGCAGGAGAAGGGGTCGTGTAGTCCCGGCCTTTAGGCCGGGCTCCGATCTCTGTCCGTCACAAGACCCGGGCTAAAGCCCGGGACTACAGGCCGGGACTACGGCCCGGGACTACGGTCCGGGACTAAGAGAAGCCGTCAAGAAACGGATTCGTGGCGCGTTCTCGCCCCACCGTCGTTGTGCCACCGTGGCCGGGGTAAAGCGTCGTCTCATCCGGCAGCGACAGCACCTGCCGCTCGATCGATCGCAACAGTGTCGCGCCGTCGCCTCCCGGCAGGTCGACTCGGCCGACCCCTCCGGCGAAGATGACGTCGCCGCAGAAGGCCAGGGGCGGATCGCGCGAAACAAATAACACGTGCCCTGGGGTGTGCCCCGGCGCGTGACGCACCTCGACTTGGAACCGCCCAATCCTTAGAACCATCCCATGGGCGAGCTCGATCGTCGGCTCGGGGCCGGGGTCGAAATCCGCGAACCCAAACCAGGGCGCGCCGCCAAGCGCCTTCCAAAGCCGGTAGTCCTCCGGATGCAGGGCCACGGGCAGAGGAGCCGGTGAACGATCGGAGAGCTCCGCCGCCCCGCCGAAGTGGTCGAAATGCGCGTGGGTGAGCCAGATATCGGTGACTCGCCATCCGCGGCGTTCGGCCTCGGCGCCCAGCTCAGCGCCGTCCCAGGCCGGGTCGATGGCCACGGCGGTCCCTGCCGCATCGTCCGCCACAAGGTACGCGTTCGTGAGGGCTGGCCCGAGTGTGAGGCAGGCCACGCTGATCTCGGTCGGAGCTTTCTTCGTCCCCTGCATTCCCTCCACGATTCAACTCCCAAGGTGCCGCCGCCGCGGCGAGGCCGGCTGAGCTGACTCCTTGACCGATGCGGTCCACCCGAGCGGCGATCGGATCTCGACGGCGAAGTCCACCATCGTGTCGACTTCTGTCTCGGTTCCCGGAATGCGAGGCACGGCGAGGCGAGTATACCTGCCGCCCTCACCCCTTCGGGCACCCCTTCGGGTGCACCATGGGTGTGCGCCGCCCTTGGCGCCCTGCCCCCTGGGGGCGCCCGCCCTTGGCGCTCTGTAGAGAGCGAAGGGGCGTAGAGGGCGAAGGGGCGTAGAGGGCGGGGCGCTTCCGCCGCGAGGCGGGTGGTGCTAGACTGAACGCGTCGTTCGCGAGAGGCGCTCATGCCCCACTATCCTCCCGAACCCTTTCGCATCAAGGCCGTTGAAGCGATTCGTCTTCCTGAGCCTGCCGTGAGGCGCGCCGCCTTGCTGGCCGCCGGCTTCAACATCTTCGGACTGCGGGCCGAGGATGTCTACATCGATCTGTTGACCGACTCCGGCACCGGCGCCATGAGTGACCGTCAGTGGGCGGCCCTGATGCAGGGCGATGAAAGTTATGCCGGGGCACGTTCCTTTTTTCGACTGAAGGATGCGATCGACCAGATCTTCGGCTTTCCGTTCTTCGTGCCGACTCACCAGGGGCGCGCCGCCGAGAACATCCTCTGCGCACTTCTCGTGAAGCCGGGGCAGTCGGTGCCCTCCAACGCGCATTTCGATACAACCCAGGCCAACATCCTGGCCCGAGGCGGACGCCCAGAGAACCTGGCCATCGCCGAAGCCGCCGACCGGACGAGCCTGCATCCGTTCAAGGGCAACATCGACCTGGAGAAGCTGGAGCGATTCATCCAGGAGACCGGAGCCGGGAACATCCCCCTCGGCATGATGACGATCACCAACAACGCCGGAGGCGGCCAGCCGGTCTCGCTGGAAAACCTGCGCGCCGTCGGCGGGGTATACCGCCGGCACGGCATTCCCTTCTTCATCGACGCCTGCCGTTTCGCCGAGAACGCTTACTTCATCAAGCTGCGCGAGGCTGGCCAGGCCGATCGATCCGTCCACGAAATCGCTTGCGACATCTTCGCCGCGGCCGACGGCGCTACGATGAGCGCCAAGAAGGACGCCATCGTCAATATCGGTGGTTTTCTGGCGATGCGCGACGATGATCTCTACCGGCGCGCCTGCAACGAACTGATCCTGCGAGAAGGCTTCCCGACCTACGGCGGGCTGGCCGGCCGCGATCTGGAGGCCATGGCCGTCGGCTTGTGGGAAGGCATGGACGAGACCTACCTGGCCTATCGCCTCGGGCAGACGGCGTACCTCGCCGGCCGGTTGGACGACGCCCGCATCCCCATCATTCAACCGCCCGGAGGGCACGCCGTCTACATCGATGCCGGCGACTTTCTGCGGCACATCCCGCGCGCAGCCTACCCTGGCCTGGCGCTCTCCGTAGAGCTCTACCTGGAAGGCGGGGTTCGGGTGCCGGAGCTCGGCTCGGTCGCTTTCGCTTATACCGATCCGACGACCGGCGAACGCCGCCACCCGCCTATGGAGTTGGTGAGGCTCGCCCTGCCGCGCCGCGTCTACACGCAGGCCCATCTCGATTTCGTCGTCGATACCCTCATTCGGATCCAGGACCGGCGGGATTCCGTGCGAGGCTATCGCTTCACCTACGCCCCCGAGCTCCTGCGGCACTTCACGGCGCGTTTCGAACCCGTCTGAGGCAGAGCTTCCCGGAAACTTGAACCTTCCGGGAAGGTCGTGCATCCTCGGGGAAACCTCGCAGTCCCCTGACGCTCCGCCCGGCTGGATACGGGACAACAGACTCTAGGCCCCTCCCCGGCGCAGGCTCGAGACGGTCGCTTTACTTCGTCGGCGATGCCCCGCATTCGATCGCGCGAAGACGCCCGCCCAACGCGAAGGGTAGCGACGCCCGTATGGTATCCTTCGCACGTCCTCGGTCCCCTCCTCGATGGTCGTTGCAGAGTTCACGCTGGCGCGAGCCCCGGTCTCGGATCGTCGGACCCCGCTGCGATGGATCGGGTCGCATGTGGCGCGCCACGCGTGGCTTGTTGTCATGGCCTCGCTGGGGGCCTTCGGCAACGCCGCACTGGCGGCCGTCGTTCCGATCGTCATCGGCCAGGCCTTCAACCTGGTTCTCTCAGGCCAGGCCGACGCCGACTCCCTGCTCCGGCTTTCTCTCATCATCCTCCTCAGTCAGATCGTGCGGGGCATCCTTCAGCTCGGCCGCAACTTCGGGGCCGAGCTCTTGGGGCAACGCCTGGAGCGCGACATCCGGGCTGAGCTGTACGTCAGCCTGCTCGGCAAGAGCATGACGTTTCACAACCTGCAGCCGGTCGGCGACACGATGGCGCGCGCCACCAATGATGTGCGCGAAATCAACCTGATGTTCAACCCCGGGTTGAACCTGGTCGTGGGCTCGGCCAATTTCCTGATCATGCCCTTGTTCATCGCGCCGGCGATCTACCCGACCCTGATCCTGACCCCCCTGCTGTTTCTGGTGGCCTACATCCTGGCCTTATGGCGTTACCTGGCGGAATTGCGTCCCGTGACCGAGGCCGAGCGCGGCGCCTTCGGGCGGATGAACAGCCGGTTGGCCGAAGCTATCGACGGGATCGAAGTCGTCAAGGGATCGGCCCAAGAACAGCAAGAGGTCGCTCGCTTTTCCGGAGATGCTCGCCGTTTCCGCCACGCTTTCGTCCGCCAGGGCGAGGTCGAAGCGCGCTTCCTGCCTTTGCTCCTGCTCGGCATCGCTGACGCCGCCGCCTTCCTGCAGGGCGTCTGGTTGTACAGCCAGGGCGCCATCGACCTGGGCCAGGTCATAGCCTTCGTCGGGCTGATCCACCTGTTCGGCTTCCCCACCTTCGTCTCGCTCTTCGCCTACTCTCAGGTCTCCCTGGGCATGGCCTCCGCCCGGCGGATTCTCGAGCTGATCAACCGGCACACCGAGCTGGATCAAAACGTCGGCGGCCATGGCGGCCGGATGCGCGGCGAGATCGAGTTTCGCAGCGTGGGTTTCGCCCACGCCGGTGCGACGACGGGCTTGTCGGAAGTCTCGTTCCACATCCGACCGGGCCAGACGGTGGCGATCGTCGGCCAGACCGGAGCCGGGAAGACGACCTTGGCCAAGCTGGTCAACCGAACGTACGATGTCGCCGCCGGTCGGGTGATCGTCGACGGCCTCGACGTGCGCGGCTGGGACCTGGCCTCCTTGCGAGGGCAGATCTCGATGATCGAGCAGGACGTCTTCCTGTTCTCGCGCACCATCGCCGAGAACATCGCCTTCGGCCGACCGAACTCGACGCAGGCCGAGATCGAGACCGCCGCCCGCGCCGCCCAGGCGCACGATTTCATCTCCGCCTTCCAAGGCGGCTATCAGACGCTGGTCGGTGAGCGGGGGGTGACTCTCTCCGGAGGCCAGCGTCAGCGGATTGCCTTGGCGCGGGCTTTCCTGACCGATCCGCGCATCCTGATCCTGGACGACGCGACCAGCTCCATCGATAGCGCCACCGAGGACGAGATCCAGCAGGCGATCTTCCGCGCCGCCCAAGGGCGCACCACGCTGATCATCACCCATCGCCTGTCGCAAATCCGCTGGGCCGACCTGATCGTCGTCCTGCGCCAGGGCCGGGTGGCGGCCATCGGACCGCACGAGGAGTTGATGCGGACGGCCGTTGCCTACCGCCGAATCTTCGAGCGCTACGGGGAGGCGCCAGGATGAACTTCTTCGGCGGGCTCGACGCCGAGAGCTACGATCGGACGTACCGCGACCGCGAGCTGGCCCGCCGCATGTGGGGCTATTTCCGGCCGCACGCGCGCAAGCTGACCTGGATCAGCTTGGCTATTCTGACGATGTCGGTCGCCGGGGCCGCCGGCCCTCTGCTGGTTTCGGCCGGTGTTCAGAGCATGGCGGAAGGCGTCGTGTCGCGCGTGACCTTCGGCCTGGCGGCGCTCTTGTTCCTGATGGGCTTGATCGTCTGGGGCGCCAACTGGGTGCGCCGTCGCCTCTCGGCGCAGGCCGTCGGCGATGTGATGCTCGAGTTGCGGGCGGACGCCTTCCGCGCCACCGTCGGCCACGATCTCTCGTTCTTCAGCGAGCATGCCTCCGGTCGCGTCGTCAGTCGGATCACCTCCGACACGCAGGAGTTCGCCCAGGTCGTCGTCCTGGTAACCGATGTCGTCAGCCAGATTCTCGAGGCGATGATCCTTCTGGCGGTGCTGGTTTTCATCGAATGGCGGCTGCTGCCATGGCTCCTGATCTTCCTTCCCGTCTTGCTCGTGGTCTCGATTGGTTTCCGCCGGCTCGCGCGACGCGTCACCCGGCGCGGCTTCCGGGCCATGGCCAACGTCAACGCCATCATCAAGGAAGCCGTCACCGGGATCGCCGTCGCCAAGAACTTCCGCCAGGAAGACGCCATCTACCAGGAATTCGCCGCGGTCAATGCCCAGTCCTACCGGATCAACGTCCAGCGCGGCTTCGTCCTGGCGGCGGTCTTTCCGACACTCAATGCCCTGGGCGGGGCCGGCACGGCGTTACTGGTCTATATCGGGGGCATGAGCGTGATGGCGGGAGTCATCACCTATGGCGCCTGGTATCTGTTCATCAGCAGCCTGGACTACTTCTGGTTCCCCGTGCTGAACTTGTCGGCATTCTGGAGTCAGGTGCAGGGCGGCCTTTCCGCCGCCGAGCGCGTCTTCGGCCTGATCGACGCCGAAGCGGCGGTGGTGCAGACCGAGCTACGGTCCGTGCCGCCCCTTCAGGGAGACGTCGTCTTCGACCGCGTCGACTTTCGCTATACCCATGAACCGGTTCTCGAGTCCTTCTCCCTCCACATTCGCCCCGGTGAGGACGTGGCCCTGGTGGGCCACACCGGGGCCGGCAAATCGACCATCGCCAAATTGATCTCGCGCTTCTACGAGTATCAGGGCGGCGCCTTGCGCCTGGACGGGCAGGACATCCGAACCCTGAACCTGACCGACTACCGGCGTCAATTGGGGATCGTTCCGCAGGTACCGTTTCTGTTTTCGGGCACGGTGGCCGACAACGTCCGCTACGCGCGGCCGGAAGCCAGCCAGGCCGAGATGTGCACGCTGGCTCGAAAGATCGGCGAAGGCGAATGGCTCGAGACGCTTCCCGACGGTCTGGAGACCGAGGTCGGCGAGCGTGGGGGACGCCTGTCGATGGGGCAACGGCAGCTGGTGTCGCTGCTGCGGGTGCTGGTCCAACGGCCGGCGATCTTCATCCTAGACGAGGCCACGGCCAGCATCGATCCCTTCACGGAATATCAGATTCAGCAGGCGTTGCGCTTGATCCTGGAGGAATCGACCTCGATCTTGATCGCCCACCGACTGTCGACGGTGCGCGCCGCCGACCGGATCATCGTCCTGCGCCAGGGTGCGATCATCGAAGAGGGCAACCACGACCAGCTCCTTCGACAGGGCGGCCACTACGCCGAGCTGTACAACGCCTACTTCCGCCATCAGTCGTTGCAGTACATCGAGTCGGCGAGACAGATGGCGCTGGGGGACAAGGCCGGCAGCTAACGAGGTATCTGTTGTTCCCTCTTGGAACCTGGTCCTCTTGCGTGCGGCGAGCAACACTTCCACCGCACGCCGGGCAGGGGAGGGAGGGTTTAGCATAGATCTCGCACAGGGGAGAGGACGGGCCTGGGGACGGGGGGAGAGGGTCTTCGGGACTGCAACCCCCCGTATTCCGCTCCACGAACCTCGGGTTCTTCTGCCCTTCGTCCCGTTGCCCCCTGGGCCGGCTTATGATAGATTGTCCGTACGGTAGGCACCTGTAGGGACAATGGCCGGCATCCCGAAGAAGACGGTCGAAGACAACTACACGAAGGGCCTGACCTGTGCGATTTGCGGCCGGGCCGAGTTGTTTGTCCAGCACCTGCCGGACTATCCCGATTTTGTGACCTGCCGCAACTGCAACGCGGCGTTCGTCGTGGAGGATGCCGGCGAACGCGTGATGTACGGCAAGGTTCCGGAGAACTATCCCGAAACAAGCGGATTCGCTTTGCGCCAGTGGGTTTGGCTCGAGGCCGTCGATCGCAAGGCGCGCGCGGAACGCCCTGCCCCGTCAGCCGCGGCGCCCTCGGCCGCAGGTGCCCGGGCCGCGCCCGAACCCGCAGCCGGCCCGGTCGTCGAAACCGAACCGCCCGCGGCAATGCGACCCGAGGAGGAATTCCAGCCCACCGCACAGGCTTCCGGGCCTGATCCAGATTGGCTTGCGGCGCGACTGAAAGCCGAAGACACACCAGCCGGCGTCCCGCCTGCTGCTGAGCCGGAGTCCTTTCCCGCGACCTCACAGACGGCTCCGCCGGCGGCCGGAAGCGGTCCGACGGGAGAGCCCCTCCCGGCCTGGATGGGCACCGATGCGCCGGCAGTTCCGCCTGCCGGGCCGTCGGATGCCGTTCGCCATCTCCCGCGCATACCGGTCTCCCACCCAGCGGCTCCGGCGGTGGCCGTGGCCGCTGCGGCCGCCGAGGGCGTAGGTGAACCACCGCCAACCCACCGCCACCGTGTCGTGATCCGCGGCGACCGGCTGCGCATGCCGATCAACGCCTGCGCCCATTGCCAGCGGACCCCTGCCCCGGATCGCCTTTCGGTGGACGGCAGCCTGCCGCGCCAGGGCGACCCGGCCCGCCGGCGAACCACCACCTTCCTGGTGCCTCTGTGCCGGGACTGCAACCGGCGCGCCAACCTTCAGACGTCTGAGCAGCGCAGCGCCACGTTGATGGCCCATCTCTCTGGCGCCCTTGTCGGATTGGTGCTGGTGGTGCTGGTCCTCGCAGCGGGCGTCATCCAATTCGGATCGAGCCAGGAGATCGGGGCCGGTCTGGTGATGCTCGTGGTATCGTGGTTTCTGGGCTACGGGATCACCGCCGCCTTCATGCTGCGGCGCGCCCGTCGGGTTCCGGTGTCGGCCGACGCCAGCTATATCCGAACGACGCTGCGCGTGGTCCCCGAGGCGGGAGCACCGGAGACCGCTTTCGAGTGGCGCAACCACGAGACGGCCGCCAGCTTCTCGCGTGCGAATGGCACGGCGTCGATCGGCGAGCCCGTGGCCATCCCCGAGGCGCCGCCGGCCTCCTGACCCCCGCTCGACGGTTATAATTCAGGTTCGTCTTCGCACGTCCTCCTACAGCCGTCCCGTTCCGGCTCTCCAACAATCGAATTCCCCACAACGTTTCGGCGAGGTGGACCAGATGTGGGAGTGTCGTATCAAGGGATCCGAGAGGTGACGCTTAGGCCGGTAAACGACGCGATGGCCAGGGACTAGAAGAGTGCCAAACGGAGCATGTCCGCGGATCTCCGGAACGGGACGGTAGAGCGAATCGCGCAATGCCACAAAGCCACATCACGGTTGTGGGCGCTCGCGAGCACAACCTGAAGAATATCAGCCTGGAGATCCCGCGCGATAAGCTCGTCGTGATTTCGGGCATCTCCGGATCGGGCAAGTCGTCGCTCGCCTTCGACACGATCTTCGCCGAAGGGCAGCGCCGTTACGTTGAGTCGCTCTCGGCCTACGCCCGCCAATTCCTCGGCCAGCTCGACAAGCCCGACGTCGATTACATCGACGGCCTATCGCCGGCGGTGTCGATCGATCAGAAGGGCGTATCGCATAACCCCCGCTCGACCGTCGGGACGGTGACCGAGTCCTACGATCACCTGCGCCTGCTTTTCGCCCGCGTCGGCACACCGCATTGCCCGATCTGCGGGCGCGAAGTCAGCCGGCAATCGGCGCAGGAGATCGTCGAAGCGGTCGAGGCCCTCCCCGAAGGCGCCCGTCTTCTCATTCTGGCCCCACTGATTCGCGGCCGCAAGGGGACGCATCAGGCTGTGTTCGAGGAGGTGCGCCGGGCGGGCTTCGCCCGCATGCGCGTCAACGGCAAGGTCGTGCCGGCCGATGAAGAGGTCGAGCTGGACCGCTACAAAGTGCACACGATCGAGGCCGTCGTCGACCGATTGGTGATCCACGGCGACGGCCAGGAGGAGGCGGAAGGCTTTCGCTCACGCCTGACCGATTCGGTCGAAACCGCGTTGCGCCTCGGCCAAGGCCGTATGTTGGTGGCCCACATCAACAACGACCCGCCGACCGACATCCCGTTCTCAGAGCAGCTGGCGTGTCCGGAGCACGGCACGAGCCTGGTCGAAATCGAGCCGCGCACGTTTTCCTTCAACACGCCCCACGGCGCCTGCCCCACCTGCCAGGGTCTGGGCATCAAACTCGAGATCGACCCCGACCGCGTCATCCCCGATCGGAGCCTTTCGATCGCCGAGGGCGCGGTCGTCGCACTCGAGTGGTCCAACCAGAGCCGGGAACGCCAGGGGTACTACTGGCAGATGGTGGAGGCCGTCGCCCAGCACTACAAGATCGACCTGGAGGCGCCGGTCGCCTCTCTCCCGGCCAATAAGCTCAAGCTGTTGCTCTACGGGACCAACGGCGAAGAAGTGCCCGTCCGCTATGTCAGCCGCGAAGGCCGCAAGGCCACTTTCCATTCCGCCTACGAGGGAATCATCGGGAACCTCGAGCGGCGCTACCAGGAGACCCAGTCGGAATACATCCGTGCGAAGATCCAGGAGTTCATGGCCGAGCGGCCGTGCCCGGCGTGCCGCGGATTGCGTTTGCGGCCCGAGGCGCTGGCGGTGACGATCGATGGCGCCAACATCATCGACGTGACCTCCTGGCCCGTGGCGGGCAGCCTGGCCTGGATCGAGCGCCTGCAGCGAGACGGCGGCCCGTTGACGCCGCGTCAGCGCGTGATCGCCGAGCGGGTCTTGAAGGAAATCCACGATCGGCTGAGGTTCTTGGTGGACGTCGGGCTGGACTACCTGACCCTCCACCGGTCGGCCGGGACGCTCTCCGGCGGCGAGTCGCAGCGCATCCGCCTGGCGACGCAGATCGGCTCCCGCCTGATGGGAGTCCTGTACGTGCTCGACGAGCCTTCGATCGGACTGCATCCCCGCGACAACGATCGACTCATTCGAACCTTGGAGGACATGCGCGACCTGGGCAACACCGTCCTGGTTGTCGAGCACGACGAGGCCACCATCCGCGCCGCCGATTGGCTGATCGACCTCGGGCCGGGGGCGGGTGACGCCGGCGGCGAAGTGGTGGCGCAGGGGACGGTCGAGCAGGTTGCCCGCAACAAGCACTCCGTCACCGGCCTCTACCTGGCCGGGAAACTGCGCATCGACACGCCCCCCTCCCGGCGCCCCGGCAACGGCAGATTCCTCTCCGTGATCGGTGCGCGCGAGAACAATCTGAAAGACCTGACGGTGAGGATCCCGCTGGGGATGTTCGTTTGCATCACCGGGGTCTCCGGGTCCGGCAAATCGACGCTGATGGTCGAGGTGCTCCACAAGGCGTTGGCCCGGTCGCTGCACGGGGCGCGCGAGCAGCCCGGCGCTCACAAGCGACTGGAGGGTGTCGACTACATCGACAAGGTCATCAACATCGACCAAAGTCCGATCGGCCGGACTCCCCGTTCGAATCCCGGCACCTACACCGGAGTCTTCGACTCGATCCGTTCCTTGTTCGCCGAACTGCCGGAGGCGAAGGTGCGCGGGTACAAGCCCGGGCGCTTCTCGTTCAACGTGCGCGGCGGGCGCTGCGAGGCCTGCGAAGGCCAGGGGCAGCTGCGGATCGAGATGCAATTCCTGCCGGACGTCTACGTCCCATGCGAGGTCTGCCGTGGCGCACGGTTCAACCGCGAGACCCTGCAGGTGCGCTTCAAGGGGAAGACGATCGCCGAGATTCTCGACCTGACGGTCGAGGAGGGCCTGGGTTTCTTCAGCGCCATTCCGGCGATCATGCGAAAGCTGGAGACGCTGCATGACGTCGGCTTGGGTTACGTCAGGATCGGCCAGCCGGCGCCGACGCTATCGGGCGGCGAGGCGCAGCGGGTCAAGCTATCGCGAGAGCTTTCCCGGCGCGGCAACGGCAAGACGCTCTATATCCTCGACGAACCCTCCGTCGGGCTGCACGCCGCCGACGTCTATCGCCTGATCAGCGTGCTGCAGCAGTTGGTCGAGCAGGGCAGCACCGTCGTCATCATCGAGCACCACCCGGACATCATCAAGGTGGCGGATTGGGTGATCGATCTGGGCCCGGAGGGCGGCGATGCCGGCGGCCAATTGGTGGCGGAAGGGACGCCGGAGCACATCGCCGGAGTCGCGACCTCGTACACCGGGCAGTTCCTGAAGCCGCATTTGGCGTAGAGGGGCGAAGCGCGGGCCGCCTGGTGCGGGCGAAGCATCCGGCAGACCGGAGGCTTCGCCCCTACACAGTTGGCCGCAACGAATTCTCGCGGTCCAGCGCCCATCGAAGCGGGTTTTCCTCAATGTAACGCCGAATGCGGTTGAACTCCTCCTCATCTCGAACGACACGGTCATAGAAACCCGGTTGCCAGAGGTGGATTCTCTCCATCCGTGTGATGGAACGGACGCGTCGCGTCGTAAGGGCCTTGAACGCCTGCACGATCGCGGACAACGAACCTGCGGTTGTCCCTCGCGGCCGCGATCCGTGTAGGGGCGAAGCATCCGCCTGGGGCGGATGCTTCGCCCGATGTGTGTCCCGCAGGACGAGGATGCCATGCAGATGGTTTGGCATCACGACGTACGCGTCCAGATCGACATGCGGGAAGAATCCAGGGAGGGTTCTCCACACGGATTCGACGACTCCACCGACTGCAGTCAGCCGGACCCGACCAGCTTCTATCTCAGCGAGAACACATGCTCGCCGGAAGGTACAGATTGTGACGAAATACCCCCCTCCATCGCGGTAATCGAACCCCCTCAGACGAATCGAGCGCCGGACGGGCAATTCGCGCATGCTGTCCCCCTGCGGTTGGTGCTGTCACGGGCGAAGCAGCGGGAGAGAGCCGATGCTTCGCCCCTACACGCCCCCACGTGCCCCTACAGGCCGCGCACGGCCTCGGCGAAACTCCGGATGGCGTGCAGATGATCGGCGGCGGTTTCCAGGCCGGCGCGCATCGTGTTGAGCCCAATGTGCGTGGCGCCGGCGGCGGCCCAGTCACGGATCTGCGCCGCCCAGGCTTCAGGGTCGCCGCTGCCGTAGACCATCCTGGCCTCCAGGCCGAATTCGCTCCGGCTTCGACCGGCCTGTGCCAGGTAGTCGTCCAGCTTCTCCAGACTCGGCCGCGCATCGGCCGCCGCGCGAAACGTGGGAAGCCAGCCGTCGCCGATGCGGGCCGCCCGCCGCAGGACGCGATCGTCGCCGCCGCCGAACCAGATCGGGATGGGCCGTTGCACAGGCATCGGATTCAGGCCGGCGTCGTCGATGCGATGCCAGCGCCCGCTATAGGTAACCAGAGGCTCGGTCCACAAGCGGCGCAGGACATCGATCTGTTCCTCGATACGCCGACCGCGGTTGTGGAAACCCTCCCCCAGGGCGACATACTCCACTTCATTCCACCCCAGTCCGACGCCCAGACGAAGCCTGCCCCCGCTCAGGACATCCAACGTGGCCGCTTGTTTGGCGACGAGCGCCGTTTGACGCTGGGGCAAGATCAGGATCCCGGTCAGAAAGCCGAGCCGGGTGGTGTGCGCCGCCATGAAGCTGAACAGGGAAATCGGTTCCAGAAAACTCGACTCGTGGGTGTACGGTCCCTTCCACCCGCCGGGACGATCCGGACTGGCTCCGAGAACATGGTCGTAGGCCACGACATGCGAAAGGCCCAGGCCCTCGACGGTTTGCGCGAAATCCTTGACCGCCGACGGATCGGTAGGGAACTCGGTCTGGGGGTAGACGATGCCGAAATCCACGAGGCGGGATGATACTCCCAGGGACCAGTTACCAGTGACCAGTGACCTGTGACCAGTGACCAGTGACAACTGATAACTGGTCACTGGTTATTCGTAACGCAGCGCCTCCACCGGCTCGAGATCGGCGGCGCGCTTGGCCGGATACAGGCCAAAGAACAGGCCCACGGCGGCCGAGAAGAGAGTAGCCATGAGGATCGCGTCCAGGCTCACCGCCGGGTTCAGGTCGGCGTCGGAGGCGCGCGCGATCGCGCCGACCAACATCGCCAGCGTCCAACCGAAGGCCACCCCGATCAGCCCGCCGATCAAGCTGAGTAGGGACGACTCGGTCAGGAACTGTACCAGGATGTCGCGCTTGCGCGCCCCGATCGCTTTGCGTAACCCGATTTCGCGGGTGCGCTCGGTGACCGACACCAGCATGATGTTCATGATCCCGATCCCGCCCACCAACAGCGAGATGGCGGCAATGCCGCCCAGGAAGATCGTCAACACGTTGGTCACGGTTTGGGCGGTGGCAATGAAATCCTGTTGGGTGAAGATGGTGAAGTCGTCGGCGCCGATCGCCGTGCGGTGCCGCGTTTGCAGCAACCCGGCGATTTCGGCCTGGGCTTGCGCCACCGAGTCGGCGTCGGCCGCACGCGCCATGATCATGTCGACCTCGTCGCGTCCGCGGCGCATCAACCGAGTCTGGGCCGTCGACAGCGGCACCAGCACCCGGTCATCCTCATTGTTGAAACCCGAACCGCCTCGGGCCACCATCACGCCGAGGATTCGGAACGGTTGCCCTTCGATACGGATCGTCTCGCCGGCGATTCCCTGCGTCCGGCCGAAGAGATGCTCGGCCGTGTCGGGAGCGATCACGGCCACCGCCGCCCGGCCGAGCATGTGCTCCTCCTGCAGAAATTCGCCCTCCGCCATCTCGACATTCCGGACGGACTCGTATTCGGTCGTCACCCCCAGGCCTTGTGTGAACGTGCTCTCTCCGCCGTAGCTGACCTCCAGGTTCCCCTGCAAAATGGGGGCGACGGCCACAATGGACGGCGCCTGGAACGGGTCGCCGATCGCCTGAGCATCCCCCATGGTCAGCGGCTTCGGATTCCGAACATCCTCCGAACCGCCGTCGAACACGAACAGCAGGTTCGTGCCGATGTCGCTGATCGATCCGGTGATGGCGGCCTGTGCACCGCGCCCGATGCCCAACATAGCGATGACCGCGCCCACGCCGATGACGATGCCAAGCACCGTCAGACCCGAGCGCAGCTTGTTGGCCGAAAGGCTTTCCAGCGCCTCGGTGATCGCCTGCCGCAGATTCATCGCCGGTCCTTTCCCGCCACCGGCGCCGCCCCGTCCTCGATCAGGCCGTCGCGCAGCCGGAGAATGCGGTGGGTGTGCGCGGCGATATCGGGATCGTGCGTCACGAAGATCAGGGTGGTGCCGCGCCTCTCGTTCAACCCGAGCAGCAGGCTCAGGATCTCCTCGCCCGAGTGCGAGTCGAGATTCCCGGTGGGCTCATCGGCCAGAATGAGCGCCGGATCGGTGACCAGCGCCCGGGCGATGGCCACCCGCTGCTGCTGGCCGCCAGAGAGCTCGTTCGGGCGGTGATGCATGCGGTCGCCCAGACCGACCGCCTCGAGGGCGGCCTCCGCCCTCGACCGGCGTTCCGTCGTTACGCCGCCATAGTGCAAAGGTAGCTCAACATTGGCCAAGGCCGATTGGCGCCCAAGCAGATTGAAACTCTGGAAGACGAAGCCAACCTTCCGGTTGCGGATCTCGGCCAGCTGATCATCCCGCAGGTCCGACACCAGGCCACCGTCCAGCCGATACAGGCCACCGGTCGGGTGATCGAGGCAGCCGAGCAGGTTCATCAGCGTGCTCTTTCCCGAGCCGGACGGGCCCATGATGGACAGCACTTCGCCGCGGGCGACCCGCAACGACACACCGCGCAAGGCATGGACTTCGACCTCCCCCATCCGATAGACCTTGGTCAGGTCCTCGGCTTCGATGACGGTCCCGTTGTCGTTCATGGCTGGAGGAAGGACCCTCCCGGCGGACCGTTGCCGGGCTCGAAGACCACCGGCGGATTGAGGACGATCAAGTCGCCGGTCGTCAGGTCACCCTGCAGTACCTGACTGTGGGTCTCCGACGAGGTTCCCAGGACAATGGGCACCGGCACCGTCTCCCCGTCGCGCAAGACATACACCACGCGATCTCCGTTGACCACGCGCACCGCCCGATTGGGGACGAGCAGGGCGTCGTTGATCTGATCGACCACCAGGTTGACCGCCGCCGTCAGGCCAGGTCGAACAAGCTCATCCGGGTCGGTCAGGGCCACCGTCACCAGGAAATTCACCACACCCTGGTCTTCGGCTCCGGCCAGATCGACTTCCGTCACCTCGCCTTGATAGGTCCGGTCGAGGATGGCATCAAAGGTCAGCTCGGCCGGCTGACCGACCTGGATCCGATTGATGTCCACTTCGGAGATATCTACGTCGACAAGCATCTTCGACAGATCCGCCAGCTGCACGGCGACCGTCCCCGGACTCACTTGGTCGCCCGCCTGCACTTCCACGGAAGTGACGGTTCCGTTGAAGGGCGCCTCGACCCAGGCCCCCTCCACCGTCGATTGGGCGGCGGCGACACGTGCTTCGGCAGCGGCGACGTCGTCCGGATTCGGACCGTCCTTCAATCGGTCGTACTCACGGATGGCGTCGTCGAGATGGGCCTGGGCCACGGCGACATCCGCATCGAGTTGTGCTTGCTGGATGTCCGTGGGATGGCCCGTGTACCAGTTGTAGGAAGACAGGGCCAGGTTGTAGGCGTTCCTGGCGTTGACGTATTCGAGGTAGGCGGAGGCCTTCGATCCGCCATCCGTGAGGTTGCCGCGAGCGTCGTCGTAGACGTCCTTGGCATGCTCCATCCTCTCCCGTGTCACGGCCAGTTTCGCTTTGGCGCCTTTCACCGTCTCGGCCGATCCCCGGTTCCCTTCCTGATGGACGGTGTAATCCCTTTGCGCGGTTTGGAGGAAATCACGAGCATCGGCGACCGCCAGTTGCGCTTGCGCCGCGGCCTGCTTCGAATGCAGTACGTCGTCGAGCGCCCGCTGCGCGGCGACGAGGTCGGCACGTGCCAACAGGACGGCGGCTGGGAGCGAGGTATCACGCAGGACGGCCAGCTTGTCCCCGGCGCGGACTTTGTCCCCGACTTCGACCAGGACCTGATCGACGGTCCCGATGGTCTCGAAGCTGAGGACGGCCCGTTGATCCGGTCGGACGGTGCCCGTGGCGCCGACGGTCGCGGTTAGCGAACCGACCTCCACCGGGGCGGTTTCTTCCTGCCCCGAGGGGAGGGCCGCACCAGGTCCGAAGCGCGTGCACCCGGCGATCACGATCCCGATGGCCAGTACAAGACACGTTCCTTTCATCCAGCTACTCATCGTTCGTTCACCTCACGCAAAGGATCGAGCGACCAGGTGCGGCGGCCGCCGAATCGGGTTGACAAGGCGGCCCCGGCGCCGATCAGCGCCAACAACCCGATCATGACCGGGGCCAGGTACGGAAGTCGAATCGCGGCGTACAACGGAAGCGTCCCGAGCAAGAGCGCGAAAAGGGGGGAACCGTCTGCCCATCCAGCCTGGCGGAGCAGCCCGCGGCCCAGGGCGAAGGCCAGCGCCACCCCGCCCACGAGCGCCGCCAGGAAGAACACGGCCCCCAGGACGAACGGAAGAGGCAGCATGTGGACATAGAACGCCGACAGGGTGGCGACCACCCCGAGCGCCGCGGCCAGCAACAGTCCGGTCACCAGGTAGCGCAGGACCTGGCGCCATCCTGTCGCCATCGTGTCTGCCAGCCGCCGCATCCGTTCCGGCGCGACATGGACGACGAGCACACCGACCATGAACTGCAACAATAAGCCTGCTGCGGCGGCGACATAAGGACCGGCCTCCGCGATCCGGGCGCGGGGCATCATCTGCCACCGGCCGGCGGAAAGTTCACGGTCCGGCATCCAGGGCAAGGTAATGCGGCCTTCGGCCTCGAGGTAGGCCGTCGCCAGGATCACGGCAACCGCCGCCACCACGATGACGACGACGATCACCCTCCAGGTTCTCATGCTAGCGCTCCCTCTTCCATCTCAGGCATCAGCCGGTGAAGCCAGGCAAAGAGCGGAATCGTCAACAGGATCCCCCCTGCCAGCCCGGCGATTCCCAAGTTGTCGGTCAGCCGGCCGGTCCATTCGATGGCGGCCGTCAGCGTCTCCAGAACCGTCTGCGCCGGCGCGGTCGCCGCTCGCACCAGCCAGACCTCCGCACTTGCCGGCGACCCGCCTGACGCTTGCGCGCCGATCTGCACCAGCTGCGGCCACAGGAGGACGACGCCGCCCAATGTCACGGCTGCCAAGGCGGCGTCGAGCAGCCACCGCCGGCGTCGTTCCGCAGCGCGGACCCCGGCCAGTCGTTGTTGCACTCGAGCGGGAAGCCGAGCGGGCATCGGATCCGTCGGCACTTCGCGCAACAGCCTTTCCAGACTCTCAGGCATCGTCGGCCTCCAGCCGCGCCCGCAGCGATTCGCGAGCGCGACGCAGGTGTGTGCGAACGGTATTCAGGGGAATACCGACCACCGCCGCGATTTCCGCGTACTCCAGCCCGCCATCGTAGCGAAGGGCGATCGCGATTCGCCACTCCGGCCTCAACTCCTCGATGTATCGACTCAACCTTGCCCTGGCCTGTTGCGCCTCGACCTGCACTTCGATCGACGCCGCTTCGGCCGGAAGCAGGTCGATCGAATCTCCCACGTCGGCGAAATCCAACGGCTGCCTCTTGCGCCACTCGTCCCGTGCCAGGTTCAGAGCGATGGCCGCCAACCAAGGGAAGAACGGCTTGTCCGGCGAACAACGCTGCCGATGCTTCCAAGCCCTGAGCCAGGCCTCCTGCACCAAGGCTTCGGCCTCCGCCCAGTCCGGCGCCATGCGCCGAACCAGGCGGTACAGGCGCGGCGTGTGGATGGCCACCAGCCGGTCGAAGGCCGTAACCTCGCCCTGGCTGGCCCGGCGGATCAGGTCGGTCTCGCCTTGCTCCATATGGATCACGTACGAACGTGGGGAAAAGTTTCAGGCGGTCCGGATTCTACCCCGCTCGGTCACCTAGCCCTGAAATCGGGCTCTTTTGGGCGGATTTGTGACACTTGTCACACAGGGACGGGAAGGGTGCGACTGCGACCGGCACCGGCCTCTGTCTATCCTCTGTAGTGATCGGAGGGCCCTCTCATGAGCGCCATCCCCCTCGAAGAGATGACCGTCGACCGCAAGGCCAGGATGCGCTTGCCCCTCGAAGACCTTCGTGCTCGCCCGGCGCAGGAACGGCGATCCGATTTTGAATCCACGTACTACCCTCTCACAGAGGCCGAAGCGAAGCGCGCCGCCGAACGCTGTATCCATTGCCCTGAGGCGCCGTGCACGGAGGCCTGCCCCGTCCACAATGACATCTCCTCCGCGTTATGGCTGATCGAACAAGGCGATTTCCTCGGGGCCGCCCGGCTGTACCGGGCCACCAGCTCGCTCCCCGAGATCTGCGGCCTGGTGTGCCCGCACGAGTCGCTGTGTCAGGGCTCCTGCGTCCGGAACAAGCGGGGAGAGCCTGTCCTGACCGGCGCTTTGGAAGCTTTCGTGACCGCCTATGAGCGGGACCATGGAACCGTCGAGATCCACCGCGGCCATCCAACCGGCAAGCGCGTGGCGATCGTCGGTTCAGGCCCGGCCGGGCTGGCCTGCGCAGAACAGCTTGTGACCCGCGGTCACGCCGTGACCATCTTCGAGGCCGCCCCCTTTCCCGGGGGCCTTCTCACCTACGGGATCCCCAACTTCAAGCTGCCGAAGTCCATCGTCGAGGCCCGCCTGGCCGACTTCGACCGCGCCGGCGTCGAATTCGCGACAGGGACGCGCGTGGGAGCGGAGACGACCGTTGATCAGCTCTTGAACGACGGCTACGACGCTGTCTTTCTCGGCGTAGGCAGCGGTATCGATGCCAATATGGAGATCCCCGGCGACGACCTTCCGGGTGTCTACCAGGCAACGGAGTTCCTCGTTCGCTGCAACGTCGATCCTTCCCGGCTTCCGCCCGATCGGCAGGGGCGGCCGCCCGTCGGCCGGCGCGTGGCGGTGATCGGCGGCGGGGACACCGCTTCGGATTGCTTGCGCACCGCCTTGCGGATGGGCGCGCAAGAAGTCACCTGTCTCTATCGTCGAACCGAGGCTGAGATGCCCGGGGGCAAGATCGACCGCCAGCTGGCGCGCGAGGAAGGGGCGCGTTATCGCTTCCTGAGCCAGCCCGTCCGCTTTCATGCGGACCCGGACGGGAACGTCGCCTCCGTCGAGTGCCTGCAATGTGAGCTGGGAGAACCCGATTCCAGCGGCCGCCGCCGGCCGGTGCCGATCGAAGGATCGAACTTCATCGTCCCGGCGGACACCGTCCTATTGGCCCTCGGCTACTGGCCCGATCCATTGATGGGCGAAACCACGCCCGGCCTCGAGACTCACAAGCACGGCCTGATCGTCGCCGACTCACAGACCGGGTCCACCAGCCGGGCGGGTGTGTTCGCCGCGGGCGATGCCGTCTCGGGTCCGGATTTGGTCGTCACGGCTATGCGCGGGGGCCGGCGAGCAGCAGCGGCAATTGACGAGTACTTGCTCTCGAAGCCGTAGCCTCGGCAAGACGATCCTCTCTACGGGCGCAGGCGAAGAACGCAGGCTAGCCTGCGCCTGCATTTCCACTACGCAGCGTCTCAGCCCGTAGCCGCAGCCTTTAGGCTGCGCTCAGCGCCAGTTGCAGCAGATGGCCCGTTGAAAGTCGCAGGCTGAAGCCTGCGGCTACGGCGTTCCCCCCGAGGTTCCCGCGGTTGCCATGTCGGCAATGGGGTAGCATGGACGCGCGAAGGCGGGGAAATGGATCTTCAAGAGTTGACCCTTCAAGTCAAGCAGAAGGCTGCGCGGCTCGGCTTCGAGCTGGTCGGGGTGACCACTCCCGATTCGCCTCCCCACATGGATGTCTACCGCCGCTGGATCGATGAAGGGCGACACGGCGAGATGAAGTACCTTGCGACCGAGCGCGGGCAGGCCCGCCGCGCCGATCCGCGAGCGATCCTGCCGGAATGCCGCTCGATCCTCGTCGTCGGGCTGCGTCATTCGCTTCCCCCATCGACGGTCTCCGGCGCCCGCATCGCCGCCTACGCCCTCGGTGCCGATTACCACCAGGTCATCCTCCCGCGCTTGGAGCGGTTGATGCGGTTTCTCGAGCCGCGCGCAACACCGCCCTTCTCCTATCGGCTCTACACCGACACCGGGCCGATTCTGGAGCGCGACTTGGCTCAGCAGGCCGGGCTCGGCTGGATCGGCAAGAACACGTGTCTGATCCATCCGCGTCACGGCTCCTACTTCCTGTTAGGCGAGGCTTTGATCAGCGAGGCGCTGCAACCGGATGCGCCGTTCGCCTTCGACCACTGCGGCTCGTGTACCCGCTGCCTCGACGCCTGCCCGACTCACTGCATTCTTCCCGACCGAACCCTGGACGCCCGCCGCTGCATCTCGTACCTGACGATCGAGAACCGTGGCCCGATCCCCTCCGGTTTGCGCACGCCAATCGGCGCGTGGCTCTTCGGCTGCGACATTTGCCAGGAAGTCTGCCCGTGGAACATGCGTTTTGCCGGCCCGACGGCAGATGAGGACTGCCAGCCGTCCCCATTGTTGTTCGACCCTGAACCCGCCGCATTCCTGGAGCAGGCGGCGACCCTAGGCAAGACGGCCGTCGCCCGCGCCGGGCGAAATGGAATGGCGCGGAACGCCGCCGTCGTGATGGGGAACCGCGGTCACACCGAAGATGTACCTCTCTTGAGGGAGGCCCTGCTCGGCCACCGGAGCCCGCTGGTGCGGGCTCATGCAGCCTGGGCGCTGGGAGAGATGGGCGGGCCAGAGGCCCTGGAATACCTCAGCCACGCCCGTGAATGGGAGAAGGACAGCCACGTCCAGATGGAGATCGCTCATGCCGTTTCTCGTCTCCATCCCGGCGTCGCTCGGGGTGAGCCTGACTAGGTGGGCTGCCCCCGGCGGCGTTGAAAGTTGTCAGGGATCAGGCTCGCCCGCCGTTTCTTCGCCGGTGGCCGAACACCCGTCTCTGCACATCCGGTGCGATGGCCAGCGCGGACGCAGCGTCCGCTGAGGGGAGGTCGAGGTTTCCCCGAAGGCCCTGTTGGGCTCATTGCGATAGCCCAACAGCTGATGGAAACGGGCAGTCGAAGACGAGGCCGAAGGCACGAAAGCAACCGCCCTCATGCCGTGGAAGGAACTTGCCGAGGCGACCCTCGAGGCTCGGCGAGCGCCGCCATGCACTGCCTAGGGCAGCGGCGTCGGCGTCGGCGAGTTGGGGTTCGGCGTGGGCGTGATCGTGGGTGTCGCGATCCCTACCGGGACGGTCAGAATGCGCCCGACAAACAGGACGTCGGTCACCTTCATGGTGTTCAGCGCGGCGATCGCCTCGGCGGTGCTGTTGAACTTGGAGGCGATGGATTGCAGGTTGTCTCCCGGCTTGACCACGTACTGGATGCGCGTGCCGGGTACCAGCGTCAACGCGAGCGGCGTCTCGGTCGGAAGTTCCGAACCCACCGGAGGAATGATCAGAGTCTGGCCGACGAAGATCTGATCGGCGGAGACCAGGTTGTTGGCCGACATGATCAGCAGCACCTCGACGCCAAACTTTTCAGCGATCGAAGTCAGATTGTCCCCGACCTCGACGATGTAGGAGGTCGGGCCGGCGGGGGTCGGAGTCTCCGTCGGTGCGACCGTCGGGGTGATCGACGGAGTCAGGGTTTCCGTGGGAGTCGGGGTCGTCGAAGGGGTTGGGGTGCGGCTGGCAAAGAAGGCGGGCAGGGACGGCGGATTGTCACCGGTTAACCAGAGTACAACCAAGAAAAGGCCCACCGCCAGAAGGACGACGGCGACCCCGCCGAGGAGCAATGGCATCGTCCGGTCGCGCCGACGACGGTAGGCATCGATGACATCGGAGGCCGGGTGATCGTTTTCAGCCATGGTCGCCAAACGCTCCGCTTGAAACCATTCTAACCCGGAATCCCCAGGTCGGGATCAGGGGCGGCGAAGGCCGCCGAGAGGAAACCGAGAACCTCCGGGAGAACCGAAGTCCACGTCGAATCGCCATGCGCCCCTGGCACAATGATGAGAATGGGGATGGTGCCGCGTTGTTCGAGGGCGGAAGCAAGATCCTCCGTACCCTGGCGCGCCCAATCGGCGTCGCCGGCGATCAATAACAACTCGGAAGGAAGCGCGGGTGCGACCACCGCCAGGCGCATCGGATCATAATCCGGTCGGGCGTGGTTCACCGCCAGCGCCGGGCTGAGCGCAGCCACCGCGCCGATCTGGTCGGGGTGGCGAAAGCCGATCTCGAGCGCCCACACCCCGCCGCGCGAGATTCCTACGACCGCTCGGCCCGCCGCCCCCGGTTCCGTCCGGAAGGCCTGATCGACTGAGGCGACGAGACCGTCGATAAATTCCGTCTCATAAGAACCGGGCCCACCGTCCGTGCCGCTGAAGATCGGCTCCGGTAGGCGCGCCAGGACCAGGATCATCGACGACACCGGCTTTCCGCCCGAGTCCTGGTCGACCAGCTCCGCCAGCCCAAGATCGAGCCACTCGGTCTCCGTGTAGGGTTTCCCATGGAAGAAGTAGGCGACGGGATAACGCTCCGCGTTTTCGTCATAGCACGGAGGGAGGTAGGCCTTGGCCGGGATTTCGTCTGGAACAACTGCGCCGGTGTAGTGAAAGTCGGTCCATGTTCCCTGAACGTCGGCACAAGGCGGCGTTGGGACCGCCGTCGGGGCAGAGGCAGCCGGAAAGGGAGTCGCCGTCGAAACGCGGGCGGTGACGGTCGGTGTTTGGGTGAGTGCCGCCGGCCCGGGCAAGCAGCCTGCCAGCAGCGCGCCGCCCAACCCGAGGAGGAAGCAGAATCTCAAGAAGGTTTCGCCCTGATCGGACGCGTCAAGGAGAGAGGTTCTCCGCTCGCCGCGCGTCGCACCATGAGAACTTCCGCCAGGATCGACAGCGCGATTTCGGCAGGCGTCTCAGCTCCCAAGTCGAGGCCGCTTGGCGAACGCAGGTGTTCGAGGGCCGACTCGGGCAGGCCGCGGGCGGCGAGCCGCTCACGAAGGACACGGTGCTTCGCCGGCGAGGCGACGAGGCCGACATAAGCCGGGGCCGGCTCCATCGCCAGTACTTGCGCCAGAGCCGGCTCATCCCAACCCCAGGTCGCGACGACGATGTGCGCCTCCGGTCCGAAGGACTCGAGAGGCATCGGATCCAGCCTTTCCGTCCCAGGATCGTACCCGACCAGCGCCACCACCTGAGCTTCCGGAAAGGACTGGGGGTTCGCGTATTCGGGCCGGTCGTCGATCACCACCAGGCGCATTCCCAGCTCGTGGGCCATTCGCGCCAAGGGCCGGGCGACGTGGCCGGCCCCGATGATCACCAACGTTGTCGGGCTTTCCAGGATCTCGATGTGCACTTGGACTTCCCCTCCACACAGACCCAGGCTGTCGGGCTCGCCGCCCGTCGTCAGCGGGTAGCTCTCCAACCGCCCATGGCGCGTCTCGAGTGCCTGGCGTGCGTGCTCGATGACCTTTTGCTCGAGCGAGGCGCCGCCAACGGTGCCCAGGATGCGTCCGTCGGGCCAGACGAGCATCCGGGCCCCTTCATGCCGCGGGGCGGACCCGCGCACCCGCACGACCGTCGCCAGTGCAACGCGGTCCCCCCGCTCCATCGCCCCTAACGCGGCGCGCATGACTTCGGAGAACTCGGTCACAGAAGAATCCTAGTGGTCAGTGGTCCGTGGTGAGTCGTAGCCGCAGCCTTTAGGCTGCGTCCGTGTCGCAGGCTAAAGCCTCCGGCTACCACCGACTAGTCACCACGGGCCACTGCATCATACCGCAGGCACCGCCGGGTATAATCCGGCGCGCCGTGAAATACCACATCTGGACCGAAGGCTGTCAAATGAATGTCGCCGACTCGCAACGAGTGGCATCGTCCCTCGAGCGTCTCGGCTATGCCTCGGTTGCGCACGCCGAGGAAGCCGACGTGATCGTGCTGAACACGTGCGTCGTGCGGCAAAGCGCCGAGGATCGTGCCTATGGCCGGCTCACCTCGCTGCGGCCGCTCAAGCAGGCGCGCCCCGAGGTCGTCATCAATCTGATGGGGTGTCTGGTCGGTGTGAAAGGCAATGGCTCGCTGCGCCAGGCGTTCCCTTACGTCGACGTATTCTCACCCCCCTCCGACCCGACTCCCCTGGTGGAGCATCTCTTGCGCGTGGACGGCCGACGCTTCGATCAGGAGGAACTCGCCCGCCGCCATGCGGCGATGGATAATGAATTCGTCCTGCCGATGAAAGTGCGCGGCCGGATGGTGGCGGCCCACGTGCCCGTGGTCTACGGTTGCTCGCATGCCTGCACGTTCTGCATCATCCCGTTCCGCCGCGGGGTCGAACGCAGCCGACCGGTGGGCGAGATTGCCGCCGAGGTGCGCACGCTGGTGGCGCAAGGCGTGCGTGAGATCACGCTGCTCGGCCAAATCGTGGACCGCTACGGCATGGACGTCCCCGACGGCCCGGACTTGAGCGCCCTGCTGCGCGTGCTGGACCAGGTCGAGGGGCTCCAGCGCATCCGCTTCCTGACTTCCCACCCGAACTGGATGTCGGACTCGCTCCTGGCGACCGTAGCCGAGCTCCCCAAAGTTTGCGAGCACATTGAAGTCCCGGTCCAGGCGGGCAACGACGAAGTGCTGGAGCGCATGCGGCGCGGCTATACCCGCGACGATTACCGCCGGCTGATCGACCGCATTCGGCTACGCCTGCCGCAGGCATCCATCGCCACCGACATCATCGTCGGCTTCCCCGGTGAAACGGAAAGTCAGTTTCGCCAGACCTTCGATCTGCTGGCCGAATTGCGCCTGGATGTGGCTCATCTGGCACGTTATTCGTCCCGACCGGGGACGGTGGCGGCGCGCCGGATGTCGGACGACGTATCCGAGGAGGAGAAGGACCGGCGCTTCCGCTCCCTCGAGGAACTGCAAAGCGGGATCGCCGCCGAGATCAACGAGCGCCTGATCGGTGAGACGCTCGAGGTGCTCGTCGAGGGGCGGCACACCAAACCTGGCGCAGGAGAGCTCGGTGCAGGTTCGCCGGGCCATGCAAACCGCTGGAAGGGACGGACGCGGACAAACAAGCTCGTCTTCTTTGATTCCCCCGCCCAACTGGCCGGACAGGTGGTCCCGGTTCGCATCGATTGGGCGGGACCGTGGAGCATGGTGGGGGAACTGCAGTTACCCGTCACCAGTCATCAGTAATCAGTCATCCGTAAACTGGAACCCTGGACGACTGATCACCGATCACTGATTACTGATTACTGGTTACTGGTTACTGGTTACTGACCACTGCCTTGACAGACCTGAGGCTACGGAAGTAGCATGCCGGGAGCCGGCCGCCCTTCCCGTGTTTCCCACAAGGCGGCCCGGATGGAGATGGCCCCATGATCACCCGCCAACGAGTCGCCTTCCTGCTTGTGCTGGCAGCCTTCGTCGCTTTGGTCGCCTCGTGCAACTTCCCCCGCCAACCTTCGCCGCAAGAGCTGGCGGCGACAGCCGCGGCGCAGACCGTCTCGGCCCAACTGACACAAATCAGCGCCGCCAGCCCCACGCTGCCACCGACCAACACCCCTGTCCCGCCGCCGGCGACCAACACGCCCACTCCCCCACCCCCTCCGCCCCCGACGGCCACGCCAGGCTGCACCGACTTATCGCAATATGTCTCCGACGTCACGATCCCGGACAACACCCAGATGACGCCCAGCCAGAACTTCACCAAGACCTGGCGGCTGCGCAACAGTGGTACCTGCACCTGGACGACGTCGTATGACGCAGTCTTCGTCAATGGCAACGCCATGGGCGGACCGGCCTCGGCACCCCTGGCGGCCTCGGTCCCACCGAACAGCACTGTCGACATATCGGTAAGCATGTCGGCGCCGTCGAGCAACGGCACCTTCCGCGCCACCTACCGTCTGCGCAACGCCGGGGACGTCCTGTTCGGCACGGTGTTCTACGTGCAGATCGTCGTCGGCCCGACCGCGGAGCCGACGGCGGGTGTCTACAAGACAGGCAAAGTCACCGTCAACAGTTCGTTCACGGTCGATCTCGACAAGATCACCTCGCCGGGAACCCCCAACGAGGACCTGTGGTATGAAGCCGTTTCCGGGTCCGAGCGCTATCTCACGCCAAAGAACGGGGCGAAGTTCAAGGCGATGTCCAGCACGCCGAGCTACGACGACTGCTCAGGCGCCTCCCTCAGCTCATCCAAGATCAATTTCGACGACATCGACGTCGGCGACTGGTTCTGTTAC
>DATEVL010000075.1:0-10117 GCA_035281845.1 Anaerolineales bacterium | reverse complement strand
TAACCGGGTGACGTTCTACGCCCACTTCGCCGACAAGGACGCCCTGCTCGAGTACACCATGCGCGAGGGGTTTCGTCAGTGGATGAGAACTCAGCTTCCCGAGGGCTCACCCTACACACCGGAAAACGTGGCGAGACTGCTGAAGGCGGTCTGCGACTTCCTATCCAAGATCGGTTCTCAATGCCGGCCTCCGCACGGCCAGATGGAACCCTTGATGGAGAAGCAGATCAAAGCTGAGGTCTACGATGTGCTGAGCGCCTGGCTAACCGTTTTACCGCCGCTTAAGGGTGGGCGTGGCCCATCGCCGGAACAGGCCGCCATGGTCACGACGTGGGCGATCTACGGGGCGGCGCTCCAATGGAGCGGACAAGAGCGGCCACAGCCGGTGGAGGACTTTGTCGAACAAGTCCTGCCGATTCTGCTCGCCGGGCTGGCCCCCGGCCTGCCCAACCGTCCCGGAAATGTTTGGAGCTCCCCCACGGAGCGCTCCAGTCGCCGGGGTCGTTGACGATGACCGGGCGAACGTCTACAATGGCGGTCATTATGGGCTCGCCCATGCCGTCGCCTCTTCCGGATCGGACCTGACCTCACGGTCTGGTTGCCGCTGTAAGGTAGTGTTTCCCCGAGCGGCCTCCCAGATCATCGGGAGGCCGCTCCTCATTCCTATCGGTCTCTACGCCCCTTGGGCCTCTACACCCCTTTCGGGTGTCCCAAGGGGCAGGGCGCCACGCCCTTCGCCCTCTGCACCCCTTCGGGTGTCCCAAGGGGACAGGGCGCCAAGGGCGGCGCACACCCAGGGTGCACCCCGCCCTTGGCGGTCTGCCACCGCTTCCGGTGCGCCGAAGGGCGTAGAGACCGAAGGGGTAAGGGCGGGCGCACCGCAGAGCTGGAGAGGGAAGCTTGACATGCCGCTGACGCTGGAAGAACTGACCGACCGCATGCATCGTTTCGTCGAAAGCCAGGGGTGGTACGAGCCAGGGAGCCCCCGCCCGCAGACCCTGCGCAACCTGGCCGCCTCGTTGTCGATCGAGGCTGCCGAAGTGTTGGAACACGTGCAGTGGGAAGACGGTCCGCGGGATGTAGATGGATGGCGCGAGGAGTTGGCCGACGTCCTGCTCTACTTGCTTCAACTGGCGAGCCTGAGCGGCGTTTCGTTGGAGGCCGCCGTGCTGGACAAACTGGAGCGAAATGCCCGCCGGATCTGGCAGGGTGGGGTGAAGCTTGGCTGAGCAGCGGTCTTCCGTTGCGGGCTGCGCCCGACGGCTTACGCGCCCTCCCGCTCACGCCGAAGGGTGGGCGGGCGACGACGTTTCGGCTTACGCCGCGCAGCCACGCGACGGGCGGACCTCGTGCCGGCTCACGGGAGGCCTCCGATGACCCGCGCCGCGGGGTCGGGTCACGTAGTCTGGGCTTGGCCGTTCTCGTTCTCAGATCTGACCGCCGGCCTTCGCAAGCACTTCGACGATCCGACGTTGGCGGTGGACGATGTCCAGCCCACGACCCTTCCTTTCCAGAAGCCGGCCATCGGACGCGTGCGCGGGATGGGAGTGAAATACCGGACCCGAAAGGCCGGGGGCACGATCGCCTTGGTGGTGAAGGAACCGGTGGGGTCGACGCGGATCGGTCTGGCCGGAGTCGGACGGCGCGAGGTCGGCGTGTATCAGCAGCTTGCGCCGCAGCTTCCCCTGCAAATGCCCGCCTTCATCGCCGGGTCACCCCACGGGGACTGGCTGATCCTGCAGGCGATCGCCTTCGGCCCGTCGGCTTCCCATTGGAGCCAGCCCATCTTCCTCGAGGCCATCGACGGCCTGATACGGCTGCACGACCGCTTCTGGGGACTGCGCGACGATTTAGCGAACTTCCCCTGGCTGGGCCGTCCGCTGGAGGGCGATTTCGAGGTGCACCTGACGGCCGCCACGCACGCCATTGACCGCATTGTGCAGCAAGGAAACCCGGCTTCCCTGGCGAAGTCGCCGGAGCGCGTAGCGATGTTGAAGCGCCTGACCGAGCAGGCGGCGGCGATCGCTGCACCGCTGCGACTGGAGACGCCGACGTTGCTCCATGGCGACTACTGGCCGGGGAACATCGCCCTCGACCGAGACAACAAGCTTGTCGTCTATGATTGGCAGCTGACCGGGATCGGCCCGCCGGTGCTCGACTTGTTGACCTTCGTCAAGAAGACGGAGTGGTGGTATCCCGGGGCGCCCGTCTCGGCGACGGAGCTCGTCCGGCGATACCGCGACGGGATCGCCCGGCTGCAAGGGCAGAGCTGGAACGATGATGTCTGGGACCGCCTCTGGGATCATGCGCTCCTTTGGCGCTTCCTGCAGGAGTGGCTCGATCTGCTGGCGGCGATTCCAGAGTCGTTGATGGCGGCTTCGGCCGATCAGCTCGAAAAGGTCTGGCTCGATCCGGTTGCGGCCGCGCTCGTGCGACGGCTGGCATAATTGCGATAAGCTCCCCGCGAGCTTTGAGCTCGCGGGGAGCTCCCAATTCCGAGAGGCGACCCGCATGTCTGAAGAACGACTTCCCACGCGTTCCGAGAACTTCTCCGAATGGTACAACCAGCTCGTGCTGCGCTCGGAGTTGGCCGACTACGCACCGGTGCGCGGCTGCATGGTCGTCCGACCCTACGGTTGGGCGCTGTGGGAGAACATTACGGCTGCGCTCGACAGTCGCTTCAAGGCCACCGGTCACGTCAACGCCGCTTTCCCGCTGCTCATCCCCAGGAGTTTCCTCGAACGTGAAAAAGATCACGTCGAAGGCTTCTCCCCCCAATTGGCGGTGGTCACCATCGGAGGCGGGGAGGTCCTGGAAGAGCCGCTTGTCGTCCGCCCTACCTCGGAGACGATCATCGGCCACATGTATGCCAAGTGGATCAAATCCTACCGCGACCTGCCGGTGCTGATCAACTTGTGGAACAGCGTCGTGCGCTGGGAGTTGCGGACGAAGCTGTTCTTGCGCACGGCCGAGTTTTACTGGCAGGAAGGGCACACGGCGCACGCCAGTGAAGCCGAGGCGGTGGCCGAGACGATGCAAATGCTCGAGATCTACGCCGATTTTGCCGAGAACGAGGCCGCCGTGCCGGTCGTTCGCGGCCGGAAGAGCGACACCGAGAAATTCGCCGGAGCCGTCGACTCCTACAGCATCGAAGCCATGATGGCCGACACGCGTGCCTTGCAGGCCGGCACCTCGCACAATCTCGGGCAGAACTTCGCCCGCGCTTTCGATATCCGTTACCTCGATCGCAACAACCAGCAGCAGTTGTGCTGGACGACGTCTTGGGGCCTTTCGACGCGTTTCATCGGCGCCATCATCATGGTCCACGGCGACGATCAGGGCCTGATCCTGCCGCCCCGCCTGGCGCCACACCAGGTGCTGATCGTCCCGATCCACAAGGATGAGGCCGAGCGCGCCCTGGTGATGGAAGCTGTGGAACGAATGCGCCGCCAACTGGGCGGGTTCCGCCTTCGCCTGGATGATCGCGAAGGGCTGACGCCCGGTTTCAAATTCCACGACGGCGAGATGCGTGGGGTTCCGCTGCGCTTGGAGATCGGGCCGAAGGACGTCGCCAAGGGGACCGTCGCCCTGGCCCGCCGCGACCGCCCGGGGAAGGACGGCCGAACGTTCGTCCCCCAGGACGGCCTCGATCGCGCCGTCGCCGACCTGCTCGTCCAAATCCAGCATGACCTGTTCCAGCGAGCGCTCACCTTCCGGCTGCAGAACACGCATCAGCCGGAGGATTACGATGCGTTTCGCCAGGTCCTTGAGTCGGGATGGGCCGATGTATGGTGGTGCGGCGAGGCCGACTGCGAGGCCGTGATAAAAGAAGACACCAAGGCCTCCTCCCGCGTCATCCCGATCGACCAGCCGGGCGGCCAGGGTGTCTGCATTCGCTGCGGTCGCCCGGCGCGCGAGAGAGCGATCTTCTCCCGCTCCTACTAGCCCGTTGGGGGCAGGCGGGGCACGATCTCCGTCTCGGGAGCCATCAAGGACCGCCTCCGCGTCCCTCCCGAGCGAGATTTTGCCTATCCCTGCGGGTCCACTCTGGGGATCGTGCCAGCCAGAGGGAAGTGGAACGAGGGGCCTCCGGTGTTTCCTTACATCACTCCCTGCCTCAACGTGCCTTGCGCTTTGACGAGCGACGCTGAAAGCATCCCCTCGCTCACCACTCCTCGCCCGACGCAGGGTGCGAAGTCCCCGGCCGCCGTGCTCCCGGAACGGTACCAGGATCTGTCCGGGCGCGGGCGAGGGAATCGGCCCAGGACTCCGGCGTCACCCGTCGCATGCCGCGCCGAGTGACTCGCGGCGACATTCTGTATCATTAGAAACAGGAGGCTGGACGCACCCCTATGCCGGCCGTCGATCCCTCTCGACTGGACAAGCAGGTCGGTCGCGTGATGGAAGCCTTCGCCGAGCCTTCGCATCTGCGCAGCCGTTGCCTGGACGTGCTGGAGTTCTATGCCAGCCGAGTTCGCCACGCGCGGGCCGAAACACCAGGCGGAATGAGTCGGTCGCTGGGCGTCCCCGCCGCGGTTCTGCGCGAGCTCGAACGCGGCCTGGCGTCGTCGGCAGACGCCGATGCCTACGCGGCAGCGATGGCGGCGGAAACGTTGTGGGCGACGCCCGTCTACGAGGCTCGCCTGTTGGCCATTGGGCTCCTGGAACGGCAGCCCGCCGAAAACCTTCCGGGCTGGGTGGCTAGCTGGGCGCTGGCGGCGAACGACTCGCTTCTGCTCGAGCGCCTCGCCTCCGGTCCGCTGCGCCGCCTGCGGCGAAGCGGCGGTGAAATCTTCTGGACCTCGCTGGCCGACTATTTCGAATCGCGGCAGCCGGCGCAAGTCACGATCGGGCTGCTGGCCCTGCAGGACGCCGTTCGGGAGGTCGACGCGGCGGACTTGCCTCGCGTCTTCGGCGTCCTTTCGCGAGCGCCTTCGCTGCCGGCCGGAGAGGCCTGGCGCGCGCTCGTCGCCGTCCTGCGGGAGACCGCGCGGCGAAGCCCCTCCGAAGCGGCGCGCTACCTGGTCGATGAGATCGAACGGGCCCGCCCGGGAGCGGCTCGCCTCGCCCGACAGATCCTCAACGAGTTCCCGCCTGTGCAACAAGAAGCCCTGCGGCAGTCCCTGCGACTGGCGGGAAAGAGCTGAGATCTGCGAGAAGTGCGTCGATGACTGACATTGAGGAAGTGGTCAGTGGCCAGTGGTCAGTGGTCAGTAAGCAGCCGTCAGCGATTGATGGTCAGCAGATGGACACGCCTCTAATCTCGAATCGCTAATCTCCAGTCTCCAATCTCCGATCCCTGGTTTCTCTATCGCTATTCTCCCATCACAAATCCCTTGGCAACCCCGGTCATCACTGGCCACCGACCACCGACCACGGATCCCTATGGTATACTGCGCCCAACCCGACTAGACCCCTCGACGGCTCATAGGCTGACGGGCGGGCGACCTGCCAGGAGGGCAGACGTCATGCCGCTATCGAAGGAATTGAAATCGCAGGTGATCAACGAGTTTCACCGGCACGGCACCGACACCGGTTCCCCCGAAGTCCAGATCGCCATCCTCACGCGACGGATCGAGCAACTGACGGAGCATCTGCGGGTGAATGAACACGACGAGTCGTCACGCCGCGGCTTGCTGCGCCTGGTCGGTCAGCGGCGACGTCACTTGGCCTACGTCCGCAGCAAGGATGCCGCCGGGTACCTGGCTCTGACCGATCGATTGGGGATCCGCCGTAAGTAATCGGGAGACACAGATGACGAAGCTGCGGGCGGTCCAACGCCCGGAGGCTCGTCTCTCATGCCGAATTGAAGGCTAACGGGTCGGCACCGGCTCGACCTGGAGCAGGTTCAGGCGAGGGCGCCACGCGAGTGTTGGGAATTGGAGCACGTCCATCGGGGACTCCCGGATGGCCGGCCTCCAGTCCCTGACCCTCGCAGGAACCCCCCGCGGAGGGTCATTTCATGCAGGGAGCAAGACAATTCCAAGTGACCGTGGAGGGGAAGACCCTCACGATCGAGACCGGCAAGCTGGCCGGGCAGGCCGGCGGCGCGGTTACATTCCGCCTCGGCGATACCGTCGTCCTCGCGGTGGCGACGATGAGCGAAACTCCCCGCGAGGGGATCGACTTCTTCCCGCTGACGGTCGATTATGAAGAGCGGCTCTATGCCGGCGGCCGAATCCCGGGATCCTTCTTCCGCCGGGAGGGCCGCCCGTCCGAAGCCGCGATCCTGACGGCGCGATTGACCGACCGCCCATTGCGTCCGCTCTTTCCCAAGGACATGCGGAATGACGTGCAGGTGTTGTTGTACGCGCTGTCGTCCGATGGAGAGAACCCCGTCGACATCCTTTGTATCAATGGGGCCTCGGCGGCGCTGACGATCTCCGACATCCCCTTCGGCGGCCCGGTCGGCGCCGTGCGCGTCGGCCGGATCGACGGCGCCTTCGTCTTCAACCCGACGTACGCCGAGACCGATGCTTCCGAACTGGACCTGCGCATCGCTGGAACGCGGGACGCCATCCTGATGGTGGAATGCGGCGCCAACGAAGTCAGCGAAGCGGTGATGGTGGAGGCGCTCGCCGCCGGCCATCGCGCGATTCGCTCACTGATTGACCTGCAGTTGGAGATGCAAGCCGCGGTCGGCAAGCCCAAGGCGTCCTACAAACCGTTCGTTCAGGACGCCGACTCCAATCGGGCCATCCGAGGCTGGGTGGGCGACCGGATGGGGGCGGGTCTGCAAGATGCCCGCACCAAGGAAGAGCACGCCGAGTTTCAACGCGCCCTGGGCGACCAGGCGGTGGAAGCGTTGGCCGGGGAGGGGGCTTTCGATGAGCGGCAGGTGCGGACCGTCCTCGACGATCTATACAAGGACGAGGTCCGCCGCCGCATTCTCAAAGAGGGACGCCGCCCCGACGGGCGCGGTCCGCGCGACATCCGACCGTTGAGTGCCGAAGTCGACCTCAGCCCGCGGGCGCACGGCTCGGGCCTGTTCACCCGCGGTGAAACCCAGGTGCTGACGATGGCGACGCTGGGGACGCCGCGCGAGCGACAGGAGCTGGATGGACTGTCGCCGGCCGACGAGAAGCGCTACATGCACCACTACAACTTCCCCCCGTTCTCCACCGGCGAAGTGCGACCGCTGCGCGGCTCCTCCCGGCGCGAGATCGGCCACGGGGCCTTGGCCGAACGCGCCTTGCTGCCCGTGTTGCCGCCGGAGGACACCTTCCCTTACACGCTCCGCCTTGTCTCGGAAGTTCTCTCGTCCAACGGCTCCACCTCGATGGCCTCCGTCTGCGGTTCGACCTTGGCCCTGCTCGACACGGGCGTCCCGATCAAGGCGCCGGTCGCCGGCATCGCCATGGGCCTGATCATGGAGGACGGCCAGTACGCTATCCTGACCGACATCCAGGGGGTCGAGGATCATCTAGGGGATATGGACTTCAAGGTGGCCGGAACCCGACAGGGGATCACGGCGCTCCAGATGGATATCAAGATCAAGGGATTGACCTCGGCCGTCATGGCCGAGTCCCTCGATCAGGCGCGACAGGCGCGGCTCCAGGTGCTGGACGTGATCGAGAAGACGATGCCGGCCCCTCGCCCGGACCTCAAGCCGCACGCCCCGCGCATGACGGTGATCAAGATCGATCCCGAGAAGATCGGCGCCATCATTGGACCCGGCGGGAAGATCATCCGCGGCATCCAGGAGGAAAGCGGCGCCCGCATCGACATCGAAGATGACGGGACCGTCTTCGTCTCGGCCAAGGACGGTGTCAGCGCCAAGAAGGCTCTCGACCGAATCTCGGCCCTCGTCGAAGAGGCCGTGGTGGGACGGGTCTACACCGGCAAGGTCGTCCGCGTCACGGACTTCGGCGCCTTCGTCCAGATCCTGCCGGGCACCGATGGTCTGGTTCACATCTCGCAGCTCGACAGCTCGCGCGTCGAAAAGGTGGAAGACGTCGCTCGGGTGGGCGACGAGCTCACGGTGATGGTCATCAATATCGATAGCGACGGTCGGATCCGACTTTCGCGTCAGGCCGTGCTCGAGGGCTGGACTGCGGAAGAGGCGATGGAGCACGACCGGGGCGCTGCCCGCCGCCGGCCGAATGGACCGGGCGGCGATCGTGGGGGGGATCGCAGCCGCGGGCCGCGCGGCAGGGGGAGTGGGCCGGATCGGCGGAGATAGGCCGAGGCACTCTGAACTAGGCATTGTGAAGAATGCGAATGAGGGCCGGGATCTTCCCGGCCCTTTCGTCGACAGGGGCCGAAAGGGACGACGACATCCCTGGAACCCCCGCCTCCCCTTTGGGATCCTCTACAGGATGCGAAGCGCGATGCGCCCTCACCCCTTCGGGTGCACCCTGGGTGTGCACCCTGGGGTGTGCGCCGCCCTCACCCCTTCGCGTGCGCCGAAGGGCGTGGCGCCCTGTCCCCTTGGGACACCCGAAGGGGTGTAGAGCGCGAAGGGGCGTAGAGGGCGAAGGGCGTAGAGGGCGAAGCGCGATTCGCGGGGGTGACCACAAAGAGGAACGTCATTCCCGCGAAAGCGGGAATCCAGGGGAAACTCGATCAAGACCGGACCCCCGCAGGCGTACGGGTGGCCTTAAAGCAAGGATGTCATTCGCGCGAAGCCTGCCTTCGAGGAGCGGGGAGCGGGAATCAAGGGGACTAGATTACGCGCGGAGTGGCCAAGGAAGTAGGTCGTTCCCGCGGAAGCAGGAATCCGGGCAGCAACCAGGACTCTGGACCCCCGCCTCCCCTTCGGGATGCGAAGCGCGATTGGCGGGGGTGACCTCAAAGAAAGCGTTAGGGTTCCCGGTTTGATTCGTCCCTTCGCGCCAAGTACAATCTCGGCCGTGCCCGTCACCTATGAAGATCCCCGCTGGTCTCCGGCCACGAAGACGGTTGTCGTCATCGGCATCACCTTGGTGCTGGTGGGGGTGACCATACTTCTGAGGGAGATCCTCAGACCGCTGATCTTGGCCGGGATCCTCGCCTATCTGCTGTCGCCGGTTTCGCAACGAGTCGAACAACGCCTGCATCTCGGTCGGGGATGGGCGACCGGTGTGGTCTACCTCCTGCTATTGGCCATTTTGGTGGCGGCCGTCGGCATCTTGATCCCGGTCATCGTCGAACAGCTCGACAACCTCAACCTGGACGTCAAGACCATCCTGACCGGGTTCGAAACCTTTTTGGGCACGAGGATCGTACTGGGCGGGTTCTCTTTCGACATCCAACAGCTCCTGACGGAAGCCGCCAGGGCCTTGGACGTCTGGCTCCAGCCTCTCTTTGGCCGGACGCTCGGCATTGCCTTCGATTTGCTGACATCCGTCCTGTGGCTGGTCTTCGTCTTCGTCGTTTCCTTCTACTTCGTGCGAGACCGGGAACGGCTTGCGCTTGGCTTCGATTCCCTGTGGCCTCCGACGCGACGCGAGGACGCCAGGCGTCTTCGACTGGAGGTCGATCTGGTCTGGCGCGCCTTCTTCATCGGCCAATTGCTCCTGGCGATCGTCGTGGCCGCCCTGTTCGCCTTCATCGGTCCGCTGGTCGGGCTGCCGTTTCCGATGGCGATGGCAGCTCTGGCCGGCTTGCTCGAGTTCCTCCCGAGCATCGGGCACGGGATCTGGATGGTAACGGCCGGCCTGCTAATGCTATTCCACGGTTCAACCTGGCTTCCCATCCCGCCCTGGGCGGCGGCGGCGCTCATCGTCGGGATCCATCTCGTCTTCCAGCAGGTCGATCTGAACATCCTCATTCCACGTCTGGTAGGACGCCGCATGAGACTGCATCCCATCGTGGTGATCATCGGCGTCCTGTCGGGAGCGGCCGTGGCGGGCGTCTTGGGTGTCGTCCTGGCGGCGCCGGTGATCGCCAGCGCTCGCATGATCGGGGGATATCTCAAGGCGAACTTGTACGACGAGGATCCGTTCCCCCTGGATAAGACCCTTCCGGCGGAGCCGGCCCGCGCGCAGAGGGCTGGATGAAGCGCAAAGCCACTCGCCGGAAGAACGGGCAGACTCAGTCGCAGGCCAATCCCCGCCCGGCCGCGGCTGCCTCCACGGTTGATCCGGCCCCTCCCGTTGCAGATCGAGCAACTCCTCTGCCTGTCTCCCCGCGCTGG
>DATEVL010000074.1:0-6221 GCA_035281845.1 Anaerolineales bacterium | reverse complement strand
CGCGGCTGAGGCCGGCCTGCGGCATCGACGGTCGTCAGCCACACGACCAGGTCGCTTTTCAACCTTCGCTGAGCCCGCCGACCGAACGCACCCTCGAAGACGATACTCATGGCTGCTCCGCTGGAGAGCGGTGATTCTACGCCAGACCCGCTCCCGGCGAGCCGGACGAAGACGGCGAGCTTCGATGCTAGAATGGTTCCCCGGGGTGCCTGTCCTTCTCGATGGTCGTCGTTCGCCGCGCTGCCTCGTTCCTCGAGCTCATCAAGTTCGAGCACACGGTCTTCGCCCTGCCGTTCGCCTATCTGGGCATGCTGATCGCCGCCGGGGGCCCGCCGACGGCGTGGCAATTCGTTTGGATCACGGTGGCGATGGCCGCCGCCCGCACGCTCGGGATGGGGGCCAATCGCCTGATCGACCAGCAGCTCGATGCGCGCAACCCGCGCACGGCGAACCGTCCCCTCGCCACCGGAGCGATCTCCCCCCGAACGGTGTGGATCGGCTGCGCATTCGCCGCGGCGATCCTCGGCCTGGCGGCGTACGCCCTCGGCCCGCTCACGTGGAGGCTCTATCCGGGCGCCCTGCTCGTCCTGGTCGCCTATCCGTTCACCAAACGGGTGACGATCCTCTCCCACTTTCTGCTGGGCGCCACCGATGCCCTGGCGCCTCTCGGCGCTTGGGCCGCGGTGCGGGGCTCTCTCTTCGGTCCCGGCGATCTGCCGGCATGGATCCTGTTTTTCGCCGTGACGTTCTGGATCGCCGGCTTCGATCTGATCTATGCCTGCCAGGACATCGACTTCGACCGGCGCGAACACCTGCACTCGGTTCCCGCCCGCTACGGAGCGCCCACGGCCTTGCGCTTGTCGGCGGTCTGTCACGCCTGGACCACGCTGCTTCTCCTGGTCCTGGCCCCGGTCTCCGGACTCGGTTGGATCTACTTCGCCGGCGCTCTTGCCGCCGGGTCGCTGCTGGCGTACGAGCACGCCATCATCACTCCGTCCGACCTGTCGCGCCTCGACACCGCCTTCTTCAACATCAATGGCGTGATGAGTCTCACCCTGCTGGCGGCCACGGCCGTGGATCTCGCCGTCGGCTAAGGAGGCATTGATCATGGTCCGTCGTCATCACCTGATCTTCATCCTGTCGGCGTTCGCCGCCGCCGCGTGCAGCGCGCAACCGGCCGAGCCCGTGACCATCCGGCTGGGGCTTCTCCCGATCCTGGAGACCCTGCCGATGCACGTCGCCCAGGCCGAAGGCCTGTTTGCCGAACAGGGCCTGCAGGTCGAGTTCGTCCCCGTCGCCTCCGCCGCTGAGCGCGATCAATTGATGCAGGCGGGGCAGATCGACGGGATGATCAACGACCTGGTCTCGACCGTCTTCTACAACCAGGCCGAGCCGCAGATCACCGTCGTTCGTCTGGCGCGCACCGCCACCAGCGAATACCCCCAATATCGGGTGCTGGCCGGCAAGGACAGCGGCATTGCCTCGGTCGACGGCCTGGCCGGTGTCCCGATCGGAATCTCCGAAGGCACGGTCATCGAATACGTGACGGATCGATTGCTCGAGGCGGAAGGGTTGACGGCCGATCAGATTTCGTATCTGGCCGTGCCTCGCATTCCCGACCGTCTGGCGCTGCTCGAGTCGGGTGAGCTCAAGGCCGCCACGTTGCCGGACCCGCTGGCCTCGTTGGCCCTCGCCGGGGGAGCTTCGGTCGTCGTCGACGACACGCGCCACCCGGAGTTCGGCAACAGCCTGATCTCGTTCCGTAAGAGTTTCGTCGACGAGAATCCGCGCGCCGTGCGCGGCTTCCTGGCGGCGATCGAAGAAGCGACCCGCCGGATTCAGGCCGACAAGGCGAGCTGGGCGGACCTCATCGCTGAGAAGCAGCTGGTCCCGGCCCCCGTGATCGAGGGATACGTGCTGCCGGATTTCCCCGAAGCGTCCGTGCCAAGCGAAGCGCAGTTTGCCGACGTCGTCGCCTGGGCGAAGGCCAAGGGCCTGATCAACGCCGACGTCGACTACGCCGATTCGGTGGATGCCTCGTACCTGCCCTAGGAAGATCTTTCCGGTATGGCCGCGTCTATCGCCTCCGAGCCCTCACCCGGTCCCTCCCTGAGCGGAGCGGGGCCCTGAGCCGAAGCGCCGAGCGGAGCGAGGGGGCCCTGAGCGTTGCCGAAGGGTCGAAAAGGGCACACTTCGATATCATCCCTAGGGAGCGGAGGGACCAAGGAGTGACACCTCGAATGTGCCTGGTGTTCGGCCTCCGCTCCCGGGGAATGCTCTATCCGGCAAGACCCCCGCGACGGCAAGGTGCTCTGCGGGGTCCTATGGGGTCAACGGAATCAGCAGCCCGCAATGGGCGGTCGACCAGGGAAGGTGCGGCAGCCTGTGATCGAAGTTGATACGCTGACCTTCGCCTATCCCGGCGGCGCGCCCGTCTTCGAAGATTTCGATTGGCGGGTCGCCGAAGGCGAGGCATGGGCCGTCCTGGGCCCCTCCGGCTGCGGCAAGACAACGCTGCTCTACCTGCTGGCCGGGCTCCGCCATCCTACGGGAGGCGCCGTCCGCATCGCCGGAGAGGTGCTCGAACGACCGCGCCCTCGGACCGGACTGATTCTTCAGGACTACGGGCTGTTGCCGTGGGCGACCGTTCGAGAGAATATCGCGCTGGGACTGCGGGTTCGCAGTTTCTATGGGCCCGACGGCCGCCATGCCCCGAGCAACGAGCGATCGGGCCCGCTGGAAGATCGCCTGGAACCGTGGATCGCCCGAATGGGCCTGAGTGAGGCCGCCGACCATTATCCCGCTCAGGTCTCCGGCGGGCAGCGGCAGCGCGCAGCCATCGCTCGCACCCTGGCGCTCGATCCCGACTTGCTCCTGATGGATGAGCCCTTCGCCTCGCTCGACGCGCCGACGCGCGAGTCGCTGCAGAATCTCACTTTGCAACTGCGCTCCGAGCGCCGATTGACGACGGTCCTGGTCACCCATGCCATCGAAGAGGCGGCGATCCTCGGCCAGCGAATCCTTGTCCTCGGCCGGCCGCCCACGCGAAGCGCCCCCGTCATCGAGAACGCCGACTCCGTCCGCATCGACTTCCGCACGACCGCCGCTTACCACGACCGCTGCCAGGAACTTCGCCTGGCTCTGGAGAAGGCATGAGGCGCGGGGCCCTGGCACTGGCGGCGCTTGGACTGCTCCTGGCCTGGCAGTTGTTGGCCTGGGGCGTCCACCGCCCGCTACTTCCCGGTCCTTTCGTCGTTTTCCAGACCTTCGCCGTGGAACTGCCGGGGGAGCTCGGGGCGAATCTGGCGGTGAGCTTGTGGCGCGTCCTGGCCTCGATCGCGCTGGCGCTGCTGCTGGCCGTGCCTCTGGGCCTCGTCATGGGCCAGTCGGAGCGGGTCAATCGAGTGGTCTCCCCGGTGATCTACTTGCTGCATCCGATCCCGAAAGTGGTCTTCGTTCCGATCATTCTGCTGTTCTTCGGGATCGGCGACTTTCCCAAGATCTTCATCATCTTTCTGATCCTGTTCTTCCAGGTGTTGGTGCTGGTCCGCGACCAGGCGGCGGCGATCCGTCCGGAGCTGGTCGATTCGGTCCGCAGCCTCGGCGCCGGCCGGCGCGCCCTATTCCGCTTCGTCTATTTCCCGGCGACCTTGCCGGCGGTGCTCACCGCCCTGCGGCAGTCGATCGGTACGGCCGTGGCGGTGCTCTACGTTGCCGAGTTGTTCGCCACCCAGCGCGGCCTGGGCTACTACATCTACGTCAACGGCAGCACGTTTTTCGATTACCCCAAGATGTACGCCGGCGTGCTGGCGATGAGCTTGCTCGGCGTCCTGCTCTACTTCGCCGCCGACGGGATGCATCGCCGCCTGTGCGCCTGGCAATTCACCACGTGATTTCCTTTCTCAGTCCACTTCCCCTGCAACCCCCACCCCACCCTCGCGCGCACCCCGAGCCCTTCGGCTTTACTCAGGGCAGGCTCCGCGAGGGGCTCCCCCTGGGCGGACGGATCGAGACCCTCTTGGGCCGTTGCCCAGGGGGAGGGGGATTTGGAAAAGGGGGATGGGGTAGCAAAGCTCCCCCATCCCCCTTTTGGAATCCTCCCCCCTCTCCGCCCACCATAGGTCCCCGGGAACGGACCCGCACAGGCGGAGAGGGGGGTTGGGGGGTGAGGTCGACGCGCCCTTCCCATCCGAAAATCGGCGATCTCCTCCCGTCGATCTCAGGCTTCAAGACGCGCCCCTTAGGTCATCGAGGGTGGTGGTGACCGCGCTCGAAGGCCTCGACCGCGCCGACGACGTGCGGCGCATGTTCGACCGGATCGCCCCTCGCTACGATCTGCTCAACACCCTGATGACCCTCGGCCGCGACCGCGCCTGGCGGCGCGAGACGATCCGGCGACTGCGAATCGACGGCGGCATTCGGCTGCTCGACCTCGGGGCTGGGACGGGCGACTTGGCACTCGAGGCGCGCCGCCGTGCCCCGGCCGCCCGCGTCGCCGCCGCCGATTTCGCCCCAGAAATGATTCGCCTGGCACGAAAGCGACGGGGCGCCGCCGCCGTCGGATGGATGATCAGCGACGCCCTGCACTTGCCTTTCGCCGGCGAGACCTTCGACACGGTTGTGTCGGGCTTCCTGCTACGCAACGTGACGGACCGCGACCGCGCCCTGGCCGAGCAGTATCGAGTGCTGCGGCGCGGCGGCCGCCTGGCTTGCCTCGATACGACTCCGGCGCAGCCGGGACCGCTTCGGCCGCTGCTCGACTTGTACCTGCGGCGGGTCATCCCGATGCTGGGTCGGCTTATCGCAGGCGATGCCGAGGCGTACAATTACCTGCCCGCGTCGACCGTGCGCTTTCTTTCGGCAGAGGAATTGGAGCGCCGGCTTACGACGGCCGGCTTTCGGGGGGTCGGGTTCGTCCGCCGGATGTTCGGGACGATCGCCATACACTGGGGGGAACGACCCGGGCAGTAAGTCTGACAAATCGCTAATCGCCAATCGCCGATGTTGCGGATTGGCGACTGGAGATTGGCGATTGGATATTTAGACCACCGGATGATCCCTTCCCCTCCCCTCCCCCGCCGCATCATCGTCGCCCTGACCGGCGCCTCTGGGGCCATTTACGGCATTCGGGCCCTGGAGATGCTGCGGACGCTGGGAGTCGAGTCCCACCTCGTTCTGTCCCCGGCGGCCCACGTCACGATCGCCCAGGAGACGGACTTCAAAGTGAGCGAGGTCACGGCTTTGGCGTCGGTCCATTACGATCGGGGCGACATCGGCGCCGCCATCGCCTCCGGTTCCTATCCGGTCGAGGGCATGATCGTCATCCCGTGTTCGATCAAGACTCTCTCGGCGATCGCCAACAGCTACGCCGACGATCTGATCGTACGCGCCGCCGATGTCACTCTAAAGGAAGGCCGGCCCCTGGTGCTCGTCGTGCGCGAGACGCCGCTTCACCGCGGCCACCTTCGCCTGATGGACCTCGCCGCCCGAGCCGGCGCGGTGATCTTCCCGCCGGTCCCGGCCTTCTACGGACGGCCGCAGACGCTGGACGAAGTCATCACCGCCACCGCCGGCCGGGCCTTGCTCCGCCTGGGAATCGACAACCCCGGCTATGCGCGCTGGGAAGGGATGGCCTGACCCGGGCGAGTCTGCCCACGTTCCGGCGGCTCGCGTTCCACCGCCGGCGCGCGGCAGCGAGTCGCGGGCGCCCAAGGATGTCCATTCCCCACGCACTTCCGTCGGTCATCCCCGGCGATGAGCTGCGCGACCTGCTGGCCGTCCTGGCCGAGACCTCGACCCTGACCCTGGCGACGACCGATCCGGACGGGACGCCCCGAGCGACGCCGGTCTACTTCACCGCCACGCCCGCAGCAGCTCTCGTCTTCCTCTCGGATCCGTCGACTCCGCACGCCAAGAATCTGTCCGACCGGCCGGCCACCGCGGCGGCGGCTTACCCCGATGTCGAGGACTGGCGAGACATCCGCGGTGTCCAGATGAAGGGAACGGCGGGGCGGCTCACGACGGACGCTGCTGAAGATGCGCTGGAGCTGTATCGCCGTCGGTTCGGTTTTCTTTCCCAGGTACCGGCGGCGCTGGATCGAATGTCGGTCTACCTGTTTCGTCCGCGTTGGGCTCGCCTGATCGACAATCGGCGCGGGTTCGGTTTCGTGCGGGAATGGAAGTTGGATTGAACCCGCAGCCTTCCGCTCAAACCTCCATGG
>DATEVL010000073.1:0-4424 GCA_035281845.1 Anaerolineales bacterium | reverse complement strand
TCCAGCGTCGTCGTCTTGCCGGCGCCATTGGGGCCCAGCAATCCGAAGATCTCGCCCGGCCGGACGTCAAACGTGATCCCGTCGACGGCGACGAAATCGCCGTAGCGCTTACGGAAGTCTCTCACCTGGACCGCCGAGTCGCTCATCGGTCTCTCCCGAGCAATCGCACGCGCGACGGATTATTCCCGACCCTTCGGAGGGGACCCCCGGAGCCTGCAAGGGGGGATCACCTTCCGGGGAAATCGTGCGTGTGTTCATCCTAGCCCGATTCGCCTCACGCGCGAGTGCCCTCCGGCCTTGGCCGTCGGGCTATCTGTCCACCATCAAAGACCCTTCCGCGTCCAAATCCGCGACGCATCCCGGGTTAGGCAGAGTTGCTGATTGGGTTTCAAAACCGGTGACGGGCGATTAGAGATTGACCGGCCGATCGCCAATCACGAATCGCCATTCTCAACTGGTCGCGGTGGCTTTTGTGACGTGTTTCACACGGCCAGAAAGAGATGATTGACACCGGCGCCAAATCCGTCCTACAATGAGGTCTGGTGGTCAGACCAGAGGACCAGAGACGGTGGAAATCCCGCAGGTTTCGCACCAGACCCTTCACGAACAGGTCGCCGGCAGGCTGGCCGCACTGATTCTCGACTCGCCGGTGCCTCCTGGCCATCAGATCCCTCCGGAGAGGGAGCTGATGGCCAGGCTCGGCGTCAGCCGCCCGACGCTCCGGGAGGCCCTGCAGGCCCTGGCCGAGCTCGAGCTGGTGGAGGCCCGGCCGGGAGTGGGGTGGTTCGTCCGCAAGCCGTCCGCGGCTCGCCTGCCTGCTCTGCGCCAGATGGCGCGCGGTCGCCTCCCTTCGTCGGAGGCGCCCACCCGGCCGCCAGCCTCCCCTGCCTCCCCGCCCGAAGGCCCGCGCCGCCTGGCCGTCGTCGCCGAGAAACCCCTGCATATCCCCAACCTCCAGACCGACCGCCTGGGGACGTTCGACTTCATCTCCTGGTGGGAGCGGAAGCGGGTGCAGGCCGCCCATGTGCTGGTGGTCGGCGCCGGCGCTCTCGGCAACGAGGTCGTCAAGAATCTGGTGCTGATGGGGATCGGCCACCTGTACCTGGTCGATTTCGACAGCGTCGAGGCCGCCAACCTCAGCCGTTCGGTATTCTTCCGCGAGGCCGATACCGGACGGTCCAAGGCCGAGGTCGTCGCGGCACGGGCCAAGACCCTCAACCCGCAGGTCGGGCTTCAGTATCTCCACGGGGACGTGACGGCCGCGCTCGGGTTGGGAGTCGTCCGTCGTATGGATGTCGTCGTCAGCTGTCTCGACAATCGCGAGGCGCGGCTGGCCCTCAACCGCTTCTGCTACTGGATGAACAAGCCGCTGGTCGATGGCGCCATCCAGGAGCTGCTCGGTCTGGTGCGAGTGTTCGTCCCCGGCCAGGGGGCGTGCTTCGAGTGCACCCTCACCGAACAGGCGCGCCGCGAGATGTCGCTGCGCTACTCCTGCCCGCTCCTGGCGCGGGCGAACATTCTGCTTGGCAAAGTGCCCACCACCCCAACCATCGCCTCGATCATTGGCGCCCTGCAAGCCCAGGAAGCCCTCAAACTTCTCCACAGCCTGCCCGTCGAGCCGGGCAAGGTGCTGCACGTCAACGGCATGACCAACGAGATGCACGCCACAGCCTACACCCCGCGCGACGACTGCGAGAGTCATTGGACTTACGGCGAGGTCGTCGAGCTTCCGGCCCGCAGCGCCCACACGACGCTCGACGACATGTTGGGCATCGCCCGGGCCGATCTCGGGCCGGAGGCGGTGATCGAACTCGATCAAGAGCTGATCGTTTCGCTCACCTGCCCCACCTGCCACACGGTCGACGAGGTGTTGCGTCCGTTAGCCGAGGTCAGTTTCGAAGCCGGCCACTGCCCCAGCTGCGGGCTGCTGCGCGAGACGGAGATGACCCATGTCATCACCGGTCAGGAGGCGTTCCTTCACCGAACGCTGGTCAGTGTCGGCGTGCCGCCGCTCCATATCCTGCGGGCGCACAACGGGCATGAGTACCGCTTCTATGAGCTCAGCGGCGACCTGCCTGAGGCGCTCCACTTCCGTCACTTCGAGTCCGGCGACGGCGGGTCGATCCCGCCGGACGCCGGATCGCGCATCCGGTTGGGCGGCGAGGCGGCCGGGATCGAGGACGGCGGCCCGGCGCGCGGCCGCGTGGTCCTGCGAGGCTGATGGCGATGATCGCCTCAACACGGGCATGGTTCGCTTCACCGGCTCTGATTCATGGCCCTACCGGGGACTTGCATGCAGGCCCTGCAAGAGGAAGGGGCCATTGGGCGCCAAGTTCCCGTAGGGGCACGGCGGCGCCGTGCCCCTACAAACTGCCTTGGATGTCACCCCCGCGAAAGAGGGGGGCCAGCCAGGTCTGGCTCGTCGTGCTGGATTCCCGCTTCCCCTGCGGGATCCCCGTCGGGATGCGCAGCGCGATGCGAAGCGCGATGCGCGGGAATGACCTTTCCACTGTTGTCACCCCCGCGAAGGCGGGGGTCCAGCCAGGTCCAGCGGAACCGCGGTGACGTCATGACCACGACGAATCCCTTGTCTGACTCTCCTCCGAGTAGAAAACGCATCCTCCCGCGCTGGGTCGGTGTCGTATTCCCTGTGGCCCTCCTCGGTGCCGCAGGAATCCTCGTTCTGCAGGTCAACAACCGAGTCTGGCTTCCCATCACGGTGACGATGGGCGCCGCCGCCGGCCTGGGCTTGCTGGTTGGCTTCGCTGCACGTTGGGCATTGCCCAACCGCTCCACCACCGTCCGCTGGTTGGTCGCCCTGGGCGGCCTAACCATCGGGCTGCTCACCGCAAGCCTGTTTTCCTATGGAACGTTTGGCATCGGCCCCTTGTTCCCGTTGCGCCAGGAGGCCAGCTGGAGCGATATCGCACAGCTTGCCGTTGGCGGCCTGGCGGCCTGGCTCGCAGTCCGTGGCTTCTCAAGGCCAAAGTCTCCGCAGTCCAATGAGGCACGCCCCGAGTTCGCCAGCGAGCCGATTCTGACGACATGGACGCTGCCGGACCCGCGGGCGGTCCACGAGACGGGGCCCGTGCGAACCCGTCGCCGCCCGGTCCCGGTTCCTCTGGCTGCAGCCGCCTCTACCTCCGCGGTCCGCCCTCGCGGCCGCCTTGCCGTCGGCGGTCCGCTGCGCTCGCGCTTCCACCGCCTGCGCGCCCGCCTTGCTCGGGCGGCGGCGTGGCGGCCCCGGCTGGGCTTGCTTTCGCGTCGGCGCGCGGACACGCCGATTCGCTTCACCGGCCCTGGCGAAGATCGCTGTCCTTACTGTCTCGACGTCGTGGACCCCAAGGATCCGCGCGGGGTGAAGCTGTGCCCGGTCTGCCACACGCCCCACCACGCCGACTGCTGGTCCATCACCGGGATGTGCCAGATGCCGCATCTCTATGGCGAAGGGCATCGCGCTTCGTCGCGTCCTCGCACCCCGCAGGGGCAGGCCGACGGGCCCGCCACGCGTTCAGGAGTCGCCCGATGACCGATCGCGCTTCGCATCGCGCTTCGCATCCCGCAGGGGATCCCGCAGGGGACATCACCGTGACCATCGTCCTTCCGAGCGGCGGCGCTCGAACCGCCGAGGTCCCGGACGACATCGCCGTGCGAGATTTGCTGGCCGAGCTGACCTCGCTGCTCAAGCTTCCGACGTTAGGACCGGACGGACGGGCGATGACTTACCGTGTCGACAGCAAGGCGCTCGGGCGCGAACTGCGTGAGGACGAAACGTTGGCCCAGGCCGGCGTGCCGGCCGACGATCGGCTCATCCTGACGGCCGACATCACCGCCGGCGGGAGCCCGGTTGAACAGAGCCCGCGCTTCCGACGCCTGCGCGGCGACCATGAGCGGATGGTCGAGCTCACCGCCCGCAGCGACCTGATCCGCTTCAAGGCCACGCTCGAACGCCCCGGCTGGCCTCCGGAGCGCTACTTGGTGACTTTCACCTGCAAGGGCATCGTCGGCGTCGACTCGCGCGGCCGGCCCAAGTACGGCGAGCGACATCAAGTGGAGGTCTATCTGCACAGCCAGTATCCGCAACGCTGGCCCGGGCTGAAGTGGCTCACGCCCGTCTGGCATCCCAACATCAATCACCTCAACGGCACGGTGTGCATCGATGCCGCCTGGTGGACCGCCGGCCGCTCGCTCGATCGACTGGTGCTGATGCTCGGCGAGATGGTCCAGTACAAGAACTTCCATGACGACCCGACGGCGCCACCGTTTCCCTGGGATCCGGAGGCGGCGCGCTGGTGCCGCGCCTACCGCCTCAAGCATCCGCAGACCTTTCCCGTCGACCGGCGCGAACTTCTGCGACCGGAGCGCATCAGGCTGAGCCCCTCGAGCGAAGCCAAGGGGCCGAAGGGCAAGGGCCGGCCTCGCCT
>DATEVL010000072.1:0-7754 GCA_035281845.1 Anaerolineales bacterium | reverse complement strand
TTCGGGCCGGCCGGGCCGCAAGCGATGCGAATGTCCTCGATCCGGCCGTCGGCCGCCACGCGGATCCAGACCGCCATGTTAAGAATGGCGATGGCGACCCCCTGCGGGCGCATGACCCGGGCGAAGGCGGTCGACTCACCGTTGGCGCACAGCGGGAATCGGAAGGCCACGAGGACTTCTCGGGCGCGGTCGAAGGTCGTCTCGCCGGGCCCGGCGAAGAGGTCGGCCAGGGGCAACCATCCGCGGCCAGCCACGGAGGCAATCTGGGCTTCGGCATCGAGCGCCAGGAGGGCGATGGTCCCGTCTGCGGCGGGAAGCGCGTGGGCGACATTGCCGCCCAGCGTCGCGACCATCCGGACTTGCGTCCCTCCGATCAAAGCACAAGCCTCTACGAGAGCCGTGGCCTGCGCATTGATCACCGGATGCTGCATGATGGCAGCGTGGGTGGCGGCAGCGCCGACGCTTGCCGTGGCGCCGTCGATCCGAATTTCTTTGAGCTCGGCGATGTCCGCGACATCGACCAATACTTCGACCGGCGCCAGCCGGCCTTGCTGCAGGTCGAGCAGTAAGTCGGTGCCGCCGGCGATGATCCGGCCGCGACCGTCGGCCGCTTCCAGGGCGGCAAGCGCCTCTTCCACCCGACCGGGCTTGACGTACTTCTCCCAGTAATTCATCCGGTTTGTGGTTACGAGGTTCACAGAGCCGGCGGCGCTTCTCGATGAGCGGGGATGCTCAACGCCGCCACAGGAACGCCCTGCGACGACCACCGACTCGAGGTTAACTGGATTCTAGCACCGTCGGCGGGGTGGGACAACCGACAGGAAGTCTTGGTGGTGCTGCGCGAGGGAGGGGGCTTACAGCCCCCTCCCCTGAAAGCGACGGTTCCCGGAGTCTTGCGTTCGTGGCGCGCCGACCACCGCGCGTGCCGAGGAACCACTGTGGGGGTGTTGCGTTCGAGGCGCGCCAACCGCCGCGCGAGCGCCGCGGCGCCTCTCGCGCCCAACGCGAGGTTGGCGCCGCACACCTTTGACCTTTACGGCGTGCCACCACCGACCTGGGACTCGCGCGGAAGCTCGGCAGCAGAGAAGGCGGAGTTCAAAGTGATAAGGCTGGCTAGAAGGGGCGGCTGATTACGACGGGTTAGCTGCTTGATCAGTTATGCGGAGGCCCTCGTTGAGAATCCCGATGCCCTCGGCCAGCTCTTGCTCGGTGATGATCAGGGGCGGAACGATCAGGACCGTATTCCAGTGGATGTAGACGTACAACCCACGGTCCAGCAGGAACCGGCGGAGCGCGGTCATCTCGGGGCTGGCGCCATTGAAGGGCGCCATCGGCTCGCGCGTCTCCCGGTTGCGCACGAGCTCGACCGCGGCGAAGAGGCCGATCGAACGAACGTCGCCGACGGAGGGGTGGTTCTCCCCGAGCTCCCGAAGCTGAGCTGCCAGGACCTTTCCGGTCGCTTGCGAGCGGTCCACCAGCTCGAGGTCGCGAATCACTTCGATGTTGGCGATGGCCGCCGCCAGTGAGATCGGGTGCCCATTGAACGTGAGACCACCCTGGAAGACGCGGTGATCGAAGGTCGACGCCACAGCCGAAGTCATGGCGACCGCTCCGAGCGGAGCGTAGGCCGAGGTCAGGCCTTTGGCCATCGTCATCAGGTCCGGCTTGACACCCCAATGATCGACGGCGAACCAGGCGCCGGTCCGGCCAAAGCCGCTCATGACCTCGTCGCAGATGAGGAGGATCTCGTAGCGGTCGCACAGGGCGCGCACTTCCGGGAGATACCCCTGCGGAGGGATGATGACCCCATTGGTCCCGGTGACCGTTTCCAAGAGGATGGCAGCGATGGTCCCCGGTCCTTCGAGGCGGATGGTCTCTTCGAGCTGGTCGAGGTAATCCTGACAGAAGGCGCCTTCGTCGATGTCGGGCCGGCGGCGGTGGAGGACCGAGCGGTACCGATAGGGGTCGAAGAAGTGGACGACGCCCGGCATGAGCAACGGCTCCCAGGCCCAGCGACGCGGGTCCCCGGTGGCGGCCATGGCCCCATGGGTGGCGCCGTGGTAGGAGCGGTAGCGGGCGAGCACTTTGTGCTTCCCCGTGGCGGCTCGGGCCAGCTTTATGGCGTTTTCGACCGCCTCCGCCCCGCCCAATGTATAAAGGAAGCGATCGAGCCCCTGCGGGGTGATCTCGGTCAGCATCTGCCCAAGGATGGCCCTCGGCTTGGTGGCCATCGCCGGTGCGGCGAAGGCCAACTGGCGGGCCTGCTCCACGATCGCCTCGATGACGCGCCCGTTCCCATGACCGATGTTCGAACACATCATCATCGAGTTGAAATCCAGGTATCGTTTCCCGGCGGCATCCCAGAAGTGGACGCCTTCGGCGCGCACGACGGGGATGGGGTCGACCTCGGCCTGCGCCGACCAGGTCCAGAAGTTGTGGCGCAATGCCAGGGGGCCGATTTCGTCGGGCGGAAGTTCAGGCAACGGAGTCATCAGGCTTCCTATGAGTCGATCGGGCATGAACCAGGACGGATCACAGCACCGGCGCGCCGGGAGTGCGGTGGAGAAACTTGCCCATGCCTCGCCGGCCGAGCCATTGTCCGTGATCGACGATCAGGCTGCCGCGCAGGTAGACCATCTCAGGGAACCCCTTGAGCTCCCAGCCTTCATAAAGGTTGTAGTCGGTACGGTGCTGGGCAACCTGGACTCCATAGCGCAGGGTCCGCTCGGGATCCCAGACCACCACGTCGGCGTCGGAGCCGGGCGCCAAAGAGCCCTTGCGAGGGAACAGACCGAAGATCTTGGCTGGGTTGGCGGAGGTGAGGGCGACGAACTGACTGGGAGTGATGCGGCCGGCTCCCACCCCGTAGGTCCACAGAACCGGCAGCCGATCTCCGACGCCAGGAAGCCCGTTGGGGATTTTGGTGAAGTCGGCGGAACCGAGCTCTTTCCCGGGGATAGCGATCGGGTGACCTTCGTAGTCGATCGGTTTCGTCCCGTCCAGGAAGAAGGGGCAGTGATCGGTACCGACCGTCTGGATAAGACCGTCGTGCAAGCCTTGCCAAAGCGAGGTCTGGTCCACCTCCGTCCGCAGCGGGGGTGAGCAGACCCACTTGGCGCCGTCCGGGCGGTGTAAGTCGTCCAGCGAGAAGAAGAGATACGGCGGACAGGTCTCGCCCATGACGGGCAGGCCGCGCTGACGCGCATAGCGCAGCTGATCGACCTCGCCGGCGGTGTTCATATGGACGAGGTAGAGAGGCGATCCGGCTTGGGCCGCCAGGGCGACGGCGCGCAGTGCGGCTTCGACCGCGCCCCAGGCCGGCCGGGTGCGGGCATGCCACTCGGGGCTCGTCTTCCCGGCTTCGAGCGCTTCGCGGACGAGCACGTCGATGACGTCGCCGTTCTCGGCATGGACCATCGTCAGCAGTCCATGCTCCGCGCCGCGCCGCATCACCTGGAAGATCTCGCCGTCCTGGAGCCGAAGCCGGCCGTTGTACGCGGTGAAGACCTTGAGCGTCGTCACCCCCTGGTCCACAAGGGACGGGATCTCCTCGAGGATGGCGGCGTCGAGCCGGGTGATATTCATATGGAAGGAAAAATCCACCGCGGCTTTGAGATCCGCCTTGGCGTGCCACTCGTCGAGTCCGGCTCGAAGAGGGCCGCGCTCCGGCGTAGGAACGAAGTCGATCACCGTGGTCGTGCCGCCGAAGGCGGCCGCTTTGTGCCCGGTGTAGTGATCGTCGGAAGAGACGGTATCGAACATCGGGAGGTCGAAATGGGTATGAGGATCGACGCCGCCCGGCAGGATCAGCTTCCCGGTGACGTCGACGACCTCGGCGTCCGCCGCATAGGTAGGGCCCACGGCGGCGATGGCCTCGCCGTCGATGAGGAGATCGGCGTTGACCTCGCCGGTTGCCGTTACGAGCGTTCCGCCCCTGAGCAGAACCCGTGGCATGGCCTCTTAACCCCGCGTCCGCCTGAAAGCTGGTGAATTATAGAGCTTTTGGGGTGATGCCTTATGTCTCGGAGCCGTCGGAGGGCGCCAGGAAGGACGCCCTGGCAGGGTTGAGGTTCGCCGGAAGCCGAGGACTGGGGCTTGATTTAGGCCACCGGAAGACCGTATGCTTGGTGTCATCTGTTGTCGGGCAAGAGGGCGACTCCCCGTGCCCTACTGCCGCGGCGGGAGCGGGCGCCGCCCCTGCCAGCCCACGATCAGGTTTCCATGGCAGACACGATTCAGGTCAATTACGAAGCACTGGCCGAGATGGCCTCCGCCGTCCGTCAGCAGGCCGAGAGCGTGGAGGCTCTGCTGAGGAAGGTGTCTGCCCAGACCGACGTCGTCGAGTCGAGCTGGGTGGGTGAAGGCGCGAAGGCGTACCAAACGGAAGCCAGAGAGGTGCTCCTGCCGGCCATGGAGCGGCTGTATCAGGGGCTGGAGCAAGCAGGAGTGACGATCACCCAGATCAGCGACCGCATGCGTGCGGCGGAGGAGGAGGCGGCGGCCTTGTTCGCCGCCTTCGCCGCCGGAGGCTTTCTCGGCGGCGTCGCCGATTTCTTCTCAGGCGCCTGGGCGGAACTCGAGGATATGGGCGCCGGCCTGTGGCAACTCGTCAGGCACCCGATCATCACCGCCAAAGGCATATGGCAAGGGATCACTCATCCGCCGCAATTGTGGGAGGCGCTCAAGCAGCCCTACGTCGAGGCCTGGGAAAGCGGACACCCCTGGCAAGCGGTCGGCCGAGGAACGATGTTCATCGGCTCGATCGTGCTCGGGACGAAGGGCGCAGACAAGGTTGCCAAGGCCGCCAAGGCCGCCCGTGCCGCCCGTGTGACCACTGAGGCGGCAGAGGTGGGCGCCCGAACCGGCTCGGCGCTTAATGCGGCCATGGAGATAGGCACCGTCGCCCGCGGCAGCCAGGCAGAGACGGCGCTGGCGCGGTACATCGCTGATCAGTCAACGCGCAGCTTCGGCACGGTTGACCGCGTCGTGTTGGGAGCCAAAAGCCCCGCGGGCGACTTCCTCGGGTACATCGGCGAGGCCGAGGCGCACGGCGGCAAGGTATTCAGCACAACCGACGATGTGTGGAGGGTCGCCGACGCGGCTGGAAGCAATCGCGGCTGGACGATCAACCGCGAGTTCATGCAGGGCCAGCTCGAGCATGGCGTTTCGGAATTCGAACTGAGAGGGCACTCGGTTTCAGAGACGTTGACCCTGCGCCCGACCTCGGGCGCCGCCTCGGAGATACGCTATTTGCAGAGGTACGGCTACGAGTACGGCTACCGTCAGGTCGGCGACAGCTGGGTCAAGGTTGGAGATTGGCGGGCAAGCACAAGCGGTCGGGCGGTGGGCGGCAGTGTCGGTCCTTCCCTGGACGTGCTCGAAGATGCCGTGCCCAAGCCGTAGTCCATTTGGGGAGAGCGCGTAGACCATGGACCTCGTCGTGGAATGCGGCGACTGCGGAGATTTTGTGGGAATCGTCCAGCGCTACCTGGGCGATCTGCTCAAGCAGCACGGTTTTCATTCTTTGCACTGCGAGGCGGATCGCGGCGGTCGCGAATGCTGGTGGATGCTCGAGTCGGACCGCTGCCGGCTATTGTTCACCCTGATGGACGGCGCGCAGGACTGCTCGATGGGGAGGCTGGATACGCCGTTTCCGGGGAAGGTCTCCTTACTCCTGAATGGCGAAGGCGGCTGGTACAACACGCGTTTCCTGATCGAGCTGAAGACCGGCCAAGAACTGCTCAACCGCAAGCTGGTCAACGAATTCATCGAGGGGAAGCGCGCGTACTTCGAATGGCTTTCCCCCCTGCTAGAGAAGTGGCTGGCGGAGCTGGTGCCCCTGTTCGAAGGGAACGAAGAGCCAGTCTGGCACGACGACTTTGCCCGAATGCTCGAGGAGCGCAAGCCCTGGTAGGCGAGGAGCGCAGGATGAATGCCTACACGCTGTCGCCGTCCGAGCTCGCCGTACTGGTCAATCACATGACCGGCGGCCGGTTGTTGGAGAAGGCGCCATCGCTGGCCGAATTGCGGCTCGACGAGCAGGCCTGGGCCAAAGTCGAGGCGAGTCTGCTGGACCGGGGGCTGCTGCTCTCGCTGCCGTTTGAGGAGGCCTCCGGCGTAACCTCACAATTGGCCTACGCTCTGTCGGCGGCCCTCTCACCAGAGCGGGTTTGCGTTGTGCGCAAGGTCTACGAGGGCCACGCCGATCCGTCGGTGATCTTCAGCTTCACGCCCGAATGCATCACCCGCAACCACGTTGACGCTCAAGGCCGGCACGTCTTCGCCGAGCTTGCCGATCGAGAGGAAGCGATCAGCGCAATCCTGAGCACCGCTGGCGAAAGCCCGACACGAGAAGCCGTCACCAAGCGAGGCACCGCCAAGAAGGGCGCAGCGACGCCGCGACCTCGACCGGTGGCAGACCTGCTGAAGGAGGCTCGCCGGCTGGTCTTGCTGCTGATCGTCGCCGATCCGGCGGAGGCTGCGGCCGACGCAACCAGCCTCGCCTGGCTGGAGACGGGCGAAGGTTTGTGGCTCGTGGACGAGGAATCGGACGGTGAGGCGCCACAGGCGAGCCCGATCGCACCAGCGAAACTTCGTCAATTGGTTGGTTCGAGGCTCGAGGGCAGCCCGGATTGACACGGTCCTGGACTGACGCTAAAGGACGCGGCACACGGCCAGGCGAAGCGGCCCCATGGGGGTGGCTGCACATGATGACCGGGCCCTGGCCGGACAGGAGGCGCGGCGGATGACCACAGACATCCAGATGGACTACGACGATGCCGAGAAGATGGCGACGATTCTCAAGCAGGCATCGGAAGAACTTCGAGAGCTGTCGTCCATCACGCGTCAGTGGTCGACCGCGCTGAGAGAAGGGGCCCTGCTGGGCGACGCCGGCGAGGCGCTGGCCAGCGCCTTCGGTTCCACTTTGTCTCCCCGGGTCCTGTCGCTGTCGGAGAAGGCAGCCGAGATGGGGCAAGACGTCCTGGCGGCCATAGAGGCCTTCAAAGCCGCGACGACCGAGGCCAAGGGGAGGTTCGGTTGATGGCCGGGTTCCTAAAATACGTCCGACCGATGGTGTTCCAAGTCATCGGGACGATGACTCAACAGATTTCGTTCCTGGAAGAAGCGACAGGCCAAATGCGAGGCGCGGTTCAGGGGATCGAGGCGGCGTGGCTCGGCGAGGACTCCGAGGCGTTCGCGCGCGAAGTCAGCCAAGGTTTCCTCCCGGCGGCGGCGGCCGTGATCCCTGCCTTGGCGGCGATGGCGGCGGCGTTTTCCCGAGCGGCGGCGGTGATCGAGCAAGCCGATCGAGAAGCAAAGGGGATGGCCGAGGGCCTGGAACAAGAACTCGGCCGCGTTTTCTAGCGCGCCCTACTTGGGGGACAGGGGGGAGGTGGGCTCATAGCCCCCTCCCCCTGACTCCTTGCCCAAGATCGCCTTCAGCTGAGAATGGCGTCGGGCCCAGTCAGGGGACAGGGGAGAGAGGGGCTTACAGCCCCCTCCCCCCTTGTCCCCTCATACCCCTTTCCCCCCTCCCGTGATCGCGGAGCATCCCGTAGCGTAGCGGAGGGAAAGCGGCGGAGTCTGGCACTCGGCGATTCAGCGAACGATCCGCCGCAGCAGCGGCCCGAGAGGCCAACAGCACTACACCCTTTTCCCACTGGCCGCGGATCCCTTCAGCCGAGAATGGCGTCCAGCGATTTCGGGGACAGGGGGGAGGGGCGCTTACAGCCCCCTCCCCCCTTGTCCCCTTT
>DATEVL010000071.1:0-8313 GCA_035281845.1 Anaerolineales bacterium | reverse complement strand
GGAGACCATGTCTCCGTCGACGCTCCTCCGCATCTTGGGCGAGAATTCCGAGGACGCGTATGGATTCCCACCCTACCGGTCGCTCGAGGGTTTCTTGAGCCGTGATGGTGACTTGGATTACCATTGGGCCGAGACGGAGATAGTGAAAGAGGGTCTGCGTGAAGCTACGGGAATACGTCTGGCCAGCGAGCAGTACCGGTGGTGGAAGAGCCTTCCCTCTCTTCTCCGGCCCGGGGATTCCGCCGCCGCCGAGACCATCCCCTCTCCCCGCACATTGGCTAATGAACATCACATCCCGGGCTGACCTCGAAGGACCGCATGGTCCTCGGTTCTCTGTCCCCTTCCGTCTGGCCCTTGCGAACGGGGCGCTGACTCTGGCGATCCTGTCCTGTGCCGGCATCACCGGAACTTCGTTCCTTAGCCCGGCTGCATTCGGACCCGTGCCGGAGGGTCCCGCGGCGGACGAGGGTCTGACGGAGGATGACCCACAGGCGCTTCTGGAACAGGCCATCGCCGCCTTCCGGGCTGCGGACTACGCGGCTGCGAAGGGGCTGCTGGACAGCGCGATCGCCCTGGATCCGACGAACGCCGAGGCCCACTTCTATCGAGGTCGGTCCTGGTACAAACTCGGGGACCTCGCCCAAGCGCTCGCCGACTTCGATTCGACGGTGGGCCTGGCTCCCCAGCATGCCGGCGCCTATTACTACCGCGGGCGCGTGCTGTATCGGGCGGCGCGGTACGCCGAGGCGGTTGAAGATCTCGGCCATGCACTGACCCTCGATCCTCAGAACGCGCAGGCCTACCTGTATCGCGGACGAGCGCTCTACCGGCTGGAACGATACACGGAGGCGGTTCAGGACGAGTCGCAGGCGATCGCCCTTCAGCCTGGGCTTGCCGACGCCTACTACTACCGCGGTCGGGCGCATTACAAGCTCGGCGGGTACTACGAAGCCGCCGCCGACATGGACCAGGTCATCGCCCTGGAACCAGAGCACGCTGGAGCGTATTTCTACCGGGCAAGGGCCTACGCCAAGGTGGATGCGATCACACGCGCCGTGCAGGACCTGCAGCAGGCCCTGTTGCTTTCCCTCTCGGACAACTTGAGGGCGAGGGCCGAGGCTCTTCTCGACGAGCTTCAACCTTGACGCTGGACCGTCTCCGTCGCAGGGGGGGGTTCTACGTCCCTTCGCCACGATCGATGAAGGAGCTCCGCGCGCCCGAGCCGGAAATCGCGCCGCGCATCCCGGCCACGACGGCGGCAGCTCGTCCCAACGTTGCCGGCGGAAGGGCACCGTCGAGACCGCGCGTGCGGGGCGGACTGCTCGTCGCCGTCCTTCTCCTTGGAGCCGGTCTGCGGTTGGTCGGCCTGGGGGCAGTCGGCTTAAACAGCGACGAAGCCGTGTACATGGGACAGGCGGCCGCCCTGGCCGAGGCTCCCGAACTTGAATCTATCTTCCCCGTTTTTCGGGCGCACCCTCTGCTCTCTCAGTCGATCCTGGCTATCCTGTTCCGCTTCGGAGTCAGCGACCTCCTCGGCCGACTGGTGGCGGCTTCCTTCGGCGTTGGCACGATCCTGCTCGCCTACCGGGTAGGGCAGAAACTGTACGGTTGGTGGGCGGGATGGTTGGCGGCGTTGCTCCTGGCCGTCATGCCCTACCACGTGATCGTCTCCCGCCAGTTTCTTCTCGACACACCGATGGCGTTCTTCGCCACGCTTACGCTGTTGTTCCTCGCCGACTTGGCCACGGGCGAGGAGCCGTCCCGCCTGTCTGCCGCCGGGGCCGGACTCGGCCTGGTGTTCCTCTCGAAAGAGACGGGTCTGGTTCTGCTGGCGGCCGTCTATGTGTTCCTTGCTCTCTCGCCCGGCCTGCGGATCCGCTTTCGGGATCTAGCCCTTTCGCTCCTCGTCTTCGGACTGGTCGTGGCCCCCTACCCCCTGACGCTCGCGCTGGGGGGAGGGGCGGGCGCAGGACGGACGCAGCAGTACCTGGTCTGGCAACTTTCGCGGCGGCCCAATCATGATTGGGCGTTTTATCCGGAGGTCGTGGGCCCCTCGATCGGCCTGGCCCTGCTCGCCGCCGCGGTTCTCGGTTTCCTCCTGCTGCGGCGAGAGAATTCGCGAAAGGAGATCTTGCTGGCGGCCTGGATCCTGGTCCCGATCCTGTTCTTCCAGCTCTGGCCGGTGAAGGGCTTCCATTATCTCCTCTTGATCGCGCCGCCATTGGCGGTTGCCGCGGGCCGCACCTTGACCCGTTGGCCGTCGGCTCCTTCGTTTCGCGTGCGCGGCCGTGAGATCCACACCTCCTGGGTCCGCCTCGGGCTGGCGTCCTTAGTAGCGATTTCCCTCCTTATGCCTGCGTGGCAAAGTCTCGCCACCAGGGCCACCGGTCGGTTCCTGGCCGGCTCCGGCGGCGTCCCGGGGGGGCGAGAAGCCGGACTGTGGATCCGCGAGAACACCCCCTCCGGCGCGACCTTGATGACCATCGGCCCGTCGATGGCGAACATTCTTCAGTTCTACGGCCATCGCAGGGCGTTCGGACTTTCGGTCAGCCCGAACCCTCTCCACCGCAACCCGGCCTACCAGCCTATCCGCAATCCGGACTTCGACCTTCGCACGGGCGAAATCCAGTACGTGATTTGGGACGCCTACTCCGCATCCCGGTCCACCTTCTTCTCGGCCAAGATCCTGCGATACGCCGAACGATACGACGGCCGTGTGGTCCACGTCGAAGCCGTCCCGCTCCGATCTGCCGAGGGAGAGACCATCTCCACCCCGGTCATTGTGGTCTACGAGGTGCGCCCATGAGAGCCCTGCGGACGTTGCGGCTGGCAGCGCTGCCCATCCTGCTCTTCCTGCCGGCGACGCCTTCCGGGCAGGTCGCCCCTGCCACGCCGATCCGCCATCTCATCGTTGTGATGCAGGAAAACCACACATTCGACAACTACTTCGGAACGTTTCCCGGGGCAGATGGAATTCCGCCGGGGACTTGCATGCCGGTTGACCCACACGACCCCCTCAACACCGAGTGCGTCCAGCCCTTCGCGATCCGGGACCTCCCCATTCAGGATCTCGATCACAGCCGCCGGACGTTCGAGCTGCAGTACAACGACGGGGCCATGGACGGATTTGTCTACGCCCTGAACGAGAGGAATCAGGACGGGCAGCTGGCCATGGGTTACTACGACGACCAGGAGATGGCGTACTACTGGAACCTGGCCGAAGAACACGTCCTGTTCGATCGATTCTTCAGCTCGGCCGGTGCGGGGAGTTTTCTCAACCACGTATTCTGGGTCACCGGCGGCCCGGGGAGTGGCAGAGACAAGCCGACGCCGGAAGGGATGGGCGATTTCCCCACCATCTTCGATCGGCTGCAGGAGGCCGGCATTTCCTGGAAGTTTTACATCGACAACTACGAACCCGGGCTCGACTACCGGGACCTGGTTGACGGCCGGCCGCGGCCGGCCCAAGTGGAATGGGTCCCTCTTCTCAGCATCCAACGCTACCTCGACGATCCCGACCTCTATTCGAGAATCGCCGATTTGGACGAGTATTTCGAGGATCTCCGGGCGGGCAACTTGCCGGCTGTCTCGTATGTCAAGTTCATCGGCTCGAGCGAGCACCCTCCGGGAGGCCTCCTGGCCGGCCAGCGGGCCGTCCGGGGGATGATCCAGGCGTTGATGCAGAGCGACGCCTGGGAGGAATCCGCCTTCCTGCTCACCTACGACGACTGGGGCGGCTGGTACGACCACGTCGCGCCGCCTCAGGTCGACGACGAGGGATACGGATTTCGCGTACCGGCGCTGCTTGTGAGCCCCTACGCCCGGCGGGGATCCGTCGACCACACGACGCTCGAGTACACTTCCATCCTCCGGTTCATCGAAGACAACTGGGGCCTGGAGCCGTTGACGCCGCGCGACGCGCTCGCCAACAGCATCGCCAGCGGCCTGGATTTCGACCAGGCCCCGCGGGCCCCGCATCTCGTGTCGACCCAGCGGCGCGGAGCCAATGAGGCGCGGGGCATCGACCCGGCTTTCAACTCGTTCGCGTACATCGCCGCGCTGACTCTTACCGTGGCTGCGCTCATCCGGGGTCGCCGCCTGGTCCCCGCTCGCTGGCGCAGTCGCTCCGGCACAGGAACCGCGGCCGCAGGGAAGGAGGACAGCCGCTGATGGCACCATGGTGGCTGACCCTGCTTTCGCTCGCCGCCCTGCTGGTCCCCTACGGCCGACCGGGCTCAGCATCGCCACCGATGGCCACCGACCCTCTAGGTTCCTTGCCTTCCCGTCTCATCGAGTCAGATCTTGCCGTCCCTCAGCCGGTCGCCCAATCCGAACCGTCCCTTGAAATCCGCAGTGTCCCGGCCCTCCCCGGCCTTCAGTTCCGGCTGTTTCGACCTTGTTCACTCTACCTTCCCCCGGGCCGATCGGCCGCCGAATACTGCTTCTCCGGTGAGATCCCCGAGCCCGAGCAATGGAGCTTCACTGCGGACGAGCAGGGTGTTGCCCGACTCCGTGGTCCGGAGCCCGGCCTGTATCACCTTCAGGTGGCCTCATGGCAATCCCCTGAAGGCCGAGAAAAGGCGGAGTTCAGCCGCTGGGAGGATGATGTCTTCACGGCCGAGAGGGCGATCGTACTGACCTCCAATGTGCAACTGGCCGTGGGAATGAACCTCCATCGCCAGGTGCGACTCGAGTTTCGAGGCCTTGCCGGAGAAACCATTCCCGTCAGTCGCGTCTCGAGTGTGATTGTGCGCAGCAGCCTCGGGACGTTCCTCACCCTTGAGGGAGAAGGCCGACATTGGATCCTCGCCGAGCGGAGCCTGCGGCGCGACACCGGACTGGAGTCCGTTCCGGTCGTTTACGCCGTCCAGCGAGTGGCGGTCGACGGCGGCAACGTGGTCAACCGAGGACAACTCCGTCTCATGGCCGAAGACGCGACCGATTCATGGACTCTGCCGCTTCTCTTGTATGCGGCTCGATTCGAGCCGCATGACGCGCTCTTCGGAGGACCGGTAGCAGGAAAGGTCGTCCTCGAGTTCCCCGACGGCCGACGCCTGGAAGTGAGCACGAACGCAGATCGGACGGCCGAGGTTTCCGACCTGGCACGCGGCACCTACCGCGTATGGGTCGTGAGCGGTCCGCAGATTGTCGTGCCCACCATCGTGGTCCTCTCTCGAGACCAGTTGGTGCGACCTCCGGTCATTACCTATCTCGACATCGGCGCGGTGTTGGGAGGCGGCATGGGGCTTTTCCTGGGTCTTCTCTTCTCCGGCAGGCCGCACCTGCTGCCCTGGGCCAGGAGGCCGTCGGCGGGCCAGACTGCCCCGGCCGCAACCCGGGCGGCACCGCCGGACGAGGAGCCTTCCGCATGAGATACCGCCTGGCCCTGACTTCGGCGGCCCTGCTGGCAGCGGTGTCTCTGGCGGGCGCCTCGCCGCGCGCGCCCTTCAGCCAAGACGGGCCGATTCCGCTCCTGGCGTACTACTACATCTGGTTTGATCCCGGGTCCTGGGATCGGGCCAAGTCTGATCTGCCCCTCCTGGGAAGCTACTCCAGCGGCGACCCGGAGGTCATGCGCCAGCATGTGCGCTGGGCCAAGGATGCGGGGATCGAAGGTTTCATCGTGAGTTGGAAGCGCACCGACGCCCTCAACGCCCGTCTGGAGTCGCTGGTCACCATCGCCTCCGAGGAAGACTTCCAGCTGGCCATCATCTATCAGGGGCTGGATTTCGAGCGCGATCCGCTCTCCGTCGAGCGGGTCGCCGCCGACCTGACTTGGTTCGAGCAGACCTTCGGCGACCATCCGGTCTTCCAGTTGTTCGGGAAGCCGCTCGTCATCTGGTCGGGAACGTGGGAGTTCTCGGACGAGGATGTCGCTCTCGCAGCCTCGCAACTCGAAGGGCAGATCCTGCTTCTCGCCTCGGAGCGGCAGGTGGAAGACTACGAACAACTGGCCGGCTGGGTGGATGGCAACGCCTACTACTGGTCGTCCGTCGACCCCTTCGACACACCCCGCTATCAAGAGAAGCTGACGGCGATGGGCGAAACGATCCACCGCGACGGAGGCCTGTGGATCGCTCCGGCGGCACCGGGGTTCGACGCTCGCCTCATCGGCGGTTCGCGGGTCGTCGAACGGAATGACGGGGAGACCCTGCGAAGGCAGATGGCAACGGCTTTTGCCTCCGCCCCGGACGCGATCGGACTGATTAGTTGGAACGAGTTCAGCGAGAACTCGCACGTCGAGCCGAGCCGCAACTACGGAACGCGGTATCTTGAAGTCCTGGCCGAGCTGCGCGGGGGTCAGGCCCCCGATGTCCCCGCGTTCGACTCGGACCAGCCGTCCGAGACGGTGAGTTCCATCGGCGTTGCCCGCCTGGCGCCGTTTCTCCTTCTCGGGTCTCTGATCATCGGCAGCCTGGCGATACTGGCGTTGAGGCGGGTCCAATGGCCGGCCAGGCGTGGGGATGGAAAGGAATAGCCATCATGAATCAAGGATCTCCCATCGAGGTCCGGCGCGCGTGAAGGTCTCAGGGTTGTCTATTTTCGGTCCCTCGTTGGCCCTGGCGTGGCTCCTGGCGGCCTGCGCGCCATCCACCGCCCTTGGCCCGTCGCCGGCGCCAACGAATAGCCCGGCGGGCTCGCCGTTGCCCACGGCTCAGGTCAGACGGGGGAGCGGCGGGCTCTCGTGCCCCGATCCGTTTGGCGGGGAAGAGATCGCGTTTTCGCTGGCCGGTTGGTCGGAAACGGATTTCTGCCAGCACAGTGTCGACATCGGCGAAATTGTTCCCGGCGGCCAGCCGCGGGATGGAATCCCACCGATCGAGTCGCCGGCCTATGAGTCGGTGGATTCGGCTTCCGCCTGGATGGGGGACGGCTGGCCGGTCCTCGCCCTCGTCGGTTCAGACGATGCTTTCGGATACCCACTCCCCATCCTTCTCTGGCACGAAGTCGTGAACACCGTCGTCGACGGGGTTCCCGTCGCAATCACATATTCCCCGATGTCCGGATCGGCGCGGGCCTTCGCGGGGCGAGGCCTGTCCGGCACGCCGTTTGTCTTTGGCACGACCGGCAACTTGCGATTTGGCAACTCCATCCTCTACGATCGTTCAAGTGCGTCGTGGTGGCAGCAACTCAGCGGCGAAGGGATCATCGGTGAGCTGACCGGGTCGAGCCTGGCAGCCCTGCCTTCTCAGGTGCTTGCCTGGTCGGATTTCCGCGCCGAGTATCCCCGCGCACGAGTCTTGTCGCGGGCGACCGGCGCCGTCCGCGATTACGGCACCTCGCCGTATGCCGGCATGGAGATTTCGGGGGATCTCCCCGGACTGCTGCGCGCGTTCGTGCTGGGCGAAGTGGACGGCCGCTTGAGGCCGATGGCGCGCGTCACAGCGCTGCCCCTGGATAGCGGCGCGGTGGCGTATCCATTTGGGGAGCTAAGCTCGGCGCGAGTAGTCAACGACGATGCGGACGGCCAGCCCGTGGTCATCTTCTGGGGAGCAGGCGCGGTCTCGCTGACGGATGCTGCCCGGGTCGACGAATCGCGGGACGTCGGTTCGAGCGGCTCGTATCGCCGAGATCTGGCCGGCCAGGTCTTGACCTTCGAATGGGCCGAGGGGGAAATCCGTGATCGAGAGACAGGATCCAGCTGGAGTCTGACCGGCCGCGCCGTCGCCGGCCCGCTGCACGGCCAGCAGCTTACGCGTCTCGTCTCGGTCGAGGCCTATTGGTTCGCCTGGTCGGCGATCTTCCCTGAAACAAGGATCTGGGCACCCTAGGGGTTTCCGCCTTCGGTCCTCAGCTCCTGAGAGTCTTCGGAACAAGCGCTCCCGAACTCACCCCTTAGCCACTCACTGCGTCGACCCTGGTCGCACAGTCAGGTGGCTGGCAGCTCTTATGACTTTGAGAACTCACCCTTACCCCCTCTCGTTCACCTGTCCACTGGGGCGCCGGAGTCTCCCCCAAGCGGCGGAGACAAACACTCCCCAGCCGATGGATGTGGCCGGGGAGCCTCTAGGTTAGGATGAGTTCATACCCCGCAGAGGCATCTTGGCGAGTCGGTTCCGTATCTCGCGATCGGCGGGCATCACCTGAACCGTCATCCACCATCACCCAATCGAGCAAGTAGCTCAAAGGGAGAAACCGCATGATTACCTGGATCATCATCATCTTGCTCGTCCTGTGGCTCCTCGGCTTCTTCGGCCCGAGGTTTGTCCCCTCCATCCCTCGCACCGGTAACGTGGTCCACATCCTGATCGTCATCGTGGTCATCCTGGTTGTCTTAAGGCTGCTGGGAATGGCCTAGGTAGGCTCAGGCCT
>DATEVL010000070.1:0-11936 GCA_035281845.1 Anaerolineales bacterium | reverse complement strand
CCGCTCTGCGGGAGAGGGGCCGGGAGCGACCCTTACCCCATACCCCTCTTCCGCTCTGCGGGAGAGGGGCCGGGAGCGACCCTTACCCCATACCCCTCTTCCGCGTAGCGGGAGAGGGAGGTCGGGCTGAGGAAGGTGGATTGCGTGACTCAATCAAGCACATCCAAGACCTGCCGCCCTGTCCGCGCCCGTGCTCGCGAGCTTCGTCATCCCCTTACTCAGGCGGAAATGGTGCTTTGGCAAGGCCTACGGAATCGTCAGCTCGGCATGAAGTTCCGCCGTCAACATCCCATTGGGACTCTGATCGTCGACCTTTACTGCCACCAGGCGAAGTTGATCGTGGAGATTGATGGAGAGGTACACGGCACTCCAGGCCAGATCGCGCGTGATGCGGCGCGCACGGAGTGGCTGGAAGAACGTGGGTACCGGGTGATCCGTTTCCGGAATGACGAGGTTTTGCGAGACGCAAGGTCAGTGTTGAACGCCATCGGCGTGGCGATCGCCCAGCTCCCCTCTCCCGCTCTGCGGGAGAGGGGCCGGGGGTGAGGGCCTTTCGCGCTATTCCAAGCCGCCTCCCCACCTGCTCATAATGAACCCATGTCCACCGGCACCATCCGCCGAGCCAAGGGGCCGGGTCGCCTGAGGCGTCGCCCGCGCGCCTGGGGCTGCCTGTGGAAGGCCGCCTTCCTTGCCATCGCCGCGCCGCTGGCCTGCGCCATCTCGCTTGCCACCGCGATCGTCGTTGCACAGGGCGCCGCCGGGCTCGATCTAGGGCAGGTCGAGGCGCTGGCAGCGGAGTACGGCCTGGATTGGGGCCTGCCGGCCGCGCCGACGTCTCCGCCGGCGTCACACGATCTCCAGCCCGTGTCCGCTTTGCTCCCTGCCACCCCGACGGCATTCCAGCCCAAGCCTCCAGACACGGCCATGCCGACATGGACCAGCACCCCAACCAACACGGCCACCGCCACGCCTACGGACACCATCACCCCGACCGGGACATCGACCGAGACCTGGACCGCCACCGCGACTCCTACTTCAAGCGCGACGTCGACCATCGCGGTCTACGCGACCCTCACACCGACTCGGACCCGGACGCGAACACCGACATTCACACCCACGCGCACGCGGACTCGAACTCCTGTGGTGCCGTCCCCGACGCCCGCCGCCTCTTGGACCTCGGCCTCCGGGCTGGAGACGCCGACACCGGGCGGACCGCCCACGCCGACAGGTACGCCCGTACCTCCGACTCCTTCAACGACGTGCGACGCCGCTGGCAATTCGGGGTTCGAAACGACGCTGCTTGGGCTGATCAACCAGGAGCGCCAGAGCCGCGGCCTGGCTTCCTATAGCCTGCAGAGCCAGCTTCGGTCGGCCGCCCGAGTCCACAGCACCGACATGGCCTGCAACAGCTTCCTCTCCCACACCGGCTCCGATGGATCGAGCGTGCGTGATCGCGTCGAGCGAGAGGGATACAGCTGGTCCTGGATTGGCGAGAACATCTTCGCCACCGGAGATACCTCTTCGGGTGCGCCTCAACGCGCCTTCGACTGGTGGATGAACAGCGCTCCCCACCGCGCCAATCTGCTCAGCCCCAACTACACCGAGATTGGCCTCGGCTACATGTACCGTTCCGCCAGCGGCTACGGCGGCTATTTCACGGCCGTCTTCGCGCGGCCCTGAAATGCCGACCTCGCCGTTGCTGGCGGCTGGCCCTCACCGCTGACCACCGACCACCGACCACCGACCACTGCCACTAGCTCTTCGTGTCTCTCCTCCATAGCGCCGGGGCCGCCACGACCATGGTCGCACCCATCACCATCCCGCCGATGAGGACGGCTTCGGGCGCGCCTTGCAGGCCCCCCAGTCGCTCGGCCAGGGCGCCGATCGCCAACGCGCCCAGCGATGGCAGGCCGATGAGCGTGATGGCGTAGAGACTCATCACTCGCCCCCGCAGATGGTTGGGGGAGGTCAACTGGAGTTGGGTGGAGATGAGGGTCGTGAAGACCGTCGCCAGGACCCCGGCGGCGAAGAGCAGGAGGAATCCGGCGAGAAACACCGGGCTCAACGCGAACAGCATCAACGACAGGCTGAACGCCAGACCCGACAGGACCATCAACGCGCCCTGGCGCCGCCCCCGGCCGAACGCTGCCAGCCCTAGAGCGCCCACCAGCGCGCCGGCACCGGCGGCGGAAAGCAGCAGGCCATAACCCGCGGGGCCGGCGCTCCAGATGTCGCGGGCGAAGATCGGCAGCAGCAATTGGTAAGACCGGCCGAAGATCGCCGCCATCGCCGAGAGCCCGAGCAACCCAAGGACATAGCGCGTCCGCCAGGCGTAGGTTAACCCGGCGCGCATCGCCTGGCCGAGCGTCGCCGGCCCGCCCGATCCGCGCGAGCGCACGCCGCGCATCGCCGCCAGCGCCAACAGCACCGCCAGGAAGGACACGCCGTTGATGAAGAACAGCGCCGCCGGTCCGAGCGGTACGAGGAGCACCCCCGCCAGCGCCGGGCCGACGAGCGCCGCGCCGGTGTAGGTCGCCGCATTCAGAGAGAGCGCATTGAGCAGATCCTCTTGAGGGACGAGGTCGTAGACCAGGGCCTGCCGCGCCGGATTGTCGAAAGCCAGCAGCACCGCACCAAGAAACGAGGCCAGGAGGATCTGCCAGACGCGCACCGCCCCGGAGACGGTGAGGGCACCCAGGGCGAGGGCCAGGAGCATCTGGCCGGCCTGGGTCACGTACAACAGGCGGATGCGCCGCACCCGGTCGGCAACCGCGCCGCCCATCAGCGGAAGCACGATCATCGGAATGGCGAAGCTCAGTCCGAGCAGGCCGAGCCATAGCGGCGAGTTCGTCAGCTGGAGCACCAGCCAGCTCTGACCGACGTTCTGCATCCAGGTGCCGACGTTGGAGACCAGCAACCCCACCCACAGCAGCGCGAAGTTGCGATGGTGGAGGGCAGCGAATCGGGCTGGAGGAGCGGAGGCCACCATAGGAGATCCTGAACAACAACCTGCCGCATTCTAGCCCAGGCGGGCGGCGTCGCCGGAGAGGCAGCGATCTCGGCGAGGCAAGAGCGGGGGAAGACCGACTTCTATTATGAGCGGCAGACGGCGCGCCCGCCGGGGAAACCGTCTTGGTATTGAAGCGGCCGTGCGCAAACGTCGCGTTGCAGCCGGTCGTCCCTGCACTTGCGACCGTTTGACGGTTCTCCCACCCCGTGGTATCATCCGTGGCAGCGAACAGGATCGGCCCCTCCACCGCTCCCAGGTCGGGAGCGGTGTTTTGTTAGGGCGGTCCGGAGAAAAGGAAGAACCACACAAGAATGAGTTTCGATCAGTTCAACCTCGACCCGGCCTTGCTGCGCGCGGTGAGCAAGCAGGGATTCGAAACCCCGACGCCGATCCAGGCCCGGGCGATCCCGCCGGCGCTCGATGGCCGTGATGTCCTTGGCGTCGCGCAGACCGGCACCGGCAAGACCGCCGCTTTTGTCCTGCCGTCGCTTCAGCGGCTGATGCACCGCTCGCCCGTGGAGGGCCCGCGGCCTGAGCCGCAGCCCCGAGCGCAGCGAGAGACCCATCACAGGGCACTCAGGATGGTCGTGCTCGCCCCGACGCGGGAGTTGGCACTGCAGATCGCAGAAGACGCGCGGGTGCTGGCCGAGTTCACCGACCTTCGCGTCGCCGCGATCTACGGCGGCGACCCGCTGCGGCGCCAGGTGGAGATCCTGCGCAAGGGCCTCGACATCGCCGTCGCCACCCCCGGCCGGTTGTTGGATCATCTCCGCCGGAGAAACTTGCGACTCGACGCCGTCGAGATCGCCGTCCTCGATGAGGCCGATCGGATGCTCGACATGGGCTTCCTGCCCGACATCGAGGCGATCGTACGAAGGATGCCCGAGCAGCGGCAGACGATGCTCTTCTCGGCGACGATGCCGGCCGCCATTCAGGCCCTCACCTACCGCTTCATGAAAGCCCCGGCCCGGATCGAGATCGAGAACGCTCGGCCGCCGGAAGCGCTCCATCAACTACTCTACCCGGTGCCCTCCCACCTCAAAGTTCCGCTGTTGACCGCGTTGCTACGCGGGGCGGCGGTCGAGAGCGCCCTGGTCTTCACCCGCACCAAGCAGGACGCCGACGTCGTGGCGCGCCAACTGAGGCAAGCCGGATTGTCCGTCGGTGTGATGCACGGCGACTTCGACCAGAAGGAGCGCGTCAGGGCCCTCGACCAATTCCGGCGTGGCCACGTCCGCATCTTGGTGGCGACCAACATCGCCGCCCGCGGCCTCGACATCGACGGCATCTCACACGTCGTCAATTACGACGTACCCGACGAGGCCGAGGACTACGTCCACCGCATCGGGCGCACCGCCCGGGTGCAGGCCGAGGGTGTCGCCTGGACTTTGGCCACGCCCGACGACGAAGGAATGATTGCCGCCATCGAGTACCTGCTAGGGGAAAAGATCGAGCGCGTCACCCTGCCCGGATTCGACTACGACGTACCGGCTCCCGACTGGGCCAAGCCCTCGGCGGCGTCCGTCCGGCGATCGGTGACGGCCGGGCAGGGATCCATCGCCCGCTGGAAAGCGCTCACGCGCTAGGCAGGCGGCGAACTTTCCGGAAGCTTCGAGCCTCGGGGAAGTTTCCGCATACCGGTTCAAGAGTACGCCCGACTCCCCGGTCGGCGCGCCATCAGCGTCTATCCCTCCTGTCAAATCGGTTTCGCCCAAAGGCTGCGCTTGGCAAGTCGGCATCTGGCGGTCTACAATGGTCGACGCGGATGACCCTTCCTTCGGAGAGACAGATCGTCGATGCCTGACCTGATCGGCCAGACGCTGGGCGGTTACCGAATCCTCGAACAAATCGGTCGCGGCGGAATGGCGACGGTCTATAAGGCGTTCCAGCCCTCGCTCGACCGCAACGTCGCGATCAAGGTCCTACCGCCTTACTTCGCCGAGCAGGATGACACTTTCCTCAAGCGGTTCCGCCTTGAAGCGCGCGCGGTGGCGGCGTTGCGCCATCCGAACATTCTGGTGGTACACGACTACGGCGAGCAAGATGGAACGACCTTCATCGTCATGGAGTACGTTGAGGCCGGCACGTTGACCGACCGGCTGGGGCGGCCGATGCCCTTGCCCGAGATCGAGGTCTTGCTGCGCCAGGTCGCGGCGTCCCTGGCGTACGCGCACGAGAAGGGGGTCATCCATCGCGACGTCAAGCCCAGCAACATTCTCCTGCCCAAACCGGAGTGGCCGCTGCTGACCGACTTCGGGCTGGCCAAGATCGTCGGCGGTACCCACCTGACCCAGACCGGAGCCATCGCCGGGACGCCGGCCTACATGTCGCCGGAACAGGGCCGCGGCGACACCCTCGACCACCGCACCGACATCTATTCGCTCGGCATTGTGCTCTACGAAATGGCGACCGGGGTCGTCCCGTTCAAAGCCGAGACGCCGATGGCCGTCATCGTGAAGCACATCATCGAGCCCCTGCCGCTGCCGCGGGCCGTCAACCCGGAATTGCCCGAAGCGGTCGAACGCGTGATCCTCAAGGCCCTGGCCAAGGATCCCCAGGATCGCTTTTCGAATGCGAATGAAATGGCGGACGCCTTCACGTCCGCGTTGGGCTTGCGTTCACCGCAACCCCTCTCCCGCGCAGCGGGAGAGGGGCTAGGGGTGAGGGCGGCAGCCGAGGCCCGACCGCTGCGCAGCCGCAGGCTGATCTGGGGCGCGGCCGCGCTCGTCGCCGTCCTCGCGATCGGCGCCGTCGCCCTCGCGTCGAGACTCGCCTCGAATGGCGGGGGCCAGGCCGGCATGGCGGAGGAGACTTCACCGGCGAATTCCCTGGAGAGCACGCGCACGGTCGATCAACTCTTGGCCGATTCCCGGGCCCGGCTCAATCAGGGTGACCTCGATGCGGCGCTCGTCGATCTCCAGGAGGCGGCCGCTGCCGATCCGTCAAACTATGACCTGCTGTGGACGATCGCGACTACTCTGAAGGACAATGGTCAAACCGATCCGGCCAAGGCCTTCGCCGACCGGGCCGTCGCTGCCGGTCCGGATGAGGTTTCATTTCACGACGGCGCCGGGTGGTTCTACTATGAGTTAGGTTACTACGCCGAGGCCGTCGATCGTTTCAGGCACATCCTCGAACTCGACCCCGAGGCCCTGTCGGCCTACGTCAGCATAGCCGATGCCTCGCTGGGGATGGGTGACGCCGACCAGGCGCGGTTAGCGCTCGAAAGCGCAGGGAACCATCCCATCGTGCAAGATCCCGACCTGTATATGAATGTGGGATGGCGTTACTCGCAGATGGAGGCCTGGTCGAAGGCGCAGGCCGCCTTCCGCCTGGCTCTTGGCCTGGAACCCGCCACCATCGATGCGTGGGACGGGTTGACCGACGCCACCTATAACGCCGAAGGGCTCGAGGCGGCATGGCTCGTCGCGCACGAGGCTCTGGCTGCGAATCCGTCCGCCCCCGCATTGCACCATAACGCAGCCCAGCTGGCTGCGGAAAGGGGAGACCTGGCCGCGGCCGAAGACGAATACCAGAAGGCGATCGCCGTCGACCCCAGCTACGTCTCGGCCTACATCGGCCTGGCCCAGTTCTACTCAGACTCGGGCCGGTTGACGGAATCGTTAGGCACGCTCGAAAGTGGGATCGCCGCCAACCCGGAGGATTCATGGCTCCACCAAACCCTGGGCCAGACCCTGCTCGACCAGGGAGATCCGGAAGCGGCTTACGCCCACTTCAGCGCAGCTCTTGAATTGGACCCGACAAGTGGATGGATCGCCCTACAAACGGCCTTTTCCTACTTCCAGCACTCGGCCGATGTAGGCGGGACGAGTGGCCTACTCGAGCGAGCAGGCGCCTTAGGAGTGGACGACCCCTACCTGCTCGACAACATCGGGCAGGTCTACGAGACCATGGGCGATTGTCGGCGGGCTGCCGAGTACTACCGCCGGACCCTCGACCTGGATCCGTCGATCGAGAACTCCCAGGCCGGCCTCACCCGTTGCCAAGGGTGAGTGGCTGGTCCCTCCGGCCTGACCCATCTCGCCACGAAACCCTCTCGCTCGTGTGCTCCCCGCCCTCACACCTTCGGGCATCCCTTCTGGTGGACGCTGGGTGTGCGCCGCCCTCACCCCTCCGGGTGCGCCGAAGGGCGTGGCGCCCTGCATCGCTTCGGTGCGCCGCCCTTGGCGCCCTGCCCCCTGGGGGCGCCCGAAGGGGCGTAGAGGGCGAAGGGCGCAGAGGCCGAAGGGCGTAGAGGGCGAAGCGGCGTAGAGACTGAGCGAACGCGCGGGGCTCCCCTTGCCGTCGATCGTTGGGGTTTGCACTGGGTGTGATTCGGATCGTTTTGAAGAATCGCTGACGGTCAGGACGAGGAGGTCGTTGCGTCGATCTCCGGTACCGCGGTCGCGTTGGATCCCAGCGGACTCGGCCCGAGGGCGCGCGCCCGGGCAGTCATCCCATGGGCGATGCGGGCGAAAGTGGCGCCCATCCCACCCGAGACGAAATACATCTCGAGTCGCTCCGGCTCGATGCCGATCTGCTGCAGCATGACTTTGGTGCGCTCGACGCGCGCCTTCCCCCGCTCGTTGCCGCGCACGTGGTGGCAGTTACCCAGGCTGCAGGCCACAACGAAGACGGCGTCGGCGCCCTGCTCGAATGCATCGAGCAGGTACTGGACGTCGGTCTTGCCGGTGCAGGGAAGCCGCATGAGCTTGACGTTGGCTGGATACTGTTCCCGCAGAGCGCCGGCCGTGTCGGCCGCCATGTAACCGCAGTAATTGCAGGTGAAGGCAGTAACCTGGGGCTCGAAGGGGTTGGACTGGGCCTCGCCGACGGGCTCTTGGGTGCTGATATCCCCCTCACCCCCCGCCCCTCTCCCCTTCGGGGACAGGGTAGGCTGAGGGGCGATGCCTGGAAAGCCCGTTCCTTCGCTCACAGCGTAGCCACCGTCTCCAGGCTAAGGGCGCCATCACGGCAGGCGCGGACGCAGTCGCCGCAACCGGTGCAACTCCACGGATCGAGCAGAAGCTCCCGTTCGGACGACACCCAAATCAGAGACCCAGCGTCGCAGGCCGGTAGACACTCGCGGCAGCCGCTGCACGATCGTTGCTCCAATCGGGCGACGAGTCGAACGGCCGCGCCGGGATATGCTGCCATCAGGCGGCCACCTCGACCGAGGGCTCGAGCCAGGCTCCCAGGCCCACCCGCATCTGTTCGTCGCGGTAGCCTTCCAACTGGATCGCCCGCGCCGGACACTCGGCTGTGCATGTGCCGCACCCCTGGCAGCGGGCCGGGTCGATCCAGGCCGCCCCACCCAGCCCGCCGATCCCGGCCACGTCTTCGCGCATCGCCGGGATCCCGAACGGGCAGGTCCGGACGCACGTCAGGCAGCCGGTGCACTTCTCCGGATCGACGACGGCCACGATGCCTCCCACCTGGATCGTCGGCCGCGTCAGAACCGTCAGGGCCCGCGCGGCGCAGGCCTTGGCGTGGGTGATACTTTCCTCGATGAACTTGGGATAATGCGCCATCCCGGCCAGGTACAGTCCGTCGTCGGCGAAATCCATCGGCCGGACCTTGGGATGCGCTTCGAGGAAGAAGCCCTCCGGCGAGCGAGGCACGCCGAATAACCGGGCGAGCGCCTCCGTTCCTGGCGCGGGTTCGATCGGCATCGACAGCGCCACCAGGTCTGGCTCGAAGGTCAGGGTCTCCCCGAAGACGTGCTCCTGCACTTTCACGGAGAGCCTCGTCGCATCGTCCGGCGTCGGCTCGACCTGGGGAAGCTCCTCATCGGTGTAGCGGACGAAAAGCACCCCGCGTCGGCGGGCCTCGAGATGGTATTGTTCGCGGAACCCGTAGGTGATGATGTTCTTGTACAGCACCACCACCTGACAGGTCGAATTGAGCAGCTTCAACCGCAAAGCGTTCTTGATGGTGTTGGTGCAGCACACCCGCGAGCAGTAGTCCGGCCCCGCCGCCGGGGGAACGCATTGGATCATGACCACCGATCGCAGCCGGGCGGCCCGCTCTGGCTGATGGGCCAGGATCTCCTCCAGCGCCGACTGGCGGATCACGCGTGGGTCTTCGCCGAAACGGTAGTGTGGGGTCGCCGCTTCGGCCCCGCCGGTGGCCAGGATCGTCGCCCCGTGCCGCAGCTCGGTCTCGCGCGGCGGGCCGTCGCCGTCCCTGGCGCGAATCACGGCACGGAAGTCGCCCACGCTGCCGCTGTGATGGATGACCTGCGCGTGCAGGAAGAGATGGATCCGTTCGTGCGCGACCGTGCGGCCGACCAGATCGCGCAGCAGCCGCTGGGGGTTCTCGCCTTCGGCGACGTAATAGACGTGGTGCAAGTTCCCGCCCAGGGCGTCGCTGCGCTCAACCAAATAGACCTCGAAACCGGCCTCGGCGATCGATAGCGCTGCCGTCATGCCGGAGAGCCCTCCACCGATGACCAGGGCCGACCGGTGCGGCGGGCGCTCGACCTTGTCGATCGGCCGGGCGTGTGGCAAACGCTGGACGGCGACCCGCAATTGCTCGAAGGCCCGTCGGGTGGCGCCGGCCGGGTCATCCCGATGGACCCAGGCACACTGCTCCCTCAGGTTGACCATCTCACTCAGCTGAGGGTGAAGGCCGGCGTCGGCCGTCAGCCGCTGGAAGAACGGCTCGTGGGTGCGGGGGCTGCACGCTCCGACCAGTAATCGATTGACCCCCGGCTCGGCGATCAGTTGACGCAGCCGCTCCTGGCCCTCGGGCAGGCAAGCCAGGGGGATGATCTCTACCGTCTGCACACCGGGAAGAGTCCCGGCGTGCCGGGCGACAGCCTGGAGGTCGACGGTATCGCTGATTTCCCCGGCACACTCGCAAAGGGCCACGGCGATCCCCTCCGCCCTGAGCGCAGTCGAAGGGCTTCGGGGATGCTGCGCGATGGACGTTCCGTCGCCGTCGCGGGGGAAGCGGCGGGCGGTGGCGTGGTTGAGGAAAGGCTGTCCGCGGCTGAAGGTCCGCCGGCCGAGTCGACCGCGCAGCATCGACATCGCTTCGGCGGCGGCCCCGGCTCCGTCGAGGATCGTCTCGGCAATCTCCTTCGGGCTGGCAAAGGCGCCGCAAACGAACACGCCCGAGCGCGACGTGGCCAGCGGCGAGAACTTATTGGTCTCGCAGAATCCATACGGGTTGAGGTTGATGCCGAGGGTGTGAGCGATCTCGACCGCCTTGCGTGGCGGCTGGATCCCGACGGCCAGGACGAGCAAGTCGAAGTGCTCTTCGGTCAGTGGGCCCTGGCCGGCCGGCGACTCGCCGTGGCCGCGCCCGGCCGGGAAGCGAAGATGAAGGTCGCCGGTGACGGGATCTTCGGCGACGGCCGAGATGCGGGCGCGGGTGTAGCGAATGCCGAAGTTACGCCGCGCCTGCTGGTAGTACAGCTCATACTCCTTGTTGAAAGCGCGCTCGTCCATCGTGAAGATGCTGCACTCAGCGTCGGGGATCCGCTGGCGGGCGAGGATCGCTTGCTTGGTGGCGTACATGCAGCAGATGGAGGAGCAGTACGGGTTGGCTTGATCGCGCGAGCCGACGCACTGCAGCCAGGCGATCCGCCGCGGGATGGCGCCGTCCGAGATGCGGCGGACGATGCCTTCCGTCGGGCCCGAGCGCGAAGCCAGGCGCTCGTATTGCATCGAGGTGATGACGTTGGGGATGCGGCCATAACCCAGTTCAGGAATCCGGCGGGGGTCGAAAGGCTGGAAGCCCATCGCCAGGATGACCGCGCCCACCCGCAGATCGAGGTCCGTTGGTTGTGCCTCGAGGTCGATCGCCCCGGTAGGGCAGGCAGCCAGGCAGCGGCGGCAGTCGGCGCAGGCGTCCGTCGTCTGCAGAAGGTAGTAGGCATTGGGGATCGAGCGCGGGGCGGACTTGTCGATCGCCTTGCGCGTGCTCAAACCGAGCTGGAAGCCGGAGGGGCGGATCTCTGGGCATACGACGGCGCAGCGCCCGCAGTTGATGCAGCGAGATGGCTCGACGAACTGCGGGGCACGGCGCAGACGTAGGCGGAAGTCGCCCGCCTCGCCGTCGCAGGCCACCAGGTCGGTCGAGGTCAGGACGGTGATATTGGGGTGCCGATTGTGGTCGAGCAGCGCCGGCGTGATCGACGGTCGGGTGCAGCCGAAGCCGTGATCCGAGGTGCCCCGGCAGAGCACACAATCGTGCGTCGGGAACATGAAACCGAGCTGTGCCACGCGCCCGCCCAGCGCCGGCTCGGTCTCCAGCAGGTAGGCATGCAGGCCGGCCTCGGCCAGATCGATGGCCGCGCGCATCCCGCCGACCCCTCCGCCGATGACCAGAACACTGTCATCGGCGGAGGGAGGGGCCGCCTCCCGTAGTCCCCCTTGCCGAGCGCTGTTGTAGGGGTGATACGTGCTTCGCCCCTGCGCCGGCCCGAAGGATGAAAGGTCTGGGGATGCTGACATCAGGATGTCTTCTCCGCTTCCGCCCGACGGGGGAACCCGCCAAAACACGTCGGGAAAGTCCCCTTGTATCCTAAGTGGGTGAAGCAGAGCCCCCCAGTGAAGGAAATCACGAGCAGTGGGTGCAGGAGGCCCCCGCGATCCCTGAAGCCGAGGGTTCTAAAACCCATCCGTGACCTTGATTCGAAGCCTCCTGTTTGTGTATGCTGGTCCTATCCTGCCGGGACGCCCTTAAGTCGAGGCGCGGAACCGCACCTTCATGAGGTTGCGTCGTCGCGTCCAATCGGCCGACCTTCGCTGAGGAGAATTCCAGCAAATGGCAGCATCGGAAACGATTCAGGTTGACTACGACGCGCTAGATCAGCTCAGCCTTCAGGCCAGGCATCAGGCGGAAGCGATCGAGGAGCTGTACCAGCGCACGCAACGTCAGGCTGAACGCCTCAGCGACGCGTGGGCGGGGGAGGGGG